>NZ_JBQEPN010000015.1:25281-61204 GCF_052045775.1 Curtobacterium sp. 22159
CGCACTCGACGCAACGCGCGCGGCGTGTCCTGCTCGCTCGCGGTATCCAGCGCGCCCGCCAGCCGCGGCGGGCGGCAGTCAGGCGGCCGGGGACTCGACGGCGGCGACCGCGCCCGTCGCTCCCGGGTGCTCGTAGTGCGCCCGCACCAGGATCGGCCGGTGGTCCGAGATGCCCGCGGGCAGGGTCTCCACGCCGGCGATGTGCAGCCCGACGCTCGTCGCGAAGTCGAAGTGTCCGGTGAACTTGCGGTAGCGCAGGTACGTCGGCTGGTCGGAGAGCGACAGCGCGAACCCGTGCTGCTCGATCTTCCGGCGGAGGTTCGTCTGGAACCACGGGTAGTTGAAGTCACCGACCATGATCGCCGGCGCCTCGTTCGAGAGGTCGCGGACGAACTGGTGCGCCGCCTCGATCTGCTTGCGGCGGAGGGAGTTCGTGGCCGTCAGGGGCGAGGCGTGGAAGGACGCGACGATGACCTCGGCGTCAGCCTCGGTGTCGCGCAGACGCATGGCGATGAGCCGCTCGTGGGCGGGGGCCAGGACCCGGTCGTGCAGAGACTTCTGCAGCGAGTGGATGCTGAAGTCCTCGACCTCGAAGCGGTCGTCGCGCTTGTAGATCGCGAGCCCGAGCCGGTTCGCCTTCGTCGACGCGGCGAGGGACAACCCGGCGACGGACGGTGCGAGGTCGTTGCTGTCGCACTCCTGGACGCAGATCACGTCGGCCTGCGATGCCTCGGCCAGTGCGGCGAGTTCGCCGTTGGCGGTGTGCTCGCGGAGGTTGTAGCTGACGACGCGCAGCGCGGTCGGTTCCGCGGCCGTGTCGGCTGCGATCGTCCCCTGCTGCTCTGGCGCGGCCATGCTGCCTTCCTGTTCCGGGCGTTTCCGGTCACCCTGCCGCGGGCAACCGTACTCGGCGTTCGCAAACGGATGCTGAGACTGTAGCGCGGTGCGGGTTTCGTCCGTGTGACGGCGCGGCGAACGGCCGACGCGCGGTCAGGCGCACCCGCGTCGGCGGCCGCGCGCCGCACCCGTCAGGCGCACCCGCGTCGGCGGCCGCGCGCCGCACCCGTCAGGCGCACCCGCGTCGGCGGCCGCGCGCCGCACCCGTCAGGCGCGCACCCGTCGGCGGCCGCTCGCCGCACCCGCTCAGGCGCGCACCCGTGCCGCGGGCCGCACGGTCTCCCCCGCTGTGCGGCTCATCAGCACGCCCTCGACGCACGCGACGACGAGCAGCACGGCGATGACCCAGAACGCGACGTCGTACGGCCCCGACCCGGACAGCCCCGCGGCGGCGCGGATGACCACCGCGGCGACCGCGACCCCGAAGCCCGCGGCCGTCTGCTGCAGCGTCGACGAGAGCGTGTTCGCAGGTGTCATGTCCGCCTGCTCGACGTCGGCGAAGGCGATCGTGTTGTAGGCCGTGAACCCGACCGAACGGGCCGCACCGCTCACGACGAGGAGCACGGCGAGGACCCAGAACGGTGTGTCCTCGGTCATGAACACCATCGCGACGACGCTCGCCGCGGCGACCGCGCTCGAGACGATGATGACGGGCCGGTAACCGAACCACCGCAGGAACGGCGTCGTCATCGGCTTGATGCCGAGGTTGCCGACGAACACCCAGAGGACTGCGGACCCGGCGAGCACGGCGCTCCAGCCCCACGCGTCCTGGAACAGCAGCGGGAGCACGAACGGCACGGCGGAGACCGCCAACCGGAAGAGGCCGCCGCCCGCGTGGGAGACACGGAAGGTCTCGAGCCGGAAGGACTCGAGCCCCATGATCGGGTGCGGGGCGCGTCGGAAGTGCCGGACCGCCAGCCAGCAGCAGACGGCGCCGACGACACCGGCGATCACGACCGCCACCACCGGCACCCGGTCGAGTGCGAGCAGGGACGCCATGACGACGAGCGAACCGAGGCCGAAGCAGGCCAGGAGCGAGCCGGTCCAGTCGAAGGGCACTCGCTCCGCCGCGCGCTCCTGCGGGACGAGCACGAGGGAGGCGACGAACGCGATGCACCCGAGCGGGATGTTCACGAGGAAGATCCAGTGCCAGGAAAGTGTGTCGACGAGCACGCCGCCGACGAACGGCGCGATGATCGGCGCGGCGAGTGCGGGCCACGTCAGGATCGCGATGGCGGTGACGAGCTGGTCGCGCCCGGCACTGCGCAGGACGACGAGCCGCCCGACGGGGACCATGAGCGCCCCGCCGAGTCCCTGCACGATGCGCCAGATCGTCAGGTCCACCAGCCCGGTCGAGAGCGCGCACAACGCAGAGGCGACCGTGAACAGGGCGATCGCCCCGGCGAACACCGTCCGCGATCCGATCCGGTCGGTGAGCCACCCGCTGACCGGGATGAAGACCGCGAGCGTGACGAGGTAGGCGGTGATCGCCACACCGACGGCGGCCGAGTCCACCCCGAGGTCGCGTCCCATCGCCGGTGCCGCGGTCGCGAGGATCGTCCCGTCGAGGAGCTCCATGAAGAACGTGCCGGCGACCAGCACCGCCACCGCCGTGCTCCCCCGTCGTCGTGTCGTCATCGTCGTCGTCATGCCACGTCGAATGCTAGCCCCGATCGGTTTCCGTGACGTCGTGGTGCACCCGCGCGAATCACCGTTCTGCACAGCAGAATGGTGAGCACGACGGCGTTGCCCCGACCCACCCGGCACCAGGAGCGTTGGGGGCACCGCAGACGCAAGGAGGCTCGATGACGACCACACCCCCGGCGACCGCCCCCGGCACCGTCACGACGAAGGGTGCTCCGGACCCCGCGGCGCCGCCGACGCGTCACGTCCTCGACCACGCGTACCTGCCGGTGATGACGCTGCGGGAGACCGCGCTCGCGGACAACACCGCCGTCATGCAGGCCTACGTCGACCGTCACGGCCTGCTCTTCGCGCCGCACATGAAGACGCACATGGCCCCCGTCCTCGCCGAACGGCAGGTCGCGGCAGGTGCGTGGGGCGTCACGGTGGCGTCCGTGCAGCAGGCGATGGTGGCGTGGGAGCACGGCATCCACCGGATCCTCGTCGCGAACGAGGTGCTCGACCCCACGGGCCTGGCCTGGCTCGCCTCCCGTCGCGCCGCGGACCCCCACGCGGACGTGCTCTGCTACGTCGACTCCCCCGCCGGCGTCGAGGCCGGACGTGCGGCGCAGGCGACGGTCGACGGCGACCTCCACGTCCTGGTCGAGGTCGGCTTCCCCGGCGGACGCACCGGCGTCCGCTCCCCCGCGGCGGCAGTGGACCTCGCCCGGGTCGCCCACGTCGCGGGACTGTCCGTGCGCGGGGTGTCCGGGTACGAGGGCGGGCTGCCCGGCGTCGACGCGGCACGTGCCTACGTGGAGGGCGTGCTCGAGGTCGCGGCTGCCGTCCGACCGCTGGTCGACGCGCCGCGGGCACTGTTCAGCATGGGTGGCAGCGCGTGGTTCGACGGCGTGGTCGACGCCGTCGACGGCCGCCCGGACGACCTCGACGTGCTCCTCCGGTCCGGCGCCTACCTCACGCACGACGACGGCTTCTACGCCGAGCGCACCCCGTTCGGCCGTCACCCGGAGGAGGGCTCGCTCGTCGCCGCGATCGAGGTCTGGGGGCGCGTCACCTCCTGCCCGGAGCCTGGCCTGGCACTCGTCGCCGTCGGCAAGCGGGACATCTCCTTCGACGAGGGACTGCCCGTGGTCCGCACGATCCGGCCCGGTACGGACCTCGCCGGGCCGGGAGGCGCGGCTGCCGCCCGGCGGATCGTCCCCCCACCCGGGTCGGTCACCGTGACACGCCTCGACGACCAGCACTGCTACCTCGCGACGACCGACGATGCGCCCGCGCTGACGCCGGGCGACGTGGTGGTGTTCGGCATCTCGCACCCCTGCACCGTCTTCGACAAGTGGCGTCAGGTGGTCGTCATCGACGACGACGAGACGGTGCTCGACACGATCGCGACGTGGTTCTGATGCGCGCCACGACCCCGGCGGTCCCGGTCGGCGACGACGCCCCGACGCGCAACGCCGCGCTGTCGCTGCGTCGTGGGCTCCGGCTGCTCGACTGCATCGCCGACCGCACGCGGAACGGCGAGACGTCGGTGTCCCTCACCGTGCTCGCGGCGGAGCTCGGCACGTCGAAGTCCACCGTGCTCCGGCTGACCGCGCCGATGATCGAGAACGACCTGCTCCGACGGACGCCGGACGCCGGGTTCACCCTGGGGGTCGGCGCGCTCCTGCTCGGTCAGAGCTACCTCGAGGGCATCGACCTGCGGGCCGCGGCGGCCCCGTTCCTCCGACGGACGGCCGAGCAGACCGGCCTCACCTGCCACCTCGTGGTGCCGGACGGTACCGACATCGTCTACGTCGACAAGGTCGAGACGCGCGGGACGGTCCGGATGGGCTCCCGGATCGGCAACCGCCTGCCGATGCGCAACACGGCGTCCGGCAAGGCCATGGTCGCCTTCGGCGAGCCGGAGCTCCTCGAGCGTGTGCTCGCCGAGCCGGCCACGGCGATGACCGAGCACTCCATCGTGGACGACGACCGCTGGCGCGCCGAGATCGACCGCACGCACGGCCGCGGGTACGGCATCGACGACCGTGAGAACGAGCCGGACATCCGCTGCGTCGCGGCCCCCGTGTTCGACCACGCGAACCAGGTCGTCGGCGCCATGAGCATCTCCGGGCTGGCGTCACGCTTCCCGGCGGCGGCGGTCCGCGAACTCGGGGACGGTGTCGTCCGCACCGCGCGGGAGATCTCCGTCGCGCTCGGCTCCTCGTCCGCCCAGCTCGCACTGTCGAAGGGCACCCGGTGACCGGCAGCGTCCTGACGTTCGGGGAGACGATGCTGCTCCTGACCGGTGGTGACACGGGCGCGGTTCCGGACCTCGAACACATGCGCGTCGACACCGGGGGCGCGGAGAGCAACGTGGCGATCGGGCTCGTGCGGGCGGGCGTGCCGACGACCTGGATCGGCCGCGTCGGCACGGACCCCGCCGGGGACCGGGTGGTCAGGGACGTCCGGGACGAGGGCGTCGACGTGGTCGCGGTGGCGGACCCCGAGCGCTCGACCGGGATCATGATGAAGGAACGTCTCGCCGACGGCCGCACCCGGGTGACCTACCACCGCCGGGGATCCGCGGCCTCGGCGTTCCGACCGGACGACCTGCCGCCCGGGATCGTCGAGTCCGCGGCGTTCCTGCACGTCACCGGGATCACCCTCGCGCTCTCCGAGCACGCCCGTGATGCCGTCACGGCGGCCGTCGACCGTGCGGAGGCAGCCGGCGTGCCGGTGTCCTTCGACGTGAACCACCGCCCCAAGCTCATCGACGCGGACACCGCCCGCGAGCGCTACCGGGCCGTCGCCCGCCGTGCCTCGATCGTGTTCGCCGGCGACGACGAGGCACGGCTCGTGCTCGGGATCGACGAGGCCGAGGACACCGACGAGGCCTCGCTCGCACACGCCCTCGCCGCGCTCGGTCGAGGCCGCGCCGTCGTGAAGCTCGGCTCGCGCGGGGCGGTGGCGTCCATCGACGGGCAGCTCCTGCGCCGGGCGGCGACCCCGGTGCGGGTGGTGGACCCCGTCGGCGCCGGGGACGCCTTCGTCGCGGGCTGGCTCGCGGCGTCCCTGACCGGCGCCCCCGCCACCGAGGCACTCGACCGCGCCGCCGACGCCGGCGCCCTCGCCTGCACCGTCGAGAGCGACTGGCGACGCCCGGACCCGGCCGCCCTGCTCGAACCGCGCACCGATCCGGACGTCGACCACGCCGTCCACGACCACGTCGACCGCTGACCCCCACGGTCCGACACCGCCCGACGACCACGAGGAATGAACCATGACGGACACCACCAGCACCGCTCCGGACTCCCGGGGCCACGAACGGCACCGGCACGCCGCGGGTCCGGCGATCGCGATCCTCCGCGGCGGCACCGGGGAGCACGTCGAGGACGTGATCGCCACGCTCGTGGACGCGGGGGTCCGGGCGGTCGAGATCACCACGAACACGCCGCGATGGCGGGAGGGCATCGCCTGGGCCGCCGACCGCTACGGCACCGCAGCGTCCATCGGGGTCGGCACGGTGCTCGAACCCCGCCAGCTCGACGAAGCGGCCGCGGCGGGCGCGGTGTTCGCGGTCAGCCCCCACCTCGACCCCGCCGTCGGGGAACGCGCCCACGAACGCGGGCTCGGCTGGTACCCCGGGGCCGCGACCCCGACCGAGATCGTCCACGCCTGGCGGCTCGGCGCGCGTGCCGTGAAGGTCTTCCCGGCCGCGCAGCTCGGCGGCCCGGCGTTCCTCAAGCAGGTGCTCGCGCCGCTCGACTTCGTGGACGTGATCCCCACGGGTGGCATCGGGGTGGAGGACGCGCCCGACTACCTGGCGGCCGGGGCGGTGGCGGTGGGGCTCGGCTCGCCGCTCGTCGGCGACGCCCTGACCAGCGGCGACTTCGACGCCCTCCGCGCCCGCGCCGAGCGGCTCGTCGCGGGACTCGCGCGGTGAGCGAGCGGGCGCGCCCGGTCCTCCTCCGCGGCGGCGCGGTCGTCGCGGACGAGGGAATCGTGCGCGCCGACGTGCTCGTCGAGGACGGACGGATCGTCGACGTCGGCACCCGGTCGGGATCGCCGGCGGGGGCCAGCACGATCGACTGTGACGGCCGCCTCGTCATGCCCGGCTTCGTCGACGCCCACTCGCACGCCGGCTCCCTCGTGTTCGACGAGGACGTCCAGCTCGCACTGCTCCGCCAGGGCGTCACGACGATCATCACCGGCCAGGACGGCGTCGGGCCGGCACCCGGGGACGGCTCCTACGCAGCCCGGTACTTCGCCGCCATCGACGGCCCCCATCCGACCTACCGCGGCGGCGGGATCGCGGGGCTGCTCGCGACCTACGACGGCACCACCGCCGTCAACGTCGCCGCACTCGTCCCCGCCGGTACCGTGCGGCACGAGGTGATGGGCGACGAGCCCGGCGGTCCGACCGCTGCCCAGCTCGACGCGATGCGCGCCCTCGTCCGGCAGGGCATGGCCGACGGCGCGGTCGGGCTCGCGACCGGCCTCGACTACGTCCCCGGGCTGTTCGCCGACGCCGAGGAGATCGCCGCGCTCGCCGCCGAGTCGGCTGCCGTCGAGGGCCGCTACGTCACGCACATGCGCGGCGGGTACGAGACGAACGCCGCAGCGGGCATCGACGAGATCGTCCGGATCGTCCGCGCCGGCGGTGGACGCGCCCACGTGTCGCACCTGCACGCGCCCGTCGACCTCGCACTCGCGGAGCTCGACCGCGCCGAGGCGGCCGGTTCGCCGCTGTCGTTCGACGCCTACCCGTACTCGCGCGGGTGCACGATCCTGTCCATGCTGCTGCTGCCCGCCGCACTCGCGCGCCCCGGCACGGACGACCTCGCCCGGGCGATCCGGACGGACGACGGACGAGCGGCCGTGCGCGCGGCCGTGCTGGAACGCGTGCTCGGTCGGGCCGACCTCGGGACGGACTGGGCGCGACAGATCACGCTCTCGCACGTCCCGGCCGCCGAGTTCCACGCCCTGCAGGGCCGGACCCTCGCCGAGGCAGCGGGCGCCACGGGCACGGACCCCGTCGACCTCGCGCTCGACGTCCTCGTCGACTCGGAGCTGCAGGTCACCGTCGTGATGCGCGTCCCGCACCCCAGGACGCCCGACCAGCTGGCAGCGCTGTTCCGGTACGGCGGTCACACCGGCGGGTCCGACGGCATCTTCGTCGGCACGCACCCGCACCCCCGCGCGTACGGCACCTTCGCGCGCTACCTCGGCGACTACGCCCGTACGGGGTTGCTCTCCTGGTGGGAGGTGCAGCAGCACCTGTCGACGCTGCCGGCGGAGCTCTTCCGGCTCGGCCGGCGGGGTGCCGTGGCGCCGGGCTGGACCGCCGACCTCGTCGTGGTCGACCCAGGACGGGTCCGTGCCCGCTCGACGTACGACGAGCCGATGCTGCTCGCCGAGGGCATCGACGACGTCCTCGTCGCGGGGGTCCCGGTGCTCGCCGGGGGGCTGCTGACGCACGCGACCCCCGGCTCCGGCGTCCGTCGGGACGGCTGGGGAGCCGGGGGTCGATGAAGCTTCACTCAGCGATCAGACGCCGAGGCAGTCGGGTCACCGACCGGTCGGGAGGACCGCGACGACGTCGATCTCGACGAGGATGCCGGCGAGGTGCGACTGCACGGTCGTGCGCACCGGGTACGGCTGGGAAAAGTGCTTCGCGTACTCCTCGTTGAACGCCGCGAAGTCCCGGTCGGAGTGCTCGAGGTGCACGGTCGACTTCACGACGTCGTCGAGCGATGCCCCGTGCTCGGCGAGCACGGCGGCGACGTTGGCGAGCACCTGGGCGGTCTGACCGGCGACGTCGTCGGCCATCTCACCCGTCGCGGGGTCCTGCGGGCCGAAGCCGGCGGTGTACAGGAAGCCGTTCGCGACGATGCCCTGGCTGTAGGGCCCGGCGGGCTTCGGGGCGTTGTCGGTCACGATGGCGGTCTTGTTCGGCACGGTGCTCCTCACGGATGGTGGACGGGGACTCCAGGCTAGGCGAGCACGGACGACGGGCACCGGCCACCCGCCGAGCCGTTTCTGCCCTGCAGAACGCACGCCGCGCCTCCCGTCCGGATCCGCTCCGGATCGACGCCGGAACGCGCACCGAGCCGCTCTGTGAGGAACGCCCAGGCCACCGCCGTCTACGCTCGGGGCGTGCCCCCTGCCCTGCCCGAACACCGCGGAGCGCTGCGGTGAGTCGACTGGACGGGACCCTCCCCGAGTCGATCACCAGCGGACGTCGCCGGGTCCTCGACCTCGCGACGAGTCTCCCGGCGTGGGCCGCCGTGCTCCTGGTGTGGACCGGAGGGCGCATCGCGTCCACGTTCTGGCTCGCCCTGGCGTACCCGCTCATCGGGCGCGCACTGCCCGAGAACGCGATCTGGGGCAACGACCACGGCTTCCTCAACTTCCTGACGGCGTGGGACGGCCAGTACTACGAGCAGATCTCGGTGCACGGCTACCCGTCGACGCTGCCGCTCGACGCCGCGGGGCACGTCGCCCAGAACGCGTGGGCGTTCCTGCCCGCGTTCCCGTTCACCATCCGGATGCTGACCGCGTCGACGGGCGTGCCGTTCGACGTCGGCGCGCCGGCGATCGCGCTGCTCGCCGGGCTCCTCGCCACCGTCCTGCTGCACCGCCTCGTCGCCGACCGGGCTGGGTCGGCCGCGGCACTGTGGGCGGTGTTCTTCTTCACGTGCGGCCCGCTGTCCTTCCTGTTGCAGGTGGGCTACGCGGAGAGCATGTTCCTCGCGCTGACGTTCGGCGCGCTCCTCGCCCTGGAGCGTCGGCGCTACGGACTGCTGACGCTCCTCGGTGTCGTCGCGGCGTTCACCCGCCCCGGGGCGCTCGCCATCCCGCTCGTGCTCGGCGTCGTCGCGCTCGTCCGGTGGGTGGGAGCCCGACGCGCAGCCCGTGCCGACGGTGTACGGACGCTCGACGCGTTCCCGGTGCTCGAACGGGTGCAGGTCGTCGCCGCGGGGGTCGTGATGGTCGCCGCCGGGTTCGCCTGGCCGCTCATCGCCGCGCACGTGACGGGGCAGCCGAACGCCTACCTCGAGACCGAGATGTCCTGGTGGGTGAACTTCATCGGTCGGGTCGACTTCATGCCGCTCACGCCGTGGTTCCTCATCGCGGCGCGCTGGCTCGGCGTCGGCGGCGTGCTCATCGTGGTGTTCCTGCTGGTGTCGTACCCGGTCTGGCTGCTCCGCCGGTCCACCCGGAAGCTGGGCACCACGACCGTGCTGTTCTCGGCGGCGTACGCGCTCTACATCTTCGCGGTGTCGCTGCCGATGGCGTCGACGCCCCGGTTGCTCATGCCGCTCGCGCCGCTGTTCGGGTCGCCGGAACTCGTGGCGAAGCCGTGGATGCGGTGGACCCTGGTGGTCTGCGCGGTCCTCGGGCAGCCGGTGCTGGTCGCCGTGCTGTGGCTGCTCGGCCCGCCGTGACGAGCCGGGCGGTCGGGTGACGCCGACCCGGAACGACGTCGCCGCTGTCGTACGACATCGACAACGTCGTTCCGGGTCGGCCCCGGACCCGCCCCCACCGCTAGAGCTGGACGGTGCCGTGGTCCCCGGTGTCCGGCTGGCTCTGCTTGCCGATCGCAGCCTTGAGCGTCTGCACGAGGCTGCCGACGGGGCCGGTGTCCTGCGTCCAGTACTCGACCGAGTCACCCTCGACGGTGAGGAGCCGGATCGACGGGTCCTGCCGCCCCTCGGGGAACCACGCCTCGGCGAACGGCGACCACAGTTCGTCGATCACCGAGTCGTCGCGGGTCACGGTCGCGGTGCCGGCGATGGACAGGTAGCCGCCCTGTGACTCGATCGCGACGTTGACGTGCGGGTTGCGGGCGATGTCCTCGACCTTCTCGCTGCCGTCCTGCACGAGGAACCGGAGCGTGCCGTGGAACGCCTTGTCCTGCACGGCGAGCGGTCGTGCGTGGAGCTGGCCGTCCTCGCTCACGGTCGTCAGCAGTGCCGTGTGGGCTCCGTGGACGATGTCCGAGATGGCTGCGCGCTGGTCTGCCTCTGTGTCGGTCATGGTGCTCCTCTCGCGTCGTGCGCCCCGTTGTGCCCGACGTGCGGCCGGGTCTCCCCGGGGCGCGTTCCGTTCCGACCAGTGTGCCCCTCCACCCTGGGCGCGTCCGGGCAGGCCGGGAGGCGCGACCCGCGTCCGACACGTCGGTCCGGTCCGCACGGCTCGCCCGGCGCCGGGGGCGTCGCGCGGCGGTGCGTCAGGCGGGCTCGCGGATGGTCGTCTCGACGTCCACGACCTGCGGGATGCGCGGCATCGACGCGAAGCCGAACGCGACGGGCGGGTCGAGCGGCGCCAACGAACCCAGCGGTTCATCGGCCCAGGTGCCGCTGACGGCCGTGACGTCGTGCGCCCCGGTCACGCCGTAGTACTCGCGGCGGCCGTTCCCGGCGGATCCCGCCGTGGCCGAACCCGGTGCGACGATGCGCGCCACCGGGTCGATCGCCGCGAGCCAACGGGGGTCCCGCGCGACGCGCTTCGGGACGATGCGGAGCACGCGTCCGAGCGGCGAGATCGCGCCGACGGCGATCGATGCACGGAGGGCCCCGGCGTTGAGCTCGATCCCGCGCGCGGTCCGGCGAGCGCTGACGTCCACGACCGAGACGGCGTCGAACCGGTAGGTGCCGGAGACGTAGGCGGCGACGATCTCGTCCGGTGCGAGGAGCACGCTGGAGCCGTCGGGCAGTTCCACGAACACGTCCGTGAACGCCCCGAACGGCGACTGCTCCCACATCCCGATCACCATGCGGACGCCCGAGGTCGTGCCGACGCCCGCGATCCGACCGCGGAACCGGCGTTCGAGGGCAGCAGGACGCGACGACATGCCCTGGACGGTACCCGTCGGCCCCGTGAGGGCGCGTCGAGGAAGCGCACCGCGCCTCCCGTCCGACAGCGCGACCGCGCGGTCGGACGGAGCGCCTACGGGACGGGGACGGGCTCGGCCAGCAGCTCGCGCACCCGCGGCGCGACCTGCGTGCCGTAGAGCTCGATCGACCGCATCATGTCCTCGTGCGGGAGCCGGCCGGTCGCGTACCGCATGTCGAACCGGGAGACGCCGAGGATCCGCATGTTCCGCGCGATCTTCCGCGCGACCGTCTCGGGCGAGCCGACGTAGAGCGAGCCGCCGGCGGACAGCCCGGCACGGTAGCCGGCGACGTCGAGGGGCGGCCAGCCGCGCTCGCGGCCGAGCTGGTCGGTGACGGCCTTGTGGTACGGCCAGTAGCGCTCGGCGGCTTCCTCGTCGGTGGCGGCGACGAAACCGGGCGAGTGCATCGCGATGGGCTGCTGCGGCAGGTCGAGCTGCGTGAGCGCCTGGCGGTAGAGGCGTGAGAACGGGGCGAACTGCGCCGGCTGCCCGCCGATGATCGCGAGGAACAGCGGCAGGCCGTAGGACGCGGCACGGATGACCGACTGGGGCGAACCGCCCACGCCGACCCAGGTCGGGATGGGGCCGTGCTCGAGCTTGGGGAAGACGTCCTGGTCGACGAGGGACGCGCGCTTCATGCCGGACCAGGTGACCTTGTCGCCGCCACGCAGGGCGGCGAAGAGCTGGAGCTTCTCCTCGAAGAGGACCTCGTAGTCGGCGAGGTCGTACCCGAAGAGCGGGAAGGACTCGGTGAACGAGCCGCGACCGAGGATGACCTCGGCACGCCCGTCGGAGAGCGCGTCGACCGTCGCGAAGCGCTCGTACACGCGGACGGGGTCGTCGGACGAGAGCACCGTGACCGCCGAGCCGACGCGGATGCGGGAGGTCCGGGCGGCGATGGCGGCGAGGACGACCTCCGGCGCGCTCACCACGAAGTCGGCGCGGTGGTGCTCGCCGACGCCGATGAAGTCGACGCCGACCTGGTCGGCGAGGACCGCCTGGTCGAGGACGTCACGGATGCTCTGCGCGTCCGACTTGGTGCTGCCGTCCGGGAGCTCGGTGACGTCGCCGAAGGTGTCGAGACCGAGCTGCACTGGTCCGATCCGCTCGGGTGCGGGCGGCGGCACGTCCGAGGGGCGGTCGGTGCCGAATGCGTTGCTCATGTCTCCTCCAGACACATTTCCATGCGTTTGCATCAATGTAGCACGCGCTCCCGCTGGTGGCCAGCCCCCGCGTGTACGGTCACCGACATGCCGCAGATCCCCGACCAGACCGGCCGCCGCATCATCGTCACGGGCGCGAACAGCGGGACCGGTCGGGAGACCGCCACGCGCCTCGCCGCGGCCGGCGCGTCCGTCGTCCTCGCCGTCCGGACCCCGTCGAAGGGTGAGGACGCCGCGGCGTCGATCCGCACCGACCACCCGGACGCCGACGTGGAGGTCCGGGAACTCGACCTCGCCGACCTGTCCAGTGTGCGCCGCTTCGCCGCCGGGGTCCTCGCCGAGGACCGCCCGCTCGACGTGCTCGTGAACAACGCTGGTGTGATGGCACCGCCGCGGCGCTTCGAGACGGTGGACGGCTTCGAGCTCCAGTTCGGGACGAACTTCCTCGGCCCGTTCGCGCTGACCAACCTCCTGCTGCCCGCGCTCCTGCGCGCGTCCGACCCGCGCGTGGCGACGATGTCGAGCATCGCGGCGGTCCCCGGTCGGATCCGCTTCGACGACCTGCAGTGGGAACGCGGGTACAACGGCTGGCGCGCCTACGCACAGTCGAAGCTCGCGGACCTCCTCCTCGCACTGCACCTGCACCGCCTCGCCGTGGAGCTCGACTGGCCACTCGTCAGCACCGCGGCGCACCCCGGGTACACCCGCACGAACCTCCAGTCGGCCGGCAGGTCCCTCGGCCGGGCGAAGCCGGTGCGGGCGAGCAACCGGGCGCTCCCCTTCACGCAGGACGTCGCACAGGGCTCCGAGCCGCTGCTGTACGCGGCCGTGGGCCCGAACGCGGTCGGGGGTGCCTACTACGGACCGTCCGGCCCCTTCGGGCTCGTCGGTCCGACCACCACGGCGTCGATCCCCCGGTCGGCCCGGAGCGCGGACCTGGCCCGGTCGCTGTGGGCGGTCGCCGAGGACCTCACCGGGACGACGCCGCCCGCCTGAGTCACCGGTCGGGAGGCGCGGCGCGGTCCCGTCCCGCCGGTGCAGCCCGGTCCCGCGCGGCCTGCGCACGGGCGGCCCGGCGCACGGGCGCGATCAGAACTGCACGTCGTCCCGCGCGAACGCCGCCGCCACCGCAGCCTCGATCGCGCGCTGCCCGCGGGACGTCGGGTGCACGTCGTCCGACTGCATCCACTCCGGGTGCCCGCGCAGCGGTTCGCCGATGTCGACGAAGGTCCCGCCCTCCTCCTGCACCGCCGACCGGAGTGCGTCGGAGATCGACGCGAGCTGGTCGGGAGGGGCCTGCTCGGCCCAGATCGCGCTCAGACCGATGACGCGTGCGTGCGGCAGGAGGCGGTGGACGTCGGCGACGAGCTCCTCGCTCGCCCCGTCCACCTCGTCGTCGTCCTGGCCGAGGTCGTTCGAACTCGCCTGGACCAGCACCACCGCGGGACGGAGGTCGACCGCGCGCTGCACGAGCGCCTCGTAGGTGCTGTCGCACGCGTCACCGTCACCGGCCGTGAGCACCCCGGCGCCGTCGCACGACAGGTTCGTGAGCTGCCACCGCTCCTGCTTCGCGAGCATCGCGGGCCACGCCTCACCGTCCGCGAGACCGTGCCCGCCGGTGATCGAGTCACCGATGACGACCACACGCGCTCCCGGTGCACGGTCCCACGGCCGGGCCGTCCGGGTCACCACGGAGGTCGGGGTCGCGGCGACCGTGGCGTCCTCGGCGCATGCTCCGAGCGCGAGCACGGCGGCGAGCGCCGTCACCGTGGCGAGGAGGGAGCGTGTTCCGCAGATCACGCTCGGACGCTACGCGCGTCGTCTATGGCGTGACCGGTCCCGCGCTGTGGCGGGGTTCAGGCGCGGTGGAGCTCGACGGACCCGTCCAACCGCCCCGGCTGGGTGAGTCGGGCGTGCTGCAGCACCGTGCGCGAGGGACCGACCGCCGCCGCCACGATCGACAGCGTGGCGACGTGCCCCTCGCGTTCGTGGGCGTCACGGAGGATCGCGTCCGGGTGGTCCGTCGGCAGCGCGGCCGAGTCGGCGAGCAGTCCGAACCACCCGCTCCACCCGTCGCCCGCGTCGTCGCCGGCGTCGACGGCACGGAGTTCGTCGAACGGACCGAGCTCCGGCGGGCCGACGGGAGCGTCGACCGCCCGGAACGCGTCGAGCCACCGCCCGATGCGTGGCGCGACCGGGTCGTCCGGTTCGCCGTGCGTGACCATGTGCACGCCCGGTCCGAGCGGCGTGGTGCGGACCCGGGAGCCGTCCCACGTCACGACCTCGGCGCCGTCCGCCGTGGCGCGCACGAGGTTGAACGCGCGCGTGGTCGGCAGCGTCCCGTCCTGTCCCGGCAACGCGCCGGCGACGGCGTCGAGCGGCACGACGCCGCGGGTCGTCCAGGTGCCGTCGGCGCTCGGCACCGCTTCCCCGCGGTTGAGCACGACCGCGAGTCCCGCCGAGTCCGACGCCGCGAGCCACGCTCCGCCGGCGGACCGGTCACGGACGCCACGGACGGCGGGGTCACGGTCGGGCCACCACGCGGCCGGTGGGTCCCACGGCCGCTCGGGCGACTCGTCGCGGAGGGCGAGCATCGTGACGGGCCACTCGGACCCCGGGTCGACCCGGACGACGACGGTGCACATGCGATCGATCCTCGCACGCCGCCGCGGGTAGCGTGACGGGCGTGAACGCACCAGCAGAGCGCCGTCTGACCGTCGTCGTGGGGATCACCGGGGGCATCGCCGCCTACAAGGCCGTGGGGGTGGTCCGCGGACTCGTGCGGCTCGGGCACGACGTGCACGTCGTCCCGACCGAGGGGGCGCTCCGCTTCGTCGGACTGCCGACGCTCGAGGCGCTGAGCCGGAACCCGGTGACGACGAGCGTGTTCGACGACGTCGCCGAGGTCCGACACGTGTCCCTCGGCCGCCGCGCGGACCTCGTGGTCGTCGCCCCCGCCACCGCCGACGCCCTCGCCCGGATGGCCGCCGGTCTCGCCCCGGACCTGCTCGGCACGACGCTCCTGGCGACCGAGGCGCCCGTCGTGGTCGCACCCGCGATGCACCCGCAGATGTGGGAGCACCCGGCCACCCGGGCGAACGTCACCGTGCTCCGGGAGCGCGGCGTCCGGTTCGTCGGGCCCGTCGTGGGCGCGTTGACGGGCGACGACGCCGGGATGGGGCGCATGGCGGAGCCGGACGACATCGTCGCCGGCGCGCTCGCTGTGCTCGGCCAGGGCGCGGACGCAGGACGACCTGCGGCAGCCGACCCGCGCCTCCCGGTCGGCGACGGCGGATCGACCGACGGGCGCGGCGATGCCGGACCGACCGACGGGCGCGGGGCCAGTGCGAGCGACAAGGCGGGCGCGACCGACCTCGCGGGGACCGGCGCCCGTGGCGAGCAGGGCGACCTCGCCGGGGTGCGCGTCCTCGTCAGCGCCGGTGGCACCCGCGAGCCCTTCGACCCCGTCCGCTTCGTCGGCAACCGGTCGAGCGGCCGCCAGGGCCTCGCGATCGCCGCCGACGCCGCTCGGCGCGGGGCGGACGTCACGGTGGTCGCTGCGAACCTCGACGCCTCGCTCACCCGCGACCTCGAGGCCACGGTCGTGCCCGTCGGGTCCGCGCTCGAACTGGCCGAGGCGGTCCACGCCGCCGCAGCCGATGCCGACGTCGTGGTGATGACCGCCGCGGTCGCCGACTACCGTCCCGCCGAGGTGCACGCCGAGAAGCTCAAGAAGGACGCCCAGGGCGACCGCCTGACGCTCGAGCTGGTGCGGAACCCCGACGTCCTCGCCGACCTCGTGGCGTCCCGGCGGACGGGCCAGATCATCGTCGGGTTCGCGGCCGAGACCGAACCCGACCGCGCCGCACGCATCGAGCTCGGTCGCGCCAAGATCGCCCGGAAGCCCGCTGACCTGCTGGTCGTGAACCACGTCGGCTGGTCGTCGGGGTTCGAACGCGAGGAGAACGCGATCGAGGTGCTCGTCCCGGGCGGCGAGGTCGTCCGCGAGACCTCCGGCAGCAAGGCGGACGTCGCCGCGGCGATCCTGGACCTCGTGGCGACCGCGCTCACCTGACACCCCGGGTGCTCTCGGTGCGCGTCGAGGACGACGCGGGCACGATGGGTCCATGCGACGACGCGAGCGCGAACGACGCGCCACCCGTACCGCCGCCGGTCTGGCCGTCGTGCTGGGCGGCGCCGGTGTCACCCACTTCGTGCGGCCGCGCGGCTACGACCGCATCGTTCCCGACGCACTGCCGCCCCGGTTGACCACCCTCGCCTCCGGGGCCGCCGAGCTCGGCATCGCGACGGGTCTCGCGATCCCGGCGACGCGTCGGGCGGCCGGGTGGGCGGCGGCGGCGCTGTTCCTCGCGGTGTTCCCCGCCAACCTGAAGATGGCCGGCGACCTGCTCGACAGTCCGCGGTCGAGCCGGACCATGCGGCTCCTGTCCGTCCTCCGCCTGCCGCTGCAGGCACCGCTCGTCGCCTGGGCCGTGCGCGTCGGCCGGCACGCGCCGAAGCGGTGACCGAGCCGTCGCGCGCCCGTGCCGCGGTGCCGCTGCTGCACCGCCCGGTCACGGTGCACGCGTGGGAGGACATCGTGTTCGCCCACTGGCGGCACGAGCCGGCCTCCCTCGCACGCCTGGTCCCCCGCGGCACACGCCCGGACGTCATCGACGGCAGCGCGTGGGCCGGGCTGTCGGCCTACGTCTTCCGCGAGACGCGCGTCCCGCCGTTCCCGCCGTCCGGACGCCTCGGCACCATGACCGAGGTCACGATCGAGGTCCCGACGGTGGACGACAGCGGCCGCCGCGGGGTCGTCTACCGCACGGTGGACACCGCCAACGTGCCCGCCATCGTCGCCGCGCACGCGCTGCTCGGGGTGCCGTACACGTTCGCGCACGCACGCGCGCGGCGGCGCGGGGACACGCTGTCCTACCGATCGGTGCGACACCCGGCACGCGCCCTGCACCCCGTGCGGTGGGTGCGGGGGCGGACGGCCGGTGGGCTGCCGGGGTCGCCAGGCGCGCTGGCGAGGACGGGAGGCACGCCGCAGCCCCGTCACGACGTGGCCGTCCGGGTCGTGGCCGGCGCCGTCGTCGACACCCCGTTGGCGACGGAGCTCACGACGCGTCAGGGCATCCACGCACGACACCTCGCCCAGACGCTGTTCTGGCAGCGGCAGCACCCACCGCTGACGATCCGTGCTGCCCACGCCGAGCGACTCGACGGAGACCTGCCGGACGCCGTCGGCATGCCCGGGCTGTTCGACCGGGAGCCCGACTCGCTGCTCGTGGTGGACGGCACCACGGTCCGGTACGGCTGGGGGGACGTGGTCCGGTGAGCACCGACCAGTACGACCTCGACCGCTTCGTCCGCGCGCAGGACGGCGTCCACGACACCGCGCTCGCCGAGCTGCGCCGCGGACGGAAGTCGTCGCACTGGATGTGGTTCGTGTTCCCGCAGCTCGTCGGGCTCGGCCGCTCGACCACGGCGCAGCGGTACGCGATCTCCGGACTCGGGGAAGCGCGGGCGTACCTCGGGCACCCCGTCCTCGGCCCGCGGCTGCACGAGGCGTCCGCGGCGGCGGCGGACGCGCCGGCACGGACCGTCGACGACCTCCTCGGCGGCATCGACGCCGTGAAGCTGCGTTCCTCGATGACGCTGTTCGCCCGTGCGGCTGCGGACGCCGCTCCGTTCCGCGCCGTGCTCGACCGCTGGTACGACGGGGAGGAGGACGCGACCACGGTGCGCCTGCTGGGACTCGACGACTGACACGCTGCCGACCGAGCGCAACACCGTTCGTATATCAGGTACCGTGAGGCGCGGGTCCCCTGCGCGACCCGTCCGCCGCCCTCCCGAGCCGAAGGAACCCGCATGCCGGTCCCGACCAGCGCACCGACCGAGCACCAGCTGCTCCGCGACACCGTGCGTCAGAAGATCCACGACGCGATCATGGACGGCACGCTCGAGCCCGGCGAGCGCCTCAACGACGACGAGCTGATCGCGTGGCTCGGCGTCTCCCGCACGCCGATCCGCGAAGCGCTGAGCCAGCTCGCCCGCGCCGGCCTCATCGAGATGGCACCGAACCGGTACACGCGCGTGACCACACCCGACCCGGCCGAGGTGGTCGAGGCGCTCCAGACCCTGGGCGTCCTGTTCGGCGGCGTCGTGCGGCTCGCGGTCCCGCGTCTCGGTGCGACCGCGAAGAAGAAGATCCTCGCGAAGCTCGACGCGACCATCGCCGACTACGAGTCGCACGACGTCAGCGCCGTGAACCACGACGCCCTCGACGTCTTCGCGCTCTACGTCGAGGAGTGCGGGAACGAGAACCTGCAGCGCGTCTGCCGCGACACGATGGACGGTCTGGCGTTCCGACTGCGGCTGCCGAACCTCGACGAGCTCGTCGACTGGGACCAGCAGACCGCCGACTTCCGGCGCCTTCGCGAGGCGACGGCGTCGGGCGACAACATCGCCGCGGAGCTGGCCACCGAGGCGATCCACCTCCTCCCGGGCGAGAAGCGCTGAGACGACTGAGCACCCGCTCAGGAACCGCCGGTCTCGCGCGTCCGAGGCGGGCGGTTCGTGGTCCGCGCGGGGCACGGCGACCGCTCCGGCGTCCGGCGGGCGGCTGTCAGTCACCCGCGCCGCCGAGCCGGTAGCATCACCCGCGACCACCCGCCGCAGGACCCGGAGCACCGCATGAGCCACCGTCAGCCGGACCGTACCGAGATCGCCGCACGACTGGCCGCGGCGGTCGGGCGGATCAACCGGCGCGCGCGGTCCGACTCGGCCTCCCTCGGGTACGGCATCGTCTCCGCGCTGGCGACCATCCAGCGCGAGGGACCCCTGCGCCCCGGCGACCTGTCGCGGATCGAGGTCGTCACGAAGCCGACGATGACCCGCATCCTCACGGAGCTCGAGCAGCGGGGGTTCATCGAGCGGGAAGCGGACCCGCGGGACGGCCGGGCCTTCATGGTCAGTGCCACACCCGAGGGCATCGCCGCCGTCGAACGAGCCCGCTCGAACCGCACGGGCATCGTCGCCGGACTCATCGCAGGCTTGCCCGACGCGGACGTCGACGCGATCGCGGGAGCGCTGGACGCACTCGAACGGGTCGCCCAGGGCGAGGGCGCCCAGGAAGCTCCCACCTCCGGCCTCTGATCGAGGCGTTACCGAACCGTTACCAAGGGGTGGACGGACGGTTCTGCCAGCGACCCTGGACGGCACGTCCAGCATGACCGGTCATCGTGGCCGCTTCGCCCAGCGGCGACCACCCGCGGTCGCCCGCCGGCGGACGGACGGGCCCCACACCACCGTCCGGTCCTCCCCCGGCTCGCGAGCTCCCGACGACGGACGTCACCCCGTCCGTCGTCCTGCGTGCTCCCCCACCCCGCACGCAGCGTCACGAGCTGCGCACCACGAGCCGGCCGACCACCGGAATCGATGACAGGACGCAACACCGCACTCCCCACGACCACCGCCTCGACCCGACGTGAGGCCCTGAACACCCCGAACCGACGACTGCGCCGCGCGCTCCGGCGTCCGACCACCCTCATGGTCGGAGGCGCCGCGGTCCTCGCCGTCGTCGGCGGGATCGCGACCGTCGGCACGCAGCCCGCCATCGGCGAGGCACTCGGCATGCCGACCGCCAGCACCACGCCCGCACCGGCGCTCGACGGCACCGCCCTCGACCGCGCCCAGGCCGCCGCGACCATCGCCACGGCGCAGAGCGTGGTGGACACCGCCAACGGCAAGACCGACACCTCGGGCCTCGAGCGTCGCATCGACGCGCTCGACGACTACCGAACGCTCTCCGGTGCCGCACTCACCTCCCGCATCTCCTCGACCGTCGACGCCACCACCGAGGTCGCCGCCGCCAGCGCCATGCAGGACAAGCGCGACGCCGACGCGAAGGCCGCCGCAGCCGCCGCGGCCGAGCAGGCAGCTGAGGCGCGGGCAGCGGCGGCAGCAGCCGCCCGCAAGCAAGCCGCCGCGAACACGCCCGCGGGCGCCAAGGCCACCGCCAGCGCCCTCGCGTCGTCCGAGTACGGCTGGGGCGCCGACCAGTTCCAGTGCCTCGACAGCCTGTGGACCAAGGAGTCCGGCTGGAACTACCAGGCGGTCAACGCGAACGGCGGCGCTACCGGCATCCCGCAGGCGCTCCCGGGTTCGAAGATGGCGACGATCGCCTCGGACTGGCGGACCAACGCCACCACCCAGATCACCTGGGGGCTGCGGTACATCAGCCAGTCGTACGGCACGCCCTGCGCCGCGTGGGCGCACTCGCAGGCCTCGAACTTCTACTGATCGGGCACGGCCACGCACGACGAACGACTCCGGGTCCTGCACCCGGGGTCGTTCTCGTGTAGGCATACCGGGTGACCTCCATCGGACTCCGCCGCATGGTGCCCCGGGACCCCGCCGAGGGACACCGGGCCGCCAGCCCCCTCGAGCTCCTCTTCGACCTGGTCTTCGTCGTCGCCGTCGGGTTCGCCGCATCGAACCTCCACGAGATCGAGGTCGAGGGGCACGTGTCCTCCGCCGTCCTCTCCTACGCCTTCGTCTTCTTCGCGATCTGGTGGGCGTGGATCAACTTCAGCTGGTTCGCGACGTCGTTCGACACCGACGACTGGCTCTACCGGGTGATGACCTTCGTGCAGATGGCGGGCGTGCTCGTCCTCGCCGCCGGGGTGCACGCCGCGATGGTCGACGGGTCCACCGGGATCGTCGTCGTCGGCTACGTCGTGATGCGCTTGGCGCTCGTCGGGCAGTGGCTCCGCGCGGCCGCCTCGTCGCCGGAGTACCGACGCACAGCGCTCCGGTACGCCGTGTCGATCGTGGTCGTCCAGGTGCTGTGGGTCGCCGCACTGTGGCTCCCCCACCCGACGGCCACGGCCACCGTCCCCGTGCTCATCCTGCTCGAGGTCCTCGTGCCGCCCTTCGCGGAGGCGGGCAGCCGCACGACCCCGTGGCACACCCGTCACATCGCAGAGCGGTACTCCCTCTTCACGCTCATCGTCCTCGGGGAGGGGTTGGTGGCCTCCGCGAACGCGGTCATCGACGGGATCGCGCACGCCGACCACCTCGGCTCCCTCCTCGTGCTGGCCGCGTGCGGGCTCGTCATCGTCGCCGGACTCTGGTGGATCTACTTCTCACGGGAGCAGCACGACCACATCCGTTCCCTGCCCACCGCCCTCGTGTTCGGGTACGGCCACTACTTCGTGTTCGCCGCCGCCGGAGCGCTGCCCGCCGGCATCGAGGTCGCCGTGAGCGCCGACGCGGGCGAGGCCGACCTGTCGCACGTGACCGTCGCCGCCACGATCGCGGTGCCGGTGGCCCTGTTCGTGCTGTCGATCTGGGCGCTCGCGCTGCGGCCGTCGTTGACCACGGGGTGGAACGTCGTCGTCGTGGTGCTCGCGCTCGCGGTGCTGGCCAGCATCGCGGTGCCCACGGTCACCCTGGTCGCGACCGCGGTGCTCGTCGCGGCGATCGTCGTGGTCCTGGAGGTCGCGGACCGCGCTCGGTGACCGCCCGTGGGACGGGAGGCGCGGTGCAGGTCCGCACCGCGCCTCCCGTCCGCACCGCCGGCAGCCCGGAGTGCGTCAGCCGACGCGCGCGATCCGGACGTCCACGCGGCTGAGCTCGATGCCCCGTGCGCTCGCGGCGGCGAGCGCGGCCAGGTGCGCCGCGTGCGCGGTCTCCGGCGCCGGTCGGGAGCCGTCCGTCCCGATCACGATCCGCAGGACGTCGCCGTCCAGGACCACCCGGGCCACCGACGAGCGGGCCGCCAGGGAGCGTGCAGCCGCCACCGCGCTGCCGAGGGTCGGTCGAGCGCGGTACAGCTCGGCGACGCCGGGCACGGCCAGCACGGCCTGCTCGACGGCCGCGAAGGCCTCGTCGGTGGCCGAGGTCGGGTCGGTGGTGCTCATGCGTCCTCCTCGGGGGTCACGGTGTCCGGCTCCGTCCGGGCGGGGAGCAGGTCGCGGACGACGACGTCGATCGCTTCGAGCTCGAGGTGCGTGTGCGCGGCGAGCACCTCGGCGACCGCCGTCCGCACGAGTGCCGCGGCCGTCGGGATGTGCGTGCCGTTCCGCACACCCACCTCGACGGTCACCCGCACGGGCGCGTCGAGCTGCACGACCTCACCGTCGAGGGAGCACCGGGTGACCACGACACCGGGCACCGTGTCGCCGGCGGCGCGGATGAGGGAACGGATGGCTCCCTCGGTCACGACGGGCTGCTCGGTCGGCGCCGCGGGCCGGAGCGGGACGTCACGGCCAGCACGCGCCTCGAGCGAGATGTTCGCCAGGACGCCGCTGATCCAGGACTCGTCGGCCGGTGCCTCGGCTGCGGCAGCGGCCTCCAGCGAGCTCTGGGACGACTGCCGGAGTCGCACGATCGCGGCGAGTGCGTTCTGGCACGCGGGCGAGTCGTCGATGCTCGGGTCCGCCGGAAGCATGCCGGCGTCCAGGTAGTCGGCGAGCTCGTCGATCGTGTGCCCGTCGAGGTCGTCGGGCTCGAGTGACTCGAGCCGGACGGTGTCACGGTCGGTCATCGCCATCCCTCCATCAGACGGATCATGTTCTTCCTCGCCCGCGACAGCAGTCCGCGGACCGTCGAGGGCGGCAGGTCGAGTTCCTCTGCGATGTCCTCGTACCGGTACTCCAGCACTTCCTTCATGATCCAGCACCGCCGTTGCAGCTCGGGGAGTTCGGCGAGCGCCGCCTCGACCGCCTGCTCGCGCGAGCGGGCCTCCGCCACACGGTCCGGAGCGTCTGCCGCCGGCGCTTCCACCTCGAGCTCGGTGACGTCGTCGTGGAACCGGCGCGCGCGGATGCGGTCGATGCACTTCCGGCTGAGGATCCGCATGAGCCACGACTTGACCCGCGCGCCGTCCTCGAGCCGGTCGAGCCGGTTCCACGCGGTGATGAAGGTCTCCTGCACGACGTCGTCGAGTTCGTCGGTCGAACCGAGGGTCCGCCGGGCGTAGGCCCGCAGGAGCGGGGTGTACCGGCGGATGAGGACCTCGAACGCCCGGACGTCACCGTCGGACGCGCGACCGGCGAGGACGGCGTCGTCGAGGTCGGTGAGGGGCTGGTGGGACACGCGTTCCTTCTACTGCTGGTGGGTGGACGTGGGCTGGGCGGAGCGGCCGTCGCCCCCCGCACCGATGGGACGTGTCGAGGGCGCGGATCGTCACACACGAGTTCGACGGTCACTCGGGGCGCGTCCGCAGGACCGGGTCGATCGGACGCTTCGCCGCAGGCAGCTTCGCGACGACGAGGTCGTAGGCGTTGCCGACCAGGTCCTCCACCAGGGTCTCGTCGATGCCGTCGCCGGGAGCGAGCGTGATCCAGTGCTGCTTGTTCATGTGCCAACCGGGGGTGATCTCGGCGTGGTCGCGGACGAGGGCGGCACCGTGCGGCGGCGCGCACTTGAGGTTCACGATCGGGACGCCCCGCAGCTCGGACGTCATCGCGAACATCTTCCCGACCACCTTGTAGACGAACGCACCCTCGCCGAAGGGTTGGGTCTCCGCCACCGCGGGCAGGGCCATCGCGGTCCGGGCCGCGACCTCGTGCAACGTCTCGCCGTCCATGCGTCGAGCATGCACCACGCCGCCGACGTCGCGCCTCGTTCTGGGGTGGTCGTGGACGCCGTGACCTGACGTACTCTCGGGTCGTGCGACTCACCCGAACCCTCAGCGTCACCGCCGCCGCCACCGTGCTCGCCGCGTCCGTCGTCGTCGGCGGCGCCTCGACCGCGCAGGCCGCCGCGACCACCTACGCGAACTGCACCGCCGTGCACAAGGTGTACTCCGGCGGCATCGCGAAGAAGTCCGTCACGAAGAACCGCGTCACCTCGAAGGGCAAGGTCTCGTACCGGGCGCTGCAGGGCACGGTCAAGAAGGACGACGCGCTCTACTCGGCGAACAAGAAGCTCGACGCCGACGGCGACGGGATCGCCTGCGAGAAGAGCTGACGCGCGCTCGCGCGGTCGTCCGCTCGCTCAGAGCGTCGGCACGCCCTCGTGTCCGGACCGCGGACGCGCCGTCCCCGCCACACCCGTCACGACGGAACCCGCCGGCACGTCCTTCGTCACCACGGTGTTCGCCCCGACCACGGAGTCGGCTCCGACCGTGATCGCCCCGATCAGCGACGACCCGGCCCCGAGCACCACGCGGTCCCCGACCGCCGGGTGACGACGTGCCCCCGGCCCGTGGTCGCCGCCGCGGCCGCCGAGCGTCACGCCGTGGAAGAGCACCACGTCGTCCCCGATCACCGCGGTCTCCCCGATGACCACGCCCATCCCGTGGTCGATGAAGAACCGTCGACCGATGCGGGCTCCGGGGTGGATCTCGATCCCCGTCACCGACCGGGCGATCTGCGCGATCACCCGCGCCGCGAACCGCGAACCGGGCAGCCCCTCCGCGATCCACAACCGGTGGGTGAGCCGGTAGGTCCAGATGGCGTGCAACCCCGAGTAGACGATGGCGTTCTCGAGGTCACCACGGGACGCGGGATCACCGCGACGTGCTGCGGCGAGGTCCTCCCGGACGGTCCGCAGCACGCCTCGTCGGACGGGACGACTCACGCAGTGAGCCCCTCGAAGAGCACCGTCGACAGGTAACGCTCGCCGGTGTCGCACACGATCGCGACGATCCGCTTGCCGGCGTTCTCGGGCCGCGCAGCGATCTCGATCGCGGCGTGGATGATCGCACCCGAGGAGATGCCCGCGAGGATGCCTTCCTGCGTCGCCAGGTCGCGCGCGACACGGAGCGCGTCGTCGAGCTCGACGTCGAACACCTCGTCGATCACGCTCTGGTCGAGGACCTCGGGGATGAAGTTCGCGCCCATGCCCTGGATCTTGTGCGGACCGGCCTTGCCCTCGGTGAGCAGGGGCGAGTCCTTCGGCTCCACCGCGACGATCTGCACGCCCGGGACCCGTTCCTTGAGGACCTGGCCGACCCCGGTGATGGTCCCGCCCGTGCCGACGCCCGCGACGAACACGTCGACGTGTCCCTCGGTGTCGCGCAGGATCTCCTCCGCCGTGGTCTTCCGGTGGATCGCCGCGTTCGCCGGTGTCTCGAACTGGTGGGCGAGGATCGCACCCGGGGTCTCTGCGACGATCTGCTCGGCGCGCGCCACGGCCCCCTTCATGCCCTCCGGCCCCGGCGTGAGGACGACCTCGGCCCCGTAGGCGCGGATGAGGGCTCGGCGTTCGACGCTCATGGTCTCGGGCATCGTGATGACGACGCGGTAGCCCCGCGCGGCACCGACGAGGGCCAGCGCGATCCCGGTGTTGCCGGAGGACCCCTCGACGATCGTGCCGCCGGCCTGCAGCGCGCCGGACTCCTCGGCGGCGTCGATGATCGCGACGCCCAGGCGGTCCTTCACGCTCGCGCCCGGGTTGTAGAACTCGAGCTTCGCCAGGACCTCGGCGCCGCCCTCCTTCGGGAGGCGGTTCAGCCGGACCAGCGGCGTGTTCCCGAACGCCTGCGAGATGTTGTCGTGGATCGTGCCGCTCATCGGTACCGTCCTCATCGGGTCTGGTCGCGTGCCTCCGCCCTGGAGGCACGGCGTGCGGTGCGATCCTAGCGATCAGAGCCAGGGCGGGGCTGTCCGATGACGCGCGGTCGCCCCCCACGGTCCGCCCGGGGTCAGCGCAGGTGGACCGTCCGGGCGAACCGCTCGTCGGTCGCCTCGAGCACGCGGAGCACGTTGCCGCCGGCGAGCGCCCGCAGGTCTGCTCCGCTCCAGCCCCGCCGTTCCAGCTCCGCCGCGAGCACGGGGTACCGGGACACGTCCCGCAGGTCCGGCGGCAGCACCGGCGTGCCGTCGTAGTCGCCACCGAGTCCGATGTGGGCGGCACCCGCGACGTCCCGCGCGTGCTCGACGTGGTCGGCGACGTCCGAGACGGTCACGAGCGGCGGTTCCCCGTCGGACCCGGCGGCCTCCCAGGCAGCCCAGTCCCTCGACACGAAGGCCGGCACGAACGTGATCATGACGACCCCGCCGTTGTCCGCGAGCCGGGCGAGCACGTCGTCCGGCACGTTCCTGGGGTGGTCGTTCACGGCGGTCGTCGACGAGTGGCTGAACACGACCGGCTGCGTGGCGACGTCGAGGGTGTCCCGCATGGTCGTCGGCGCGGTGTGGGACAGGTCGACGAGCATCCCGATCCGTTCCATCTCGGCCACGACCTGGCGGCCCCGGTCGGTCAGGCCGCCGTGCGGGTGCGATCCGGTCGCCGAGTCCGCCCACGGGGTGTCGTCGTTGTGCGTGAGCGTCATGTAGCGGACCCCGAGCCGAGCGAGGTCGCGGAGCACCGCGAGGTCGTCCCCGATCGAGTGCCCGCCCTCCGCGCCGAGCAGCGAGGCGATCCGCCCGGACGCGATCGCCGCGCGCACCTCGTGCGCCGTCCGGGCCAGCGCGAGCGAGTCCGGGTACCGCTCGACGATCCGGTGCGCGAGGTCGACCTGCTGCAGGGTGGTGCGCACGGGGTCCGGGTCGTCCGCCGGCACGAACACGGACCAGAACTGCCCGACCACGCCCCCGGCCCGCAGCTTCGGCAGGTCGGTGTGCAGCGAGCCGACCTCGCTGTCGATGCCCTCGACCCCGGAGTCGTGCGTGTCCCGTCGTTCCCACGGCAGGTCATTGTGCCCGTCGATCACCGGGAACGAGAGCTCGTCGAACGTCATGCACCCGACGCTACCGCGGCTCGTCGTTAGGCTCGGCGGATGGACCCCGTGACGCTCCGCACCGACCGACTCGTGCTGTCCGTACCGACGGCCTCCGACGTGGACGCCATCGTGGCGTACGCGAACGACCCGGACGTCATCGCGTTCACCCCGGTTCCCGTGCCGTACGGGCGCGAGGAGGCGCTGCACTGGGTCTCCGAGCTCGTCCGACCGGGGTGGGCGGAGGACACCCGCTACGAGTTCGGGGTCCGCCTGGCCGACGACCCCCGGCTGCTCGGCACCGTCGGCCTCTTCGGGTTCGTCGACGGCGCCGCCGAGATCGGGTACGCGATGCACCCGGACGGCCGCGGCCGGGGCTACCTGACCGAGGCCGCGTCCGCGGTGCTCGAGTGGGCGTTCGCACCGACGCCGCGGGGGCTCGGACTCGTCCGGGTGCAGTGGCGCGCGATCGCGACGAACGAGCCGTCCGCGGCCGTCGCGCGACGACTCGGACTCCGGTTCGAGGGCCGACTGCGCTCGGGCGTCCTCCACCGGGGGCGACGGCACGACCAGCTGCTCGCGGCCGCGCTCCGCGACGACGACCGCTCGGTCGCGACGGTCTGGCCGATGGCGTGACCGTCGCGTTCCGGGTCGAGACCCGACTCGCCGCTCCGCCGGCTCGCGCGTTCGACCTGTCGCTCGACATCGACGCGCACGAGCGGTCGCTCGCCGGCACGGGTGAGCGCGCGGTCGGCGGGGTGACGTCCGGTGCGATCGGCCTCGGCGAGACCGTGACGTTCCGAGCGCGGCACCTCGGGGTCGTCTGGCGGTTGACGAGTCGCATCACCGCACTGGAGGCGCCCCACCGGTTCGTCGACGAACAGGTCCGTGGGCCGTTCGCCCACTTCCGGCACGAGCACCGCTTCGAGCCGACGGCCGGCGGCACGCGGATGGTGGACGAGATCACCTTCCGCGCGCCGTTCGGCCCGCTCGGTCGGTTGGCGGAGGTGCTGGTGCTCGCCCGGTACCTGCCGCGGCTCATCAGGGCGCGGAACGCGGTGCTCGCCGAGGAACTCGGCGGTCCCGGGAGCGCCGTCAGGGACGCGGGTCGGTCGCGGCGACGTGGGTCAGGGTCGGTGTCCCGGTGAGCGCGTGCGGGAACGTGACACCGGTCGGTCGGAAGCCGCCGGCCCGGTAGAGGCGGAGCGCCCGCTCGTTGTCGGCGAGGACGTGCAGGGCGACGCGCTCGTGACCGGCTCGTCCCGCCGCGTCGAGCGCCTCCCGAACGAGTGCCCGCCCGACGCCGCGAGCCTGCAGGTCGGGTCGGACAGCGAGCAACGACAGGTACGCGGCGTCCTCCGGATCACCGCTCCGGCCGGTGCCCGGTTCCGTCACGAGGGCGAAGCCGTCGAGCACCCCGCGCTCGTCGCGGACCACGACGAGCGCGACCCGCGGCGCACGGAACTTGTCCTCGGCGCGGACGCGCACGGCCGGGTCTTCGGCGACGCCGTCACGGACGGACACCGCGGTGCACCAGAGCCGGACGCAGTCGGCGACGTCCGCGTCCGTCCCCGCCCTGGCGAGGGGGACGGGACCGGTCAGCACCCCGTCAGCCTACGACGGTCGCCTGACCGACCCGGAAGGAGGCGCCGCGGTGTTCCGCCGGGAGCCGGTCCCCACGTCCGTGCAGCTTGTGCCGCAGGGAGCCCGCCGTGTACTCGTCCGGGTAGACCCCGCGGGCCCGGAGCTCGGGCACGACGAACTCGATGACGTCCTCCCACGTGCCGGGGGTCACCGCGTACGCCAGGTTGAACCCGTCGACGTCCGTCTGCTCCTGGATCTCCACCAGACGGTCGGCGATGGTGGCGCCGCTGCCGACGGTCACCGGGCCGAGGCCACCGATCGCCGTGTGTCGCGCGAGGTCGCGGATCGTCCACGCCGAGCCGTCCTCGCCGGTGGCGGCGGCGATGTTGGCGGCGGCGGACTGGATCGCGTTCGACTCGACGTCGCCGAGCGGCTCGTCGAGGTCCCACTGCGACAGGTCGACGCCCATCCAGCCGGAGTTGAGCACGAGCGCGCCCTCCTCCGACGCGTACGAGAGGTAGTCGCGGTACTTGGCCTGCGCCGCTTCGTCGGTGGCATCGGTGATGACGGTGAGCAGCGAGTAGACGCGGGCGGCGTACCGGTCGCGACCAGCCGCCTCCAGGGCGTCGCGGACCTTGCGGACGGTGACCGCGAGCTGTTCGACGGTCGGCGCGCCGACGAAGACGGCCTCGGCGTTCTCACCCGCGAACCGGAGGCCGCGCGGTGAGGCACCGGCCTGGTAGACGACCGGGGTGCGCTGGACCGACGGCTCGGAGAGGTGGATGCCGGGGACGTTGAAGTGGGTGCCGTGGTGCTCGATCGGGTGCACCTTCGCCGGGTCGGTGAAGACGCCGGTCTCCCGGTCCGCGACGACCGCGTCGTCCTCCCACGAACCCTCCCACAGCTTGTAGAGGACCTCGAGGTACTCGTCGGCGACGTCGTACCGGTCGTCGTGCGAGAGCTGGTCGGTCTGGCCCATGTTGCGCGCGGCGCTCGGCAGGTAGCCGGTGACGACGTTCCAGCCGACGCGGCCCTTCGTGAGGTGGTCGAGCGTCGACATGCGGCGGGCGAACGGGTACGGGTGCTCGTACGCCGTCCCCGCCGTGATCCCGAACCCGAGGTGCTCGGTCACGGCCGCCATCGCGGAGACGAGCAGGATCGGGTCGTTGACCGGCACCTGGGACCCGGTCCGGAGCGCTGCCTCGTTCGTCCCCCCGTACACGTCGTACGTCCCGAGGACGTCCGCGATGAAGATGCCGTCGAACCTCCCGCGCTCGAGCAGCTTCGCCAGCTCGGTCCAGTACGTGAGGTCGTTGTAGTGCCGCGAACGGTCCCGGGGGTGCCGCCACAGCCCGGAGGACTGGTGCGCGACACAGTTCATGTCGAACGCGTTGAAGCGGATCTGTCGGCGGTCGCTGCGGGGGCTCACGGCGGCGACGCTACGACGGGGACCGGCCGAGGTCACGCACGGTGACGAACCGTGACACCCGCCTCACGCACGGCGGCCTCGGCCGCGACCCAGGCGAGCATGCCGCACTTCACCCGCATGACGAACTTCGAGACGCCGTGGAAGGCGACGAGGTCCTCCAGGACGTCCTCGTCCGGTTCGCCCACGCCGCGCGACCGCATCATCGTGCGGAACGCGTCGCTGAGGGCGAGGAGCTCGGTGGTCGTCCGACCGACGGCCATGTCCGTGAGCACGGACGCCGAGGCCATCGAGATCGAGCACCCGTCACCCTGCCAGGCGAGTTCGGCGATGCGGTCGGTGCCGGGTTCGAGCCGGACCCGGACGGTGATCTCGTCGCCGCACGTGGGGTTCCGCTCGAAGTGCTCGGCGTCGGCGGCCTCGAGCGGGCCGTCCCCGTGCCGGGCCTTGGCGTGGTCGAGGATGACCTGCTGGTAGAGCGAGTCGAGGGAGCTCACGGACGGGCCTCCCCCGCGCCGAAGTAGCCGCGCACCTCGGACACCGCCTGCAGGAACCGGCGCACGTCCTGCTCGGTCGTGTAGACGTACGTGCTCGCACGACTCGTGGCGGCCAGCCCCAGTCGACGGTGCAGCGGCTGGGCGCAGTGGTGCCCCGAGCGGACGGCGATGCCCTGCGCGTCGAGGTACTGCGAGACGTCGTGCGCGTGCACGCCGTCCACGTCGAAGGACACGAGCCCGGAGCGGGGCACGCCGGCGGGCGGTCCGACGACGCGGACGCCCGGGACCTCACGGAGCCCCTCGAGCATGTGCTGCGCGAGGTGCTCCTCGTGGGCGCGGACGCGTTCCATCCCGATGCCCTCCAGGTAGCGGACGGCCTCGGCGAGCGCCACGGCCTGCGACACCGGCTGCGTCCCCGCCTCGAACCGCTCCGGTGCCGGCATGAAGTCGGTCTGCTCCATGGTCACGGTGGTGATCATCGAACCGCCGGTCCGGAACGGCGGCAGGGCGTCGAGGAGCTCGCCGCGACCCCAGAGCACGCCGATGCCGTTCGGCCCGAGCATCTTGTGGCCGGAGAACGCCGCGAAGTCGACACCGAGCCGCTGCACGTCGAGCGGACGGTGCGGTGCGGACTGGCAGGCGTCGAGCACGACGAGGGCGCCGTGCGCGTGGGCGGCGGCGACGACGGCGGAGACCGGGGCGACCATGCCGGTGACGTTCGAGACGTGCGCGAACGCGACGACCTTCGTCCGCTCGGTGATGCGGGCGACCGCCTCCTCGGCGGTCCAGGTGCCGTCGTCGGCGACCGGCACCCAGCGGAGCGTCGCGCCGGTGAGCGCCGCCAGTTCCTGCCAGGGGACGAGGTTGGCGTGGTGCTCGGCCTCGGTGACGAGGATCTCGTCACCCGGCCCGGTCCGGAACCGCTCGGCGTCCACCCCGCCCCGGCCACGGCTGGCGTTCGCGATCCCGTACGCCACGAGGTTCAGGGCGTCCGTCGCGTTCGACGTCCAGACGACCTCGTTCGGGCTCGTCGCGCCGATGAAGCCGGCGACCGTGGCGCGGGCGTCCTCGTAGGCGTCGGTGCTGAGCGCCGCCAGCGTGTGCGCGCCTCGGTGGACGGCCGCGTTGTCGTGCTCGAGGAACCGACGTTCGGCGTCGAGGACCTGGCGGGGACGCTCCGCGGTCGCACCCGAGTCGAGGTACGCGAGGGGGTGGCCGTTGACCTCCTGCGCGAGGATCGGGAAGTCCCGGCGGATCTCCTCGACCTCGGACTCGGAGAGCGGTTGGTTCGGCGCAACGACAGTCACCCGACAATCGTCGTCCCTCGGCGTCCTGGCGTCCAATCGGGGTCCGGCCCCGGACGGCTCGGTCCGGGGCCGTCCGAGTCGCTGCCTACTGGTTGCCGACGTGCTTGTCGGCGGCGTCGCGGGCACCGTCGATCTTGTCGTCGAACTTCCCACCCGTCGCCTTCTTCACCGCGTCGGCGACGCCGTCCAGCACCTTGTCGCTGATGCCCTCGGCCTGCTCGCTCTTCAGGGCGTCCTGGACCTTGCCGTTCTGCAGGAACTCCTGCGCCTTCTTCGTGATGTCGTCGAACCCCGCCATCGGCAGCTCCTCACCTCGGTGCGGAGCCCACTGCCCCGCTGTGCGGCCGATGGTAGGCCGGGAGGCGGTGACGCGTCCGGGATCGTGGTGGTCTGCTCAGACCATCTGAGCGCTCCGCCGACGTGCGAGGACGTGGGCGACCGCGACCGCGCCGGCGACGGCCAGGAGGGACGGCACGAGGATGTCCGTCCCCTGCTGCGTGAACTCCACGACGAGCACGAGGGCGGTGAACGGTGCGCGCATGGTGGTCGCCAGGAACGCGGCCGCGCCGACGAACGCGAACGCGGCGAGCCCCGGACCGTCGGCCGGCCACAGCAGGAGCCACAGACCGCCGAGCCCGCCGCCGACCGCTGATCCGATCGCGATCGACGGGGTGAGCGTGCCGCCGACGGCCCCCGCTCCGATCGTGGCCGAGGTCGTGATCGTCCGGATGAGCCCGAGCACGAGGAGGAACACGATCGGGGACAGTCCCGCGACCGAGCCGGCGTCGAGGGAGGCGTTCATCGCGACGAGCCCGAGCGCGCGCCCGTTCCCGAGGATCTCCGGGAACGGCACCGCGATGAGCCCGACCATGGCGAAGACGACCGGCAGCACGACGAGCAACCGCCAGCCCTTCGGGGCCAGGCCCTGCAGCCGGTTCGTGAGCTTGACGAACCCGACACCGGCGAAGCCCAGCGCCGGCCCGACGAGCACGGCCCACACCACCAGCGACGGGGAGAGGTGCATCGCGGGCACGTGGTAGAGCACCTCGTCGGGGATGACGAGCCGCGCGACGAAGGCGGCGATCGCACTCGTCGCGAACGCCGGCACCGCGGTCGCGAGCGTCAGCTCCCCGAGCAGGACCTCGACCGCGAACAGCGCGCCGCCGAGCGGGACGTCGTACACGGCGGCGAGACCCGCGGCCGCACCACAGGCGACGAGGATCCGGGTCTCGCGGTGGGTGAGCCCGGCGCGCGCGGTGACGAGCTGGGAGAGCCACGCACCGATCTCCCGCGGCGCGACCTCCTTGCCGATCGACGCACCGAGTCCCACGGCGAGGATCTGCACGCCCGCGTTCGCGATGGTCGAGAGGGCCGGCATCCGCTTCCCCCCGACCGCAGCGGTGACCGACACGACCGGCCGGGCCCAACGCCGGAGCGCCCACCACGCGACGGCGGTCAGGACACCGGCAGCGGCCAACGCGAGGAAGCGGTTCAGCGCCGACGGGGCCTGCGCCGCCTCGAGGTGCCCGCCGAACGGGAAGCCGAACGCGACGAACTGGATGAACTGCAGCGCGAACCAGACCGACAGCCCGGCGATGCCACCCGCGACCCCGACGAGTGCGGTGACGACGGCGAGCTTCAGCGCCCAGCCGGGCGTCCCGCTCGTCGCGTTGCCGGAGTGCGCCACACCGGGAAGCCTACCGGGCCCCCGTCGCTGGTCAGAACCACCGCTTGACCTTGAACACCACCCAGAGCACCGCCGCGAAGACCACCATCGCGACGAGCGCCAGGGGGTAGCCGAGCGGCCACTTCAGCTCGGGCATGTTCGTGAAGTTCATGCCGTAGATCGCCGCGACGAGCGTCGGGGCGAAGAGGATCGCCGCCCACCCGGAGATGCGCTTGGTGTCGTCGTTCTGCTTCTGCGCCGCGAGCGTCGAGTCGACCGTCAGGGCGTTCTGCAGCAGCTGACGGAACGTGTCCAGACGTTCGACCGTCCGGATGGCGTGGTCGAGGACGTCGCGGAAGCGGCGCTGCATCTCGACCGGGAGGTGGTACTTCTCGGCACCGCGGTGGAGGTTCTCGATCATGTGGATGAGCGGCCGGGCCGCCCGTTGGAAGTCGACGACCTCGCCGAACAGCTCGTAGATGCGTCGGGAGACCCCGGCCACACCGGCGAAGAGCTGCTCCTCGATCTGGTTGATGTCCTCCTCGAGGCCGTCGATCACCGGCACGTAGCCGTCGACGATCGAGTCCATGAGCGCCCAGAGCTGCGCCTGCGGGCCGACCGTCACGAGTCCGGGCTTGCCGCTCATGCGCTGCAGCGCCCGCGGGACGGTCTGCTTCCCGCGTGGATCCGCCTGCACGACGGCGAGGAAGAAGTCGTCGCCGACGAAGGCGTGCACCTCGCCGAACTCGACCTCCTCCTGACGGTCGTTGTACAGCGCGGGTTTGAGCACCGCGAAGAGCGTCGAACCGTAGCGTTCGAGCTTCGGGCGCTGGTGCCCCTCGGCGGAGTCCTCGACCGCGAGCTCGTGCAGGCCGAGCGCGACGGCGACGTCACCGAGCTCCTCGGCGTCGGGCTGGTGGAGCACGATGCATGCGCTGGCGCCCTGGTCCTCCAGCATCCGAAAGGTGTCGTCGAGCGACGGACTCGGGATCGGTGCGATCCGGTCGACGTAGACGGTGTTCAGCTCGACGCTCACCCGCCCACCGTACGCAGACGCGGGGCCCGCGGGACGCGACGCGCGTGACGGAGGCGAGCCGCGCCTCCCGGCTGTCCCCCGACTCGCTGGACGCTCCCTGCGCGACGCGACCGATCGAACGCCTACGGTGCAGGTCATCAGCATGCTGACGAAGGGAACGGTCATGAGGCGGATCTGGGAGCGGATCGCGGTCGCGGTGAGCGCGGTCGTCGCGGTGGTGGGCGCGTTCGTCGGCTCGGGTGCCGCCGGTGGGACGCCGATCCAGGACGCCGCGGGAGGAGCGCTCTCGGCCTCGTCGACGGCGATCGCTCCCGACGGGCCGGCGTTCTCGATCTGGAGCGTGGTCTACGTCGGGCTCATGGCGTACGCGGTCCGGCAGTGCTTCCGCACCGCTGACGACGCCCGGCACGCACGGCTCACGGTGCCGGCCGTGCTGTCCCTGCTGCTCAACGCGGCGTGGATCCTGTCCGTGCAGTTCGACTTCCTGTGGCTCAGCGAACCGATCATCGTCGCGCTGCTCGCCGTGCTGGTGTGGGCGTTCGTGCTGCTGCGGCGTTCCCGGCCGTCCGGGATCGTCGAGGCGATCGTCACCGACGGCACGTTCGGGCTGTACCTCGGGTGGGTCTGCGTCGCGACGGCGGCGAACACGGCGGCGGTGCTCGCCGCTGCAGGCTACCGGGGCTCCGGGCTGTCGCAGGACGTCTGGGGCGTCGTGGTCGCGCTCGTGGCCGGCGTCGTCGGGGTCCTCGTGGCGGTGTGGGGTCGCGGGCGCCTGGCGCCGACGGCGTCGCTCGCGTGGGGGCTGGCGTGGGTGGCGGTCGCACGGGTGGACGGTCCGCTCGTGTCGGTGCCGACCGCGGTGGCAGCGGTGGTGGCAGCTGCTGCGGCGGTCGTCGTCACGCTCGTGGCGCGGGTGCGGACGGCCGCGCCGTCCGGCGCCGCCGCGGCGGGCGCCGCTGGCGCGGCTGGCGCGGCCGAGGCGGGCCGAGTCTCGCGGTGAGCGACGGTTCTCGCGCTCGAACGCGCGAGAACTGTCGCCCAGGCCGAGTCTCGGGCGCCCCGGCCCGGCGCGCCGCAGGCGGCCGCGCGGATGCGCCGCGTTCTTTCGCGCTCAGCGACAGTTCACGCGCGAACGCGCG
>NZ_JBQEPN010000015.1:61254-61378 GCF_052045775.1 Curtobacterium sp. 22159
GGCCGGCACGGCCGCCGCCGCCGAGTCTCGCGGTGAGCGACAGTTCTCGCGCTCGAACGCGCGAGAACTGTCGCCCAGGCCGAGTCTCGGGGCAGCGCGGCCCGCGCGGCCCGCGCGGCCCGCG
>NZ_JBQEPN010000015.1:61402-77209 GCF_052045775.1 Curtobacterium sp. 22159
GCGCGGCCCGCGCGGCCCGCGCGGCCCGCGCGGCCGGCGCGACGCCCGCGGCGCGTCAGCGCCCCGCGGCCACCAACCCGTGCGCCGCCGCCACCGCCTCGTTCACGACCTGCCCCGCGTGCACGTTCACCCCGAGCGCGAGCGCCGGGTCCGCCTGGGTCGCCGCCTCCCACCCCTGGTCCGCGATCGCCACGGCGTACGGCAGCGTCGCGTTCGTCAGCGAGATGGTGCTGGTGCGGGGGACGGCGCCGGGCATGTTCGCCACGCAGTAGTAGACGGCGTCGTGCACGGCGAAGGTGGGGTCGTCGTGGGTGGTCGGGTGCGATCCCTCGAAGCAACCGCCCTGGTCGATCGCGATGTCGACGAGTACCGACCCGGGCCGCATGTCCGCCACCATGGCGTCGGTCACGAGCTTCGGCGCGGAGGCCCCGGGGATGAGGACGGACCCGATCACGAGGTCCGCGTCCCGGAGTGCCGACGCGATCGCGTGCGCCGACGACCGCAACGTCGTGACGCGTCCGTCGAACCGGGCGTCGAGCGCCCGCAGCCGCGGCAGGCTGATGTCGAACACGGTGACGTCCGCTCCCATGCCGAGGGCCATGGTCGCGGCGTGCTCGCCCGCGACCCCTCCGCCGATGACGACGACTCGGCCCTTCGGCGTCCCGGGCACACCGCCGAGCAGCAGCCCGCGCCCGCCGTTCGCCCGCATGAGGTGGTGCGCGCCGACCTGCGCCGACAGCCGGCCGGCGATCTCGGACATCGGCGAGAGCAGCGGCAGCGACCGGTCGGGCAGTTGCACGGTCTCGTACGCGATCGCGGTCGCGCCGGACCCGATGAGCGCGTCGGTCAGCGGCCGGTCCGCGGCGAGGTGCAGGTACGTGAACAGCACCTGACCGGGCCGGATCGAGGCGTACTCGCTCGCGACGGGCTCCTTCACCTTGAGCACCAGCTCCGCGTCTGACCAGACGTCGTCGGCGGTGGGGACGATGGTCGCGCCGGCGTCGGCGTACTCGGCGTCGGGGAAGGACGAGCCGACACCCGCCCCGGCCTGCACGAGCACGTCGTGGCCGTGCTGGGTGAGCTCGGCGACGCCCGCCGGGGTGGCGGCGACGCGGAACTCGTTGTTCTTGATCTCGGTGGGGACGCCGATGCGCATTGCGGACTCCTTCGTGGGCGGTGCGTTGTCCCACCATTGAGCGCCCCGGTTCGTTGCGCGCACGTTTCCGCCGAACATCCGCGCGATCCCGGCTCGATCCGTGCCACCGAATTCGGCCCCGGTCGGTGTCAGAGGACCTTGCCCGGGTTGAGGATCCCCGCCGGGTCGAACACGCGGCGGATCCCGCGCTGCAGTTCGAGCACGTCGTCACCGAGCTCCTCGCCGATCCACCGCCGCTTGAGCACACCCACGCCGTGCTCCCCCGTCAGCGTCCCGCCGAGCTCGATCGCCGCGTGGAACATCGCGTCGGCCGCCTCCCACACGTGCGCCGGCACCTCGTCGCCGTCGAACACGAAGTTCGGGTGCAGGTTCCCGTCGCCGGCGTGCGCGACCGTCGGGATCGCGACGCCGTACCGCGCTCCGATCTCCTCGACGCGCGCGAACATCTCCGCGAGGCGACTGCGCGGCACCGCGACGTCCTCGATGAGGACGCGGCCACGCGCCTCCATGGCCGGGTGGAACGACCTGCGGATCGTGAGCAGGCGGTCCCGTTCCGCCGCCGAACGGGCCAGGTGCACGGTGCCGCCGGCGGCCTGGAGGCGCGGCACGGCTCCCTGCGCCGCCTCCGTCGCACCCGGTCCGTCGTACTCCACGAGGAGGAACACCCCACCCGCCCCGGTGCTCCCCACGGTCTCCGCGATCACCTCCGGCCCGAGGAACGCCGCGATCCCCTCGAGCGCGGCCGCGTCGAGGAGCTCGACGGTCGACGGCCGTTCGGCTCCGGCGACCACGGCCGCCGCGGCCTGTGCGGCGGACTCGACGCTCGGGTACACCGCCCCGAGCGTCGCCGGCTCCCCCGCGGGGATCGGCACCAGCCGCACCGTCGCGCCGACGATGACGCCCAGCGTCCCCTCCGACCCGACGAGCAGCGCCGTGAGGTCGAGCCCGGTGACGCCCTTCACGGTGCGGTGCCCGGTCGAGACGATCCGTCCGTCCGCGAGCACGACGTCGAGTCCGAGCACGGCCTCACGTGTGACGCCGTACTTCACGCAGCGCAACCCGCCGGCGTTCGTCGCGATGTTGCCGCCGATGCTCGAGATCGCCGCACTCGCGGGGTCGGGCGCGAACCGGAGCCCGTGCTCGGCGACGACGGCGTCGAGGTGCCCGTTGAGCACGCCGGGTTCGACGACGGCGTACTCGTCCTCGACGGAGACGGCGAGGATCCGGTCCATCCGGGCGACGCTCAGGACGACGGACCCCTCGGTGCCGTTCGCACCTCCGGCGAGTCCGGTGCCGGCGCCCCGTGGGACGACGGCGACTCCGAGCGACGAGCAGGTCCGCAGCGTCGCCTGCACGTGTTCGACGGTGCGCGCCTCCACCACGGCGACGGGGCCACCGGGGGCGGTCCACCCGGACTTGTCCGTCCGCGCCGCGTCGAGCAGTGCGCGCTCGGTCCGGACGACGGCGCCGTCCTCGTCGTCGAGGGCGGAACGGAGGGCGGCGACGACGGTGTCCATGCCGCCACGCTACGACAGCGCTGCGTCATCGAGGACGTGTCGGGTCCTCAGCGCGAGCGGAGGGACTCGCTCGGCAGTTCGCCGAAGCGCGCGCGGTACGTGGCGGAGAAGCGTCCGAGGTGCCCGAAGCCCCACGCCCGGGCGACGTCGGCCACCGAGGTGCCGTCGCGGTCGCCGCGCTTGAGGTCGGCTCGTGCGCCGTCGAGCCGCACGGCGCGGAGCAGTTCGCCGGGTGTCTGGTCGAGGTGGCGGCGCAGCGACTGCTGCAGTCCGCGGGGGCTGAGACCGGCGGCCGCGGCGATCTCGGGGGTGCCGATCGGCTCGCGAGCGTGGTCGTGCACGTACTCGAGCGCGCGTCGGAGCCGCTCGTGCTCGGGGCCGTTGCCGGTGACCGAGGAGCGCCACCGACTGCGCTGCGGGAAGGCCGCGATCGCCGCGCTGGCGAACGCCTCGGCGATGTCCCGCTCGGCCGTCGCCGGGAGCTCGTGGTCGACGTCGAGCCACGTCGACGAGTACGACCGGACCACCGACTGCCACACGCGCGTGCCGTCGGCGGTCGGGCGGCGCATCACGTCGAAGGTGAAGTCGTCGTCGCCGGTCAGGGAGCGCACGAAGCCGGCGTCGAGGTGCACGAGGTTGAGCGCGATGTCCCGGTGGTGCAGTTCGTACGTCGACGCGAACGGCAGGACGACCGGGACTCCGGGGGCGAGGTCGTACGACTCGCCGTCGTGGGTGATCGTGCTGGATCCGCTGCGGAGCCATGCGATGAGGAACTGGTCGTCCACGCGGCTGTCGCTCCGCAGGTCGACGAGGAACCGCGACGACCGCAGGGACATCCGCTCGTCACCGACGCCGGCGAAGTCCCAGTGGGTCTGCTGCCGGGTGCGCCGCACGCTCGGGGCGCGGAAGTCGTAGTCGCCGCCGAAGAACGCGAGGGCCTGGTCGACGTCGGTGCCCACGAGACGGCGGAAGTACCGCTCGTCCGTGCGCGTTTCGCTCGAGGCCGTCATGCACCAGACCGTACGCGCCACCTCTGACAGCCGGTGTCCGCGCCCGAGGTCAGGGCTGCAGGATCGCCTGCCCCACGCTCTCATCCAGGATGAGGTCCGTGACGAGTCCGGCGGCGAGCGCTCCGCGCAACGAAGCGGCCTTGGACCGTCCGGCGACGACGCAGACACGGCGCGGTGCACGCTTGATCGTGTCGAGGTCCGGCGCCCCCGCACGGGCGTTCACGCCGATGTCCTTCCAGGACCCGTCCGCGCGGTAGAACACGGTGGAGACGTCGCCGACGACCTCGGCCTGTGCGAGCTCCTCACGGTCGGAGGGGTCGAGGTAGCCACCGGAGTACACGTGCGACGGCACCGGGGCCTGCGGCGCGCCGACACCGAACACGACCAGGTCCATGCGTTCGTGCAGGTCGAGCACACGGCGGATCGACCGTTCCCGGAAGAGGGCCTCCTTCGTCGCCGGGTCGTCGAAGAACGCCGGTACGGGGAACTGCTGCACGAACGCGCCGTACGCCTCGCCGAACCGGCGCAGGATCTCCGAGGCGTAGACGATGCCGGTCGTGCGGGTGTTGGCCGCGCCGTTGATCTGCACGACCGTCGAACCGTGCGTCGTCTTCGGCACGAGGTACCGGCTCACCGCGCTGACCGTCGATCCCCACGAGATCCCGATCACCATGTTCGACTCGACGTACTGCGTCAGGATCCGGGCGGCGGAGAGGGCGACGCGTTCGAGCCGGTCGACGTCGCTCGTGTGGTCCGGCACGGGCACCACGTGTGCGTGCACCCCGAACCGCGAGCGGATGCTCCGGCTCAGGGCGGCGGCCTGGTCGAGGGGCGAGCGGATCTGGATGTCGACGAGCCCGGTGTCCCTGGCGTACTTCAGCAGGCGGGAGACGGACGACCGGGACGTGCCGAGTTCATCGGCGATGGCGTCCATCGTCAGGTCCTGCAGGTAGTACAGATGCGCGGCGCGCAGCGCCTGCTGCGTGCGCATGGGCTGCGCTGCGTCACTCATGGGAACCGAGCATGCACGGACGTGCACGGCCTCTGCAACCCCTGTCGCGCCTCCTGGCCCGGATTGGTCCGCTCGGACAGGTGTGCTGCACGTTCGTGCACGCGAGTTGCCCGACCTCTCACCAGGGGCGCACGATCGGTGACGAACCACACGGAACCGATCAAGGAAGCGACGCACGATGTCGAAGAAGACGCAGCCCCGGAACACGGTGAACACGCTCACGGAGCGCCCGAACGCACAGGTCCTCGTGGTCGGTGGCGGCATCAACGGCATCGCCACCTTCCGCGACCTCGCCCTGCAGGGGGTGGACGTCGCCCTCGTCGAGCGCGGTGACTACGCCTCGGGTGCATCCGCCGCGTCGAGCCACATGATCCACGGCGGCATCCGCTACCTCGAGAACGGCGAGTTCCGACTCGTCCGCGAGAGCGTGCAGGAGCGCAACGGTCTGATCCGCATCGCCCCGCACTACGTCAAGCCGCTGCAGACGACGATGCCGATCTTCTCCACGTTCTCCGGCATCATGAACGCCCCGCTGCGGATGCTCACGCACAAGCAGCGCTCCACCAAGGAGCGCGGCGCGATGCTCATCAAGATCGGCATGACGATCTACGACTCCTTCTCGCGCGACGGCGGGTCCGTCCCGAAGCACGTGTTCCGCACGAAGAAGGCCGCGCTCGAGGACATGCCGGCACTCAACAAGGACCTCAAGTACACGGGCACCTACTACGACGCGTCCGTGCACGAGCCGGAGCGTCTCGCCCTCGACGTCCTCAAGGACGGTCTGGCGGCCGGCACGGGCACCGGTTCCGCGAGCACCGCCCGCGCCGTCAACTACGTCGAGGCCGCGGGCACCCGCGACGGCGGCGTGCTGCTGCGTGACCGCGAGACCGGGGACGAGTTCGTCTTCACCGCCGCCGTCGTGATCAACGCCTCCGGGCCGTGGACCGACCTCACCAACGCGGCGTTCGGTGGCGAGACGAGATTCATGGGCGGCACGAAGGGCTCGCACATCGTCGTCGACAACCCCGAGCTGCTGGAGGCGACGAAGGGCCGCGAGCTGTTCTTCGAGAACAACGACGGCCGCATCGTGCTCATCTACCCGCTCAAGGGCCGGGTGCTCATCGGGACGACGGACATCGACGCCGACCCGTCGAAGCCCGTCACGACCACCGAGGAGGAGATCGACTACTTCTTCGGCCTGGTGAAGCACGTGTTCCCGCAGATCGAGGTCACGCGCGACCACATCGTCTACAGCTACTCCGGCATCCGCCCGCTCCCCCGCCACGAGGACACCGCCCCCGGCTTCGTCTCGCGTGACTACCGGATCGTGGACACCCCGATCGCCGAGCTCCCGAAGAGCACGGTGCTGTCGCTCGTCGGCGGCAAGTGGACGACCTTCCGCGCCCTCGCCGCGCACCTGTCGACCGAGGCCACGCAGAAGCTCGGTGTGACCCGTACGGTCGACACCGCCGGCATGCCGATCGGTGGCGGCAAGGAGTACCCGACGACGGACGCCCAGCGGGCGCTCTGGATCAAGTCGCACCGGGACGGTCTCGACGAGTCGATCGTCGAGGGACTCCTCGAGCGCTACGGCACCCGTGCCGCCGAGGTCGTCGACGTCCTGGTCGACGGACCGGTCGAGCCGCTCGAGTCCGACCCGGCGCTCACCCGCGCCGAGGTCGCGTACTTCGCGCAGCACGAGCAGGCGGTGCACCTGGTCGACGTGGTGCTGCGTCGTACGAACCTCGCGTTCGTCGGCGGCGTCACGATCGACCTGCTCGACGAGCTGGCCGACGTGCTCGCCGAGACGCTCGGCTGGACGCCGGAGGAGCGTGCGGACGAGGTGCAGCGCACCCTGGACGTCCTGCGTGAGTCGCACGGCGTGATCGTGCCGCTCCACACGGCGTCGCAGCCCGCGTAACGCACGCACACAGCGGACGGGAGGCGCGGTGCCGGTCGGCACCGCGCCTCCCGTGTGTGGTGGGGGTGCGTCAGAACCGTTCGCCGGTCGGGTCCTGCGCCGTCCGGTCGACGAGGTCCTCACCGCCGATCGGCTCGCCTTCCCAGTCGACCAGGCGCCAGCCGTCCTCGAAGGACCCCTCCATTTCGACGATGCCGGTGTTCTCGAGGTGGCGGGTCGTGCCGAACGCGTCCGGGGTGTTCTGCGCGACGACGCTCGCCCACGTGCGGATCGCCGCGCCGTGGCTGAACGCGGCCGCCACGTCGCAGCCCGTCGCCAGGATCTGCCGGACGGCGTCGTCGTAGCGCTCGAAGAACTCGGTGCCGCTCTCGGCGCCGGGCATCCGCGTGCTGCGGTCGCCCTGCGCCCAGCCGTGCACCGTCGAGATGTACGTCTGCACGGAGACCCGGTCCCGCTTGCCCTGGGTGTCGCCGGCCTCGATCTCCCGGAGCCCGGACAGCACCACCGGCTCGACCCCGAGCGCTGCGGCGAGCGGCGCCGCGGTGATCTGCGTGCGCACCATCGTCGAGGTGAAGATCCGCTCGATGCCGCGATCGGCCAGCGCTGCCGGGAGCGCGTCCGCCTGCCGCTGCCCGAGCTCGGTGAGTCCGGGTCCGGGCACCGCTGCGTCGAGGACGCCGTCCACGTTCGCAGGGGTCTGGCCGTGACGGATGAGCAGCAGTCGCATGCGGCCAGCCTACGGAGCCGTAGCATCCAGGGATGGCGATCGAACCCGAGACGAAGAACTGGACCTGGGTCATCGAGTCGGCGTGCCCGGAGTGCGGGTACGACGGCAGCGTGGTGACGATCCGGGACGTGCCCGCGATCATCGACGCGAACACCTCGGCGTGGCCAGCCGTGCTCGAGCGCCCCGACGTCCGGGAACGCCCGGACGACCACACCTGGTCGGCGCTCGAGTACGCCGCGCACGTCCGTGACGTCCACCGGAAGATGGCCCAGCGGCTCGCGCTCATGCTCGCCGAGGACGCCCCGGCCTTCCCGAACTGGGACCAGGACGCCACCGCGGTCGAGGACCGCTACGGGGAGCAGGACCCCGCGACCGTCGCCCGGGAGCTCGGCGAGGCCGCGCACCACGCGGCGCGGGCGTTCGAGGCGGTGTCCGACGACCAGCTGGGCCGCACGGGACTCCGCTCGGACGGGAGCGCGTTCACCGTCGGGACCCTCGCGACGTACTACGCGCACGACCCGGTGCACCACCTCTGGGACGTGCGGCGGACGCGGTAGCGCCGCCGGGGCGGCCGGGAGCTGGGACGCCGGGCGCCGGGCGCCGGGGCGGCGGGGCGGCGGGGCGCCGGGGCGCCGGGGCGGCGAGGCGGCGAGGCGGCGTCAGGCGAGCGCGTCGAGCAGGGCTCGAGCGGTCGCGGCGTCGGTCACGAGCTCGTTCACCAGTCGGCCGCGCACGGCACCGATGATGCTCGGGACCTTCGCCACCCCGACGGCGACACCGACGGCGTGCGGCACGGCGGCGAGGACCTCGCGCGACGTGCGCACCATCCGGTCGGAGCCCTCGAACTCGATCGCGGAGCCGTCGGTGGCGTAGAAGTTCAGGCAGACGTCCCCCGCGGCCTGGTCGAAGACGACGTCGTCGACCGGGAGGCCCCGGGCGAGCGCGTCACGGGTCGGCGTCGGGGCACCGATGCCGAGGATCGCACCCTTGGCGCGACCCCAGAGCCCCACGACGTGCTGGAACGCCGGGTCCTCGTCGAGGGAGGCGCGCATCGCGGGTGACGGCAGCGCCTGCGCGAACAGGAACGCCGGGATCGCGCCGGAACGCTCGGCGGCGGACCGGGTGATCTCGTTGGTCTGGAACCACGGCGTCGGGTCGGCCTGTCCACCGACGGTGGGGACGAGTTGCACGCCGGACAGCTGCGGCATCCCGGTGCGTGCGACGTCGTACACCGTGCGGCCCGACGACATGAGCACGGAGTCGCCCGGGACGAGCCCCATGCCGTCCACCGCGGCGGCGATCGGCTCCGCGAGGTCGGCGCCGAGCGTCGCGGTGTGGGTCACCGCCGCGAGGTGCACGGCGTGCAGACCGAGCACCACCTGCAGGCGTTCGGCGAGCGCGACGGTCTCGTCCTGGAACGGGTCGACGACCTCGATCCGCACGAGCCCTGCCCGCCGTGCCTCGGAGACGAGCCGGCTCACCGTCGGCCGGGAGACACCGAGGCGCGAGGCGATCTCGACCTGGGTGGCGTCCTCGAGGTAGTACATCCGCGCCGCCTGGTACACGGTGTCGAGCGGGAAGCGGGTCCGGGCGCCGTCCGGGGCAGGGGTCTCGGCGGACATGTGGCGATCGTAGTCCCGGAGGATGGTGGTCATCCTCGCGGAGGACGACACCAGGGGTCCGGAGGGCGATCCTGGGATGACGACGACGCCCAGCCTCCTGTCGGGGGCCGGACGTACCGTACTCCCGTCTCCGAATGCTTCACCGAGGGGAAACCGATGAAGAAGTCAGCCTGGCTGCCCGCCGTCATCGCTCCGGTCGTCGTCGCCGGCGCCGTCGCAGCGCCGATGATCGCGAACGCCGCGAGCGCACCGATCGCTGGGAAGGACCCGAGCGCTGCCGACGTCATCGCCAGCATCGCGAAGTCGTCCGACACCGCGTACTCGGGCCGGATCGACCAGACGAGCGACCTCGGGCTCCCCGAACTCCCGACCGGCTCCGGCGGCTCCTCCCTCGAGGGCGACGCCTCGGACGCGCTCGGTCTCCTCACCTCGTCGCACACCGCCCGCGTCTACGTCGGCGGCGCGGACGAGCAGCGCGTGCAGGTGACGCAGCAGCTCGCCGAGCAGGACGTCATCCGCAACGGGTCGGACGTCTGGACCTGGGACTCGAAGTCGCGCACCGCCACGCACGTCACCCTCCCCGCTCACGCCGGGAGCCGTCCGGACGAAGCAGCGACCCCCGCGGACGTCGCGAAGCGGGCGGTCGAGGCGATCACGCCCACGACGACGGTGTCGAAGCCCACCGAGGTCCGCGTGGCCGGGCACGACGCGTGGCAGATCACGCTCACGCCGAAGTCGTCCGACACCCTCGTCGGCACGGTCCGCCTCGCCGTCGACCAGCAGACCGGACTGCCGCTCCGCGCCACGATCGAGGCGAAGGAGCAGTCCGACCCGGCCGTCCAGATCGGGTTCACGAGCCTGCAGTACGGCGCACCGGCCGAGCGCCTGTTCCACTTCACCCCGCCGTCGGGTGCGAAGGTCGAGACGAAGGACCTCTCCGACGCGGCACCGAACGCGACGGGCGACGGGACGCACCAGCAGCGCCACCACTTCGGCACCGAGCCGACCTTCACCGGTACGGGCTGGGACACCATCGCCGAGCTGCCCGCCGGCACCGTCGACCGGTCATCCCTCGGCGGCGACGCGACCGGGCTCCTCGGCCAGCTGACGAAGTCCGTGGACGGCGGCCGCGCCGTGCAGACCTCGCTCGTGTCGGTGTACCTGACGGACGACGGCCGCGTCCTCGTCGGCGCCGTGCCGGTGTCCGCCCTGGTCGCCGCCGCCAAGTGATCGCACCCGGCGCGTCGGACCTCGCCATCCGCACCAGCGGCTTGGCGAAGGTGTTCCGGCGGCAGCGAGCGGTCGACGGCATCGACCTCGCCGTGCCCCGCGGCGCGGTCTTCGGGTTCCTCGGTCCGAACGGCTCCGGCAAGACCACCACGATCCGGATGCTGCTCGGGCTCTCCAGCCCGACTGGCGGCACCATCGAGGTGCTCGGCCGGCCGATGCCCGCAGCGTTGCACGACGTCCTGCCGCGGGTCGGCGCCCTGGTCGAGGGTCCGGCCTTCTACCCCTACCTGTCCGGCCGCGCGAACCTGTTCCGCTTCGACGCCGCCGACCCTGCCTCCGACAGCCGGACCCGGAAGGACCGCGTGGCGAGCGCGCTCGACCGCGTCGGGCTCACCCACGCGGCGGACAAGAAGGCACACGCCTACTCGCTCGGCATGAAGCAGCGGCTCGGACTGGCGAACGCACTCCTCGCACCCCGCGACCTGCTCGTGCTCGACGAACCCACGAACGGCCTCGACCCGCAGGGCACGCGCGAGGTTCGGAACCTCATCCGCTCCCTCGCCGACGACGGCACCACCGTGTTCGTGTCGAGCCACCTGCTGGCCGAGATCGAGCAGGTCTGCACCCACGCCGCGGTGATGCGCACGGGCAAGCTCGTCGCGCAGGGCTCCCTCGACGAGCTCCGGTCCGCCGGGGCCCGATCGGTCACGGTCCGCACGCCGGACCTCGGCCAGGCAGGGTCCGTCCTGACGCGCCTCGGGCTCGTACCGCGACACGAGGGGGGCGCGGACGTCCTCGTGGCCGACCTCCCGCACGAGGTCCTGCCCGAGACGATCACGGCCGAACTCGTGCGCGCCGACGTCCGCGTCCGCGGTCTGACCGTCGGCGGCGGCACGCTGGAAGACCTGTTCGTCGCGCTCACCGGGGAGGGATTCGATGTCGCAGCCTGAGTCCCCCGTGGTCGCGGACACGACCGTCGCCGCCGGACGACCGGTCCCGGCGGCCGCACCGTCCGCGGCTCGCCGGCGCCCGTTCGCGCTGCTCGGCTCCGAACTCGCGCTCGTGTTCCGACGGCGCCGGACCTGGGCGATGCTCGGCGCGCTCGCGCTCGTGCCGATCCTGATCGCCGTCGCGGTGCGGCTCACCACCGGTGACGACAGCGGCGGTCCGGCCTTCCTCGGCGACATCACCAACAACGGGCTGTTCGTGGCGTTCACGGCCCTGACGGTCTCGATCCCGCTCTTCCTGCCGCTCACGGTCGGCGTCGTCGCCGGCGACACCGTCGCGGGTGAGGCGAGTCACGGCACCATCCGCTACCTGCTCGTCGCGCCGACCGGCCGCGTCCGGTTCATCCTGGTGAAGTTCGCCGGGGCGGTGGCGTTCTGCTTGGCCGCGACGCTGCTCATCGTGCTCGTCGGAGCGGCGATCGGTGCGGTGCTGTTCCGGATCGGCCCCGTGACCCTGCTCTCCGGCACGCAGGTCGACGGCTGGTCGTACGCCGGCCGGGCCCTGCTCCTGGCGCTCTACGTCACGCTGTCGATGCTCGGGCTGTCCGCGATCGGCCTGTTCGCCTCCACGCTGACGAACGTGCCGGTCGGGGCGATGGCCGCCACGGTCGTGCTCGCCGGCGCGTCTCAGGTGCTCGACCAACTCCCCCAGCTGGACTGGCTGCACCCGTTCCTGTTCTCGCACCAGTGGCTCGGGTTCGGTGACCTGCTGCGCGACCCGATCTCGTTCGACTCGTTCGGGTCGAACGCGGTGCTGCAGCTCGGCTACGTCGTCGTCTTCGGCGCACTCGCGTACAGCCGGTTCGCGACGAAGGACGTCCTCAGCTGACGGGCGGGGGTGGCCGCGAGCGCGCGACCACCGACCCCAGGCCGCCGCCCGGCCGCCGCCGTCAAGCCGGAGTCGCCGACCCGCCAGCCATCGTCTCCGTCTGCGGCGCTCGCTCCTCGGCGTAGCGGTCGCGGAGGTCCCGCGCCTTCTCGGACCGGTACCAGTCGAGCCGCGCCCCGGTCTCGACCGGCTGCATGCCGACGACGACCTTCCCGCGGGAGTGCATCTCGGCGAGGTCCTCGTACGCGTCGACGATGTACTCGAACGGGTAGTAGCCGGAGATGAGGACCTGGACGCGCCGGTCCTCGACCGCCTTGGTGAGCAGGGTGAGGTCCTCCATGGCGGCTCGGTCGCCCGCCGGGGCCCGGAGGAAGTGGATCTCGACGTCACGACGGTCCTCGCTCGACACGAACCGCTCGTCCGGCACGCCGAGCGCTGCGGCGAGAGTCCTCGCCGACTCGTCGCCGTGGTTGTCGATGAACGCGGTGATCGGTCGGCCGTCGGCGATCTCGCGGATGCGTGCCTCCTCGCCGTCGCCGTACAGGACGGGGAGCGTCCCGATCTGCCGCAGGTAGTCGTGGTTGCGGGCGCTCCCGAGAGCGATCACGGTGGCTCCGGCGTCGTGGGCGAGCTGGCACTGGATGTGTCCGACGCCGCCCGCCGCCGCACTGATCACCACGGTGTCCTTCGGTCCGAGCTTGAGGTCGCGGACGATGGCGATCGCCGTGCACCCCGCGAGGTACAGGCCGCCGGCGACCTCCCACCCGACGTGCGCCGGCTTCGGGATGACGGCCTCGCTGGGGACACGGATCCACGTGGCGTGGGCGCCGCCGTCGGGCGCGTGCCCGAGGACCTCGTCGCCGACGCGGATCCCCTTGACCTCGGCGCCCTTGGCTCGCACGATGCCCGCGAAGTCGACACCCTGGTGGGCCGGGAACTCGAGGTCGACGTACTCGCGGAGGCGGCCCTCGCGGAGGAACCGCTCGATGTGGTTCAGCCCCGCGGCGACGATCTCGACGACGACGTCACCCGGGCCGGGCGACGGCTGCTCCTGGTCGACGAGCTCGACGACGTCGAAGTCACCGTACCGGTCGTACTGCACTGCCTTGCCGATGCGCATGCGCTGCTCCTTCGCTGGAGGTGTGGCACCGGCCTACTCGGTGTTCCCGCGTGCAACCCGAGCGCAAGGGGTACCCCGTGTACTCCTCCCCGGTCAGGGGCGGGTGGACGCCTCGATGATGCGGTCGACGGTGTCCGCGTCGAACGTGAAGGCGAGCCGATCGGCGTCGGGACGGAGCACCCGGACCGGCGTCGACCAGACCGAGCCGTCCCGTGCGACGTCGACGACGAGTGCACCGGAGCTGATCGACGCGGCTTCTTCGTCGTACGCGCCCGTGACCTCGGTGTCGTTGGCGACGCCGGGCGCGACGAGCACGGGCACGCCCGCGAGCGATCCGGCGAAGTGGTGGTGGTAGTGCCCCGCAAGCACCACGCGGACGTCGGTGCCCCGGATGACGTCCGCGAGCGACTCGGTGTTCCGCAGGCGGAGCGCCTCGTGCAGGGCCGTCGGGGCCGGGAGCGGTGGGTGGTGCAGGACGACGATCGTGCCGTACGGCGCGTGCTCCTCGGCGAGCGCGCCGCGGAGCCGGTCCAGGGACGCGTCGGAGATCTCCCCGTACCCGGCGCCGGGCACGCTCGTGTCGACGGTGACCACCCGGCGGCCCGAGACCAGCGACTGCCCCCAGACCGGGACCGTCGGCGGGTGGTACTCCATCGTGTGGGCGAGCGGGCGCCCGCCCTCCCCCAGGACGTGGCCGTTCGCGAGCACCTGCCGGAACCCCTCGCGGAGGTCGTGGTTGCCCGGGACGGCGACGAGCGCCGCGCCGTGTCGCTCGGCCCACCCGCCGACGCGCTCGAGGACGGCCGCGTACGACTCGGGGGTGCCGTCCTCGGAGACGTCCCCGGACACGACGACGAGTCCGAACCCGGGCACGCCGTCGACCCGGGCGAGGACGCTCTCGAGGGCTCCGGTGGTGTCGACCGCTCCCTGGTGCAGGGCGCCGTCACCGGTGAGGTGGGTGTCGGACAGGTGGAGGACGCGGAGGGTTCCGTCTGCGGGCGGCTGCATGGGTCCCACGCTAGCCACGCTTCCGATCGACGGACTGAGGACGCCTGGTCGGACGGCGGTCGCCGCGTGGTGCACGGACGGCCCGGCGCTGACCAGTGGCGTCACCGGTACCACTCCTCGTCGATCGTGGCGAGCTTCGATGGTCGGAGTTCTCCCGCGAGGCCGTAGTAGCGCTGGAAGGCCATGATGAGCGGACGCCATCGGTCAGGGTCGATCCGGTCCGTCGTCCCCGCCGCACGGATGTCGTCGTGCACGTGGACGCGGGAGACGGCGGCTTCGAACAGGAACGTCGCGTCGTCGTCCGGCTCCTGGTCCGCCAGGGTGCACGCATTGACGACCCGCGCCTCGAGGTTCACGGGGCACTCGTCGATCCGTTCGGCGCGGACGGTGTCACGGGGTCGACCGTGCAGCCCGGCAGCACCGAGCTTGTCCGCCGTGTGCCGGTAGCCGACCCGTTCGTTGGCTACCGGGACGGGATCGCGCCCGGTCGGCAGTGCCAGGGCGTCCACAGCCGACACCAGCTGCGTCGAGGGCAGGTTGATGACGCACTCGCCGGTCGCCAGCAGGTTCCTCGCGGTCTGGGATCGGCCACCCATGCCGAGCACGGCGGTGTGTCCGAGCCAGAACACCGACGACATCGGGGCGGTGTTGGCCACGCCGTCCTCGTCGACGGTGCTCAGGAGGACGACGGGTGTGCCGAAGGAGAGGATCGCGGGGGGTACCGTGGAGGAGCCTTGGTCTGACCGTTGTCGTGAGGAGATCGGGTGGACGACGAGATGAGCGACCTGGGTCGCTCTGCGACAGCAGAACTGCGCGAAGTGACCGCCGCCCTCCTCCTCGGCCTCTGCAGTAGCAGCGACGTCATCGCGCTGGCGGCGGATCTCCTCGCCGATGGACACGACAGCCAGTCGCTGCTCGCTCTCGCCTCCCTCTACGCGAACGCATCTTCGGCTGATGTCGTGGAGCTCAGTGCGACGGTCTTCTCCGAAGCAGGCGACCCACCGCTCGACCGAGACGGTGCGGAGGTACCGCTTCTCGCCCTGCGGGTTGCGTGTCGACGATTCCTGGGCGGCGAGCTCGGCCTCCGTGCGTTCTCCTCGTGGGCTCACAACAACATTGGTCACGATGGCCCCGAAGTGGCACAGCCCCTCGTCGAAGTCGACGACGTGCTCGACGACTTGTACGCCACGCGGGGAAGCACGGTCACCCCCAGCCCGCGGGCCGGAGAACGCCGCTTCCGCGAAGAGGTAGCCCAGCTCGCTGCCGCGTACCTCGCCTCGACAGCCCACAGCTGAAGCCCGACCGGTAGTGGGATCGTCCCGTTCGACGATCGGTTCTCGGGCGTCGCCGCACTGGGTGGGAGTTCCCCCCGGTAGTCGGATTCGGTGGTCGACGGGCGTGGGACCTTCGCCGCTACCGGTCGTTCGGATGGCGCTCTGCGCGGGCTCGCCGTCGCTCGTCCCGCCGTGCACGCCACTCGGCGTCCTGCTGGGCCTGGAGCGGGCTGCGACCCATGCTTCCGCGAGCAGCCAGGAACACCAGCACGGCAACGACGACGAGAACCACCGGCACGAGGAACTGCAACAACTCCATCACTACCCCCGACAGTTGATCGCCCTGCTCAGGAGGACGACGGGTGTGCCGAAGG
>NZ_JBQEPN010000016.1:0-38866 GCF_052045775.1 Curtobacterium sp. 22159
CGCGTCGTCGAGGACCTTCGACAGGTCGTCCCTGAACGACGCCGGGTCGTCGGCGGTGTAGTCCCGCTGCCCGGTGTTCGTCACCGTGACGGTGTACGTGACGGTGTCACCAGCGGTGACGGTCGACGCGGAGGACGTCTTCGCGACCGTGTACGACCCGGACGGGATGTTCACCGTGCAGGACGGGTTGTCGGAGTCCGTGTCGCAGTCGCCGCCGTTGCCCGGGGGCGTCACGACGGTGTTGTCGATGAGCGAGTCGCCCGTGTCCGGGTCGTCGACCGTCACCGAGTACGTGATCGTCTCGGTCGCCCCGACCGCGAGCGGTCCCGACCAGGACAGCGTCGGCTCGTCGTAGGTGGCACCGTTCGACGCGTCGTTGTCGTACGTGGCGTCGTCGAGCACCGATGACAGGTCGTCCGTGAACGATGCCGGGTTCGCTGCGGTGTAGTCGGCCTTGCCAGTGTTCTTCACCGTCACCGTGTACGTGATCTTCTGGCCGGGGACGACCGTCGTGCGGTCCGCCGTCTTCGTCACCGAGTACGACTGCACGGGGGTTTCGGTCGTGCACGTCGCGTCCGGGTCGCAGCTGCCGCCGATCGAGGTGTCCGGGACGACGGCGTTCGTCAGGACCTTGTCGCCCGTGTCGGGGTCGTCGACCGTCACGGAGTAGGTGATCGTCTGGGTCGCACCAGCTGCGAGTGGGCCGGACCAGGACAGTGTGTTGCCCGTGACCGTTGCACCATTGGAGGCGTCACCGTTGTAGGTGGCGTCGTCGAGCACCTTCGACAGGTCGTCGGTGAACGTGGCCGGACGGTCCGCGGTGTAGCCGACCGTGCTGGTGTTCTTGACGGTGACCGTGTAGGTCACGGTCTGCCCGGGCTTCGCGGAAGCACGGTCCGCGGTCTTGGACACCGTGTAGCTCGGGTCGACGAAGTCGACCGTCGTGTCGCCCGGCGGGTTGAGTCCGGTCTCGGTGACGTTGTCCGGGCCGTTCGTGTAGGACCCGGCCGTGTTCGAGGTGACCTGGACCGTGATCGTGCAGGAGGCCTCCCCTGCAGCGAGGTTCCCGTTGGTGATCGCGACGGACGTTGCGCCTGCCGTTGCCGTGGTGGTCGCGTCGCAGGTGCCACCGACGGTGGAGTTCGCGAGCGTCAGCCCCGATGGCAGGTCGTCCGTGAACGACCAGCCGTTCTTCGCGGCGAGCTCGGACGTGTTCGTCACGGTGAACGTCAGCGTCGACGTGCCACCCGTCCGCACCGTGGTCGGGCTGAACACCTTGTCCAGCTGCGGCGTGACGTCCAGGATCCGGATGTTGTCGAAGGCCGCGTCGTTGCCGCCGCCGGAACCGTTGGTGTTCACCATCCGGATCCCCACGGAGGCGCCGCTCAGCAGCACGGAACCGTTCGAGGTGTACGTGCCGACGTTCGCCGTTCCCGCAGCCAGAGTGCCGACCGCTGGCGCGGTGACGGTGCGCGTGGAAGTGCACGCGTTGATCACGCCGCCGACCGGGGTGGCCGCGCCGCCGGCGTCGATGAAGGAGAACTGGTAGGCGGGAGCCGTCGCCACGGGAGGACAGTTCTGCGCAGCCGCGTCGACGCTGAACGTCAGGAAGCGGCCGGTGGCAGCGGCCAGGGGGATGTTCGCGGCCGTCGCGAACTCGACTGCGTTCGCTCCCGGGTTGCCCTCGGTGTACGCGGTCACGGCCTTGTTCGCTGCCGGGGTGGAGGAGCCCGCGTACGAGCCGAGCACCCAAGCAAGCTGGCGGACGTGGTCTCGGTCCCCTGCGTTCGCGCAGTTGCCCTGCGAGGTGGTGTTGAAGTTCAGCACCTGACCGTTGCAGCCGGTCAGCCAGGGTGCATCCGCGGTGTACTTCTGCCCGGTCGCGCCCGTGTAGTTCGTGAGCAGGACCGGGGCGTCACTCGGGGTGTTCTCGAAGTCCTCGGAGTAGAGGGTCGACGCCGTCTGGGGTGTACCAGGAGAACCGGGCACGGCGCTCGCGCGCTGCGCGTTCAACAGGGCCGTTCCGCCCAACGTGGACACGGTGAGCACGAGGGCGCCGAGGGCCGCGACCGAGCGCAGACGACGGGAGCGAAGCGCTGGTAGCACCCCCGATCGCCGATCGGCGGCATGCTTCCGCGTGCCGGGCCAGCGCAGGTTCATCTGATCCCCAACTCTTCAACCATCGATCGATCCACGCCGGCGGCTTGATCGGCGGCATGGACGAGGCAGCAGCAGCCGCCGCGCTCAGTCTTCACACAGTCTGAGAAGTCGCCCAGAGCAGAACCGGGATTGCTTCCCGGAATGCTCACCTCCCGGCGCTGCCACCCCTGAACGGGGGCCACCGTCTCGATCCGGAAGCAGGACCGGCAGCGGCGATGCCGGGGCGAGCGGCTCGTTCAGCCGCGCGCGAGCCCCGCGCGCAGCGCGATCTCGGCCGCTTCCCCGCGGGAGTTCACGCCGAGCTTCCGGTAGAGCCGTTGGGCAGCCGTCTTCACGCTGTTCGGGCTCAGGTACAGCTGCGCACCGATGTCGGCGAACTTCGCCTTCGTGCCGAGGAGCGCGAGCAGCTCGCGTTCCCGCGGCGTGAGCGTGCCGAGCGCCATCGGGACCGGTGTCGGTTCCACCCCGCGCTCCACCGCGATGGGGCGTCCCGTCGCTTCCGCGAAGAACGGCACCATCTCCTGCGGGAGGGTCCGGTACGGCGTGGTGAGCTGTTCGCGCTCGAGGATCGCGTGACCCCGTTCGAACAGCTCGACGGCCAGCGCCGGGCGGTCGAGGGCGCGACTCACCGCGGCGGCGAGCAGCAGTGCGTTGGCCCGGACCCGGGGGATGGCATGGTCCGTCGCTGCTGCCGGTTCCCGGACGAGTTCGGAGGCGCGCTCGAAGTCGCCTCGGGAGAATGCGTCGACCGCGTCCAGCAGGAGATCGGCCGTCGTCGTCGACCGCGGTCCGTCGTCGCCCGGCCGGATCCCCAACGTGAGCCGGACCGTCCGCAGGTAGCGGGCGTCCACCGGTCCGCGGGCGTTCCGCGGGTGACGGTCGAGCTCGTGCGCGAACTCGTTCTGGACCAGCGTCGCTTCCTCCCGTGTCACCACGTGAAGCGCCCGCACCCAGAGCGCGGGGGCCCAGTACTCCCCCGTCGGGTACGCGCGCATCCGCGCCAAGGCCACTCCAGCTGCCTGCCGGTCACCGCGCTCGAGCGCGATCAACGCGGCCGCCAGGTGGACGATCCCCTCGTACCGAGGGTCCGGATCCCCGACACCCAGTGCGGTTTCGAGCCACTGCGCCGCCACGTGGACGCGGCCGCGCTCGATGTGATGCCACGCCAAGTGGCCGGCGGCGACGCGGGCGACCTGCGGTTGTCGTGTGCGGAGACCGAGGTGGTGCGCCTGCTCGAACTCGTAGACCGCGCCGCGAGCTTCGGCAGCTTCCCGCGTCCGCCCCCACTGGATGAAGAAGTGCGGCAGGTTCGGCTGCACGCGATCCAGCTCCGCCGCCGTCGTGGGATCCGCAGCAGCACCGCGGGCCTGTTCCAGGAGGTGCCGACCTTCCTCCGCCGCCTCGAGTGCCTCCCGGACGTCACCCCGCACCCGAGCGTTGGCGGAGATCCCGGTCCGGACGGTCAGCTGCTGCGTCAACGTTCCACTGACCGGGCCCTCACCCGTGGAGAGGGCCCGGTTCGGATCGAAGCTCGTCGGGTCCTCACCGGACACGACGTGTTGCAGGTAGTTGGCAGCAACGACCAGCGTCGCGTCGTTGAGCAGGACGGACCCGGGGAGCACCCCGATCGCGTCGAGCACCTGTTCCGGGGCGGTGGTCGCGTACGCGTCCCAGTGCCTCCCGATCAGAGCTGCTGCAGCTTCCCACCCCTGCTCCAGCCCAGCACGTCGTACCGCGTCCGGCAGTTCCACGGCTGGAACGATCGACGTGTCCCCCGGACTCGTTGCCCGGTGGTCTGACATTGCGCCTCCTCGTGCATGACGCTTCGACCGTGTTCGGGCACCACGGAGAAGACCGTTCTTGACGTGTTGTCAGCTCATTCTTCCGCCAGATTGCGGGAATCGGCGACAGCGCGCGAGCATCTCGCCGGAATCGATCACATCTGCTGCCGAAAACGATGCGTGCCGTCGGCAACAGGTGATAACAACACGCGACGGCCTCCACGCCCCGGCGGGTCGGTGATGCATCATCGAACCGTGAGTACCGCACTGGCGATGGGGAAGGCCGCCGCCCAGCGGTGCAACGACTTCGGCTGGCACCCCCGAGGCGCGATCGACCAGACCCTCGTGGCGAACACCGTCGAGCAACCCCGGTTCGGCGTCGGCCATGCGTGGTCGCGCTCCGCCGGCTACGCACTCACCACGGCTCCGGAACGGACCTACCTCGTGCTGACCATGGAGGGCGGCTTCGAGTTCGACGTCGACGGGACACGCGTACCGACGGATGCAGGATCGCTGATCCTCCTCAGCGGCGAAGCGCCCACCACCGCACGCACCGTGACGGAGACCGCCCGCTACGTCTGGTACCTCGAACCCACCTTCCTGCGGCCCGGGAAAGGCCGCTTCCAGTACGGGGAGCCACTTCCCATCAGCGGGTCTGCCGCCCAGACGCTGATGACCATGACGAACGGCCTCCTGCAGTCCCCTCCCCCGACGACCGTCACCAGCCAACGACACCTCGCCCTCGCGTTCGAGAACCTCCTCGCCAGCGTCCTCGAAGAGTCGGCGCCCCGCACGCCGAAGGCCACGGGAGGGCATCGTGACGGGCTCTTCATGGCCGCGCAAGCCACGATCGAGACGTTCTTCCGCGACCCGGCGTTCACCGTCGGGCGGCTCGCTCGCGACCTCTCCGTGTCCGAGCGGACCCTCCGCGACACCTTCCACCGGATGGGGACCGCACCACGTCGCGAGATCGAACGGCGTCGACTGACGGAGGCGGTGCGGCTCGCGGGGACGGAGCACCTCACCGCCACCGAACGTGCCCTCCGTTCCGGATTCTCCTCCGCGCAGCAGCTCGCTCGCGCCAGGGCGCGTCAGGACGTGTGACGGGAGGCGCGGTGCCAGCTGGCGCCGTGCCTCCAGTCCGTAGCGCGCCTCAGTGACGGGTCACGTTCTCGTTCACCCAGTCGCGCAGGTGCGCGAGCGGTGCCGCAGCACCGCGCCCCAGGGGCGTGAGCGCGTACTCCACTCTCGGCGGGACCTCCGCGAACACGGTCCGGTCGACGAGACCGGCGTCCTCCATCCGCTTCAGCGAGGCCGACAGCACCTTCGGGCTGACGCCCTGCAGCTGGCGTCGGAGTTCGCCGAACCGCTGCGGACCGTCCTCGAGGACCCCGATCGCGAGCGCGGTCCACTTGTTCGCGAGCAGGTCGAGCATCTCCCGGCAGGGGCACGCTGCCGCGTACACGTCGTTCCGGTCGCACGCGTCGACGACGTGCGCGGCTTCGACGGGGCTGCTCATGGACATGGTCACAGCCGAACTGTAACCACCCCGACAGATGCCGGCAAGCGCTCGGTTCCCCAGGGGTACGGACTCGGACCAGGGGTTTCTCGGTTACCCCGCGGTAACCAGATGCCCTTGCGGGTAACCACGGGACCGGGTGCACGGTACTGACATGACCACGACGAACGAGGTCCGAGCGATCGGACAGACGGCAGCACTCCCCGTGACCAGCGCACGCAGCCTGGTGCCGACGACCATCTCCATGCCGGTGCCCGGGCCGCACGACCTGCTGGTGGAGGTCCACGCCGTGTCGGTCAACCCGGTCGACGTGAAGCTCCGCGGAGGCTCCGAGCCCGACGGCGGCGTCCGGGTGCTCGGGTTCGACGCGTCCGGCACCGTCCGTGCCGTCGGCGACGCCGTCACGCTGTTCGCTGCGGGAGACGAGGTGTACTACGCCGGTGCCATCGACCGGCCCGGCAGCAACGCCGAACTGCAGCTCGTCGACGAACGCATCGTCGGTCGACGTCCCCGCACGCTGTCGCACACCGAGGCCGCGGCACTCCCCCTGACCGCGATCACCGCGTGGGAGAGCCTGTTCGACAAGCTCCGCATCGCACCCGACGCCACGGGCACACTGCTCGTCATCGGAGGTGCGGGCGGTGTCGGCTCGATCGCGATCCAGCTCGTGCGGGCCCTGCTGCCGGGTGTCCGCGTGCTCGCGACCGCGTCCCGGCCCGAGAGTGCGGCCTGGGTCCGCGAGCTCGGCGCGCACGACGTCGTCGACCACCACGGCGACCTCGCCGCACAGGTCCTCGGCAACGAACCGGACGGCATCGACTGGATCCTCACCACCAACTCCTCCGGCCAGCTCCCCGTCTACGAGCGGGTGCTCCGCCCCTTCGGACAGATCGTCGCCATCGACGACCCGGAACACGTCGACGTCGTCGCGCTGAAGTCGAAAGCGCTCACCTGGCACTGGGAATTCATGTTCGCCCGCTCGCTGCACCGCGCTGCCGACATGGCGGAGCAGCACCGCATCCTCGACGAGGTCGCCGGCCTCGTCGACGCCGGGCGCATCCGCGGCACGGCCACCACCGTGCTCCGCCCGATCACGGCCGACACGCTCCGCGAGGCGCACGCCCTCGTCGAGAGCGGCCGCGTGATCGGCAAGGTCGTCGTCACCGACGAACCCGCTGCCTGACCCCGATACCCACCACCAATCAGAGAAGAGGAATCACCATGTCCATCACCCTGAACCAGGCTCAGCGCATCATCGCCGCGGCGGATGCGAAGGCCACCGAACTCGGCGTCCCGTCCTCCATCACCGTGCTCGACCGCGGTGCCCGCATGGTCGCCTCGGTCCGTCAGGACGGCGCCCCGCTCGTGTCCATCGACTCCAGCTTCGCGAAGGCCCGCACCTCGGTGTACTTCGGCGGTGCAGCCACCGGCGACCTCGCGGCGGCGATCCAGCCCGGCGCACCGCTCTACACGCTCGGAGCGGCGAGCAACGAGCCGCTGGCGTTCCTCGCCGGCGGACTCCCCATCACCGACGAGTCCGGAGCCGTGATCGGCGCGATCGGTTCCGGCGGCGGAACCCCCGACCAGGACGCCGTCATCGCGCAGGCCGGGGTCGAAGCGGCGCGCTGATGCTCTCCGGATCCGCGGGACGGACGGTCCTCGTCGTCTGCGCGGCTCCGGAACCGGGCGGGCGGGTGACGGCCCGGCCGCCCGGCCGCCCGGCACCCGCTCAGCGTGTCGTCCAGGAGGCGCTGCTCTCCGCCGACGCGCGGGTCCGGACGGAGGACGTCGGCTGCGAACACTGCACCCCTTCGACTGACGCGTTCGCCAGGATCGAGCGGTGAGCCGTTCCAGGCGCGGTGGTGGCGCTCCGAGCCCATTCCCGGTCCTCGCCGGCCAGTCCAGCTTCGCGATCACGAATGTGTCCCTGCCAAGGCACGACGAGTGCTTGGCGCAAACCTGTTCGTGCCGGTGAGGCCCCGGTCGGTGTGGATGTTGGACAGGAGGACTCCGAGCCGTTCGAGCGGGATGCGCTGAGCTGCGAAGCCCTGTTCGTACGTTGAGGCCCGGGCGTACCCGATGATTAGAGCGTTCATGGCGCGAGAAGCCGCTCCCCGGACCGAGTCAGCCGCGTCTCGGAACGGGAGGTGACGGTGCGTCAAGGTCGAAGCGCACCGTCATCGTCGCTCTGCTTGCGGCCGTGCATCACCCATCCGCGGAAAAACGGTAAGCCCACCGCCCCTGCCAAACCGATTGCGTACACGATGATCACGGAGAGACTGTCGTGGCTACCCGCGTAGTTCGACCACCGGATTCCCAACAGAACCTGAACCAACGGGCCCAGCGCTGCGATGACGCCGCCCGGGAGCACGGTCAGAAGCCATGTTCTGCGCCAGGATCGTTCCGTCCCAGCCCGGATCATGACCGCGCCAGTTGTCGCGCCTATCGCGACACCGCCCCAGAACCAGGACGCCCCTGACATCCGCCAACCGTCGTGAGTCCACCATGCTTCGATCAAGGCAGTCGTGCGTTCCCATGCATCAGTCCGCACGTATCTTCCCGGGAGCACCGGCAGCGGCCACCCGATGATCGCAAGAACACCGGTGACGGCAGCCGCCACACCGAGCAGCCATCGAATCAACCGGCGATGGTCGATCGGCTCAACGTCGAAAGACTCGATGCTCACCGTGCCACGGGCCCGGAAGTCACGATGCTCACAAACGGAGCGTATCCGCCACCCTGTAGCCGAGATCGCATCGGCGCCCGGTAGCCGATGGACTTCCAGGCACAGGACCAGTCGCATCCGTCGCCACGCGAACGGGGGCCATGCCAGCGGACGACTCCACGGCAGACTTGCCTGGGCGGCGAGCACCTTGCTCGCACGCCCAGAGGCAAGGGAGCCGCGGATGCAGTACGTCGTCGTGCAGGTGATTCTTGAAGGAAAAGCTCTGGGGAACGGGGTCTGGCAACTTGACCTCCCTCGAGAAGGCCATCAACGACCAAGCGGCAAAGGGATACCGTCTTCACACCATCACCACGGCAAGTAGCGGGAGCAAGGGACTGGGCGGCGGCGACCGCATCCAGGCGACGATGGTGTTCGAGAGCCTCAACTAACGCGCCGGGGGATCGGCGACCGCGGGTGGCGATCACCGGGGCGACCACAGACGGTAGGTTCACCACACTGACGTCGCAGGCGCGAAGTTGCCGGTGTCCTACACGCTCGTCTTCGGACTGGCCATCGTCGCGATTTCAATCGTGCGTTTGACACGTTCCGACATCGATCTGCTGCTGATGCTGCTCGACACAGCACTGGGGATCCTGTGGCTTGGTGCCGGGGTCTGGCGGTGGCGCTTCGGCCCCCGAAAGTGGAAGGGCGACCGGTAGCCGATCGGCTATCGCGACGGTGCTGGTGGGCTGTCGAGTGCGAGTTGTTCGAGGACGTGCACAAGCGAAGAGGGGTCTATGCCCTCGGTGCGTTGGACGAGATGCTTTCGGACCGCGTCAGCATGGATCGGTCGGGCCACACGCACGAGACGTGCTCCCTCGTCTGTGATGCGCACGAGCACACCGCCATCGACCGCGCTGCGGGTGACGAGTCCGCGATTCTCCATCCGCGTGAGCTGGTGGGACAAGCGGGTGCGGTCCCATCGCAGCGAGGCGCTGAGGTCGTTCTGGCGGAGCTCGCCGCCCCCGAGCTCGACGAGTCGGGTCACGATTCCGAAGTCTTGATCCGAGAGCCCGCAGCCTGCCTTGATGTCCTCGGCCACGCGCTGCCGGACGGTGTCCGCTGCGATCTTCCACGCGTGCCAGAGGCGTTGTTCCTGCTGAGTCAGGGGCGCGATCATGAAGCGACCCTATCGGTCCTCTGTTGACGCATCAACAGGGAAAGTGCATGCTGTTGACATGACAACATCAATCTTGCAGAAGGTCGCCCTGGTCACAGGCGGCAACAAGGGCATCGGCATCGCCATCGTTCGCGGCCTCGCCCGTGAAGGCTTCACCGTCCTCCTCGGCACGCGCAGCGCCGAGCTCGGACGGGCAGCCGCCACCACCGTCGACGGTGACGTGCGCCCGGTCGTTCTCGATGTGACCAATCAGGACCAGATCGACGCTCTCGTCGCGGACGTCGCTGACGAGTTCGGCCGGCTCGACGTCCTGGTGAACAACGCCGGCGTGAACACGCTCACGTTCCGCCCGCTGGAGAACCTGCCCAAGCCGACCGAGGAGAACGTCGACGACTTCAAGAGCGTCTACGAGGTCAACGTCTTCGGCGTCGTGCGGATGATCACCGCGTTCTTGCCGCTACTGACGAAGGCAGAGGCACCTCGCATCGTGAACGTGACGAGCAAGCGCGGTTCGATCGGGGAAGAGGGGGCATGGGTGGGGCAGCCCTCGATGGTGTACTCGAGCTCGAAGACCGCCCTCAACGCCCTGACCGTGCACTACGCCCGCGAGTTCGCGGAGACCACGTTGAAGATCAACGGCGCCGCCCCCGGCCACGTTGCCACGGACTTCAACGACTTCCGTGGCACCCGCACCCCCGATGAGGGAGCGGCTGTGGCGGTGCGGCTCGCGACCCTGCCTGCTGATGGGCCCACCGGCGCGGTCTTCGAGGACGACACGCAGCTCACTTGGTGATCGCGACCTCGCGCGAGAGATCCCGGTGGCGGCCATCCGGACATCAACCCGACGAGAGAAGCGTCCGAAGGGAAGCGGTCTCAACCGGCACTCGGCTACCGGACGACCGTCGGGTATCTGGCATCGCCAGTAGGGTTCGGCTGTGGAACCAGATGGCCGCATGTCCGAGACGACGTTTGCCGCCTACCTGATCGGCCCTTCGATCGCGATTGCTGGCGTCGTGGTTGTCTTCTTCTTCGGAGGGGTCGAGGGAGCGTCAGCCGGAGCGGCGCTGATCCTAGGAGGTCTGCTCATCGTGTGCACCGGGATGCTCGTGCGCGGCCTCAGCTGTCTGCGCCGCGGAGGTGACCACGATTAGGTGGTCACGACGCAGCTGGTTGCCCGGCGGCGAGGGTTCGATAGCCGATCGGGTGACGAACACCGGAGACAGTACGGCGGATGCCCACACTTGGCCCGACTCGAACGGGCTGCCTCCCTCTCCCAAACTCGACCGGGCCCTGTGGGCGGGTGACCGGCTAGGGCAAGCCGGAAGGATCGTATCGCAGCGCTCGGTGGGTTTGCATCAGGACTCGGTAGCCGATCGGCTATTGAACACGCTCAACAGCACCGCACGCGGCGGAGTGCTGGTTGCATGCCCGACCAACAAAGAGGCATCACTGCAACAGGGACTGCACCGCGTTCCACAGATTGAACTGCTTACCACCTGCGAGGAGCGCGCCGGCTTTCTTGTAGCGGTAGTTTGTCGCGCCGGGCATGCCTGCGCCGAGCAGGCGGACACTGCCGACTAGGTGACCATCATCGGCGCTCGTCACCTTCCAGTCCGAGGGAAATCCGACCGGTGGGCCTTCGCAGGTCGCCACGTAACGGTGTCCTGTGTCGGTCTCAACTTCGAACTGCTGTACGTGGTCGAGGGCGGCGTCACGGTCCTGGGTTCGGCCCTGCACTGTCACCGATTTGATGTTCGCTTGCACTGCTCGACGCCTCGAACTACGCGCAGCGACTCTCGCAGACCTCGCGGACCTTGCCGTGGTCCTTGAGCAACCACTGAACGAGTGTCATGACGCCGTCGAGCAGTGGCTCGAGCGCAGCCGAGTCTGGCTCGCCACGGATGGTGTTACGGTCCTCGGATTCGCTGTCACTGACCAGTCCTTCTTCGGGAATAAGTTCGTCGAACTCGTCCGCGTTCTGCCCGCGGCCCGGCGCCGCGGAGTGGCGTCAGGGCTGCTCGCTGCCGTGAGCGCCGCGCGTCGGACGCCGAAGCTCTTCACTTCGACGAACCTCTCGAACCACCCGATGCAGCTCGTTCTCGCCACGCTTGGTTGGACATTCGCAGGGATCGTGTACGGCCTCGATGACGGTGACCCCGAACTCTTCTATCAAGCACCGTCTCACTAGAGGATCGTCGCCTCAGACTGCTTCGCCCGAGACACTGGTGTCTGCCGTGCCAGGCTGACAGCATGATCCTGCTGACCGAGGCCTCCCGCGGTGCTTGGCTCGTCAAGCGAGCCGGCAGATGGGCGACTGTCGGCGGTGTCGCTGGCACGGGCTTCGAAGCGTACGCGCGGCTGCTGCACCCGGTGGATGCGCACCGCGCTGACCCGAACACGGTCGACGAGTGGGGAAATCCCGTCGACGTCGAACAGACGCGATGGCAGTGGGCTGAGGTCGCGCGGCGCAACGGCCGCGTGATGCATCCCCTGGTGCAGTGGTTCCGCATCACGGACGATGAGCAGACCAGGGACTGGTCGGATGGGTGGAGCGTCGGTCAGTCCGACGATGGGTGGTTCGACCCTGCGGATCTCGCGGTCCTGACCACACACCTTCGGGTCGCGACAGGGACACCGGACGACGTGGTGATCGGTGCGTGGGAAGGCACCGGCAACCCACCGTGGGCGGAGAGAAGTCGGAACGAGCTCGCGCGCGCTCGCATGCAGATGCACTGGCCCGGTCGGGACATGTGGTTGTTCAGCACGAGCTTGAGCGAGCTTGCGGACCCGACATGGGCGCAACGCACCGTTCCGGGTTGGGAATGCAGCCGCTACGGCCAGGAGGGGCCGTACACGTCGCTGATCTGGCCCGAGGATCACTCATGGGTGGTCGCGTCGGAGGAGGACTGGGACTCGACGATCGTCGCCGGCTCGCGCGCACTCATCGACAACATCCTCGAGGACGACCGTTACGAGGCCTTCGAGGTCGACGAAGATGACGACCTGAGCTGGGACGGCGATCTCCTCAACCCCCGTTGATCACATCGACCGGGTGTCCGGGCCCATTGGGCGCCCGGTAGCGGACCGACTTTCGGACTAGGGCTCGTCCGCTCCACGTCCTACTCTTGCGGAATGGGGACGTGGAGCGCCGAGCCAGTCGGAAATGACGCCGCGGCCGATTTCGTCGCGGAACTCGACGGTCAGAAACGGTGGACGGTCGTCAAGGCGGCCTTCATGGACGCGGCAAGAGCCGGGCGCATGCTCGACGGCGATGTCGCTGCCACCGCCATCGCAGCGGCGGAGGTCGTTGCGCACGGACTGGGCCGTCCATCGCAGACCGACGCGTACACCGAGGGTATTAAGCGATTCGTCAACCGCGCACGCAGACCGAGCCGCCGTCTCGCAGACCGAGCGGTGCGTGCGGTCGAACTCGCCGCGCGCCCGGACGGAGAGCTCGCGGAATTGTGGGCCGAGACCGGGACGACTGAATGGCAGGAAGCGCTCGCTCGCCTGGTTGCTCATCTCGAGAGGAAGTAAGCAGTGCTGCGATCCGCGAGACCATCTGACGTTGCAGAGCGCAAGCGACCGGTGTGAACACTGCACCTGCCTCTGACGGCACCGTCGTGCTGCGGCGGCCGGCTAGCTCGGAGGAACTCAGTTTCGTCGAGGAGAGTTGCTGGTCGGCTTGGCCGCGCGATCACGCCTTCCTAGTAGTTGGCACGCCTGAAGGGATCGATGGCCTCGTATGGTCCTCTGGACCACCGGGGCACAAATTCTGTCCCGCCGTCGCGCTGCGGCACCGGCTCGTGGCTCAAGTCCATGGATTCCATGTCGAAGCGCTGAGGGGCCAGGCCTCTCTTCATGCGAGCCCGGCGTTCTTGAACAGCCCTCGATCTCAGGGGTTAGCTGCCTGATTCTTCCGCGTACGTCGCTCGCTCGCCGTGGGCCGGGACCCACAGAACGGCGAGGACGAGAACAGGAGCGGTCTGGAGCCGCGATCTGGCGCCGCCAGCAGCCTCCACACGAAGAAGAATGACCCGGGATGCCGCAAAGCCGAAGAGGCCGCTGCTCCGCCTCCAGGATTCGAACCCGGACCTCACGGCACCAAAGGCCGTCGTGCTGCCATTACACCAAGGCGGAACGCGCACGGAGGCGCTCGACCATCCTCCCACGACCGGACGGCTGGCCGTGCACGCCCTGCTTCGGCCAAGATGGGGGGATGCCGCAGGAGGACGAGGTCGATCGCATCGTCGCTGCGTGGGGACGTGAACGCGACGACCTGGACTTCGGTCCGCTCGAGGTCCTGTCGCGCGTGGACCGGTTGGCGCGGCACCTCGACCGTGCACGTCGAGCCGCGTTCGACGAGAGCGACGTCGAGCCGTGGGAGTTCGACGTGCTCTCGGCGCTGCGGCGTGCGGGCGAGCCGTACGAGCTGAGCCCGAAGACGCTCCTGCAGCAGACGCTGGTGTCGAGCGGAACGATGACAAACCGGGTGGACCGGCTTGCGGCACGAGGGCTCGTTGCCCGACGCACGGATCCGCGGGACGGCCGCGGCATCCTCGTCTCCCTGACCGCTGCGGGCCGGACGGCGGTCGACGCGGCGATCGCGGACCTGCTGGCCGCCGAACGGGACATCCTGGCGGGTGTCTCGGACGCCGAGCAGGACCAGCTGTCGGGGCTGCTCCGACGCCTGATCCTCGGCCTCGGCGACTGAGCAGCCGCCTCTGGCCGGGCGACTGCGCAGTCACCTCCGACCGGGCAACTGCGCAGTCGCCTCCGACCCGGTGATCGAGCAGGCCGCTCGGACCCGGCGACCGGGCGGTGCCGCGCCGGGTACCCTCCGGCGCATGCACGCCATCACGCTCGCCGTCGCCGACATCGCCCGCTCCGCCGCGTTCTACCGTGCCCTGCTCGGGCTCGACGGCAGTGGCGTCATCGGCACGGAGTACCCCGCAACCGAGACCCAGGCGGGCGGGACGACGGCGATGCTCACACTCGACGACGGTCTCATCGTCAGCGTGTACGGCCGCGACGACATGGCGAAGGACTCCGGCGTCCGCCCGGCGCCGGGGCCGAGTGCGGTGATCGGGCACTTCGTCGAGTCGGCGGCCGCCGTCGACGCCGTCCTCGACCGGGCACGGGACGCCGGCGCGATGATGCTCGAGCCGCCGTACACACGACCGTGGGGCATGTACTCCGGGTTCTTCCAGGACCCGGACGGCCACCTGTGGGAGGTCGTCGCGAACCCTGGTGGCGGCGATCCCGCCGACGGGTAGACCACGGCCGCGGACTGGGGGGAGACCCTGCGGGAGGAGTGCCCTAGGTTGAGCACGTGAACGTGGGGCGGGCCGTCATCGGAGCGAGCACCATCGGCGCGCTCGTGCTCGCCGTCGGCCTCGGGGTCGCGGTCGCGCCAGCCGGCGAGCTCACGACGACCGCGATCAGCGGCGGAGCCTGCTCCACCTTCCCCGTGGGCTCGGCGGGCGCGTCGTCGTGGTTCATGGCGGAGATGCAGAACGACACGGGCTCGGACATCCGGGTCCACGACGTCCGTGCCGTGGAGCTGCGCAACGTGACGCTCGACCGGCTCGCGATCGCCCCCGAGCCGCGGACGGACAGCCCTGGGCTCATCGCGACCGACGACGCTGCGATGCCCGAGGAGTACGGCCGGACCGTCCCGGTCGACAGCGGCTTCGTGGTGCCTGCCCACTGTGAGCTCGACATCGTGGGCCGGATCGTGCTGCGGGACCCGGAGCACGCGGGCGAGGTGCAGGGGTTCGCCGTCACGACGACGGGGAACCTCGGCACGCTCCGGACCTCGAGGACGCCGGAGACGTACGGTGTCGCGATCGCGCGCCGCGACGCTCCGGATGACACCCCCTGCTTCGTGTCCGACCCGTTCGAACCACCCGGCTGGGCGAAGAACGTCGGCTGACTACACCCCGAGCGCCTCCGCCACCTCGAGCCAGCGCTCCTCGAGCTGCTCGACCTCGCTCTCGAGGGCGGTGAGCTGCGTCTGGAGCGCCCCGAGTCCCTCGTAGTCCGACTGGTCGTGGCTCGCGAACTGGTCGAGCAGCTTCTGCCGGTCGGCGCCGACCTTCGCGATGCGCCGGTCGAGCGCGGACATCTCCTTCTCGGCTGCCCGCCGGTCCGCACCGGTCAGACCGGGTGCGGCAGGGTCGGTGGACCCGGCCGCGGGACCGGTCGCAGCGGCGCCGCCGGCGGTGTCGGGCCTCCCGGCAGACGCGGCGGCAGCCGCTGAGGCTGTCCCTCCACCGGTGCCGGCCGCCCGGAGCCGCATGTACTCGTCGACGCCGCCCGGCAGGTGCCGGAGGTGCCCGCCGAGCACGGCGTACTGCTGGTCGGTGACCCGTTCGAGCAGGTACCGGTCGTGGGAGACGACGAGGAGGGTGCCCGGCCAGGTGTCGAGCAGGTCCTCCATCGCGGCGAGCATGTCGGTGTCGAGGTCGTTCGTCGGCTCGTCGAGGATCAGCACGTTCGGCTCGTCGAGCAGGATGAGCATGAGCTGGAGGCGCCGCTTCTGCCCGCCGCTCAGGTCCTTGACGGGCGTCGAGAGCTGCGCGGACGTGAACCCGAGCCGTTCGAGCAGTTGCGACGGCGTCATCTCCTTGCCGTCGGCGACGTAGCTCGTCTTCTTGCGGGCGACGACCTCGCGGACGCGGTCGTCGGCGAACTGGTGCAGGTCGGCGAGCTGCTGGTCGAGCACGGCGACCTGCACGGTCTTGCCGGTCTTCACCCGACCACTGGTGGGCTGGAGGCGACCGGACACGAGGTTCAGCAGCGTCGACTTGCCTGCGCCGTTCGGCCCGAGGATCCCGGTGCGCTCCCCCGGCGCGATCCGCCACTCGACGCGGTCGAGGATCGTGGTGCCGTCGAACGCGACGCTCACGTCGAGCAGGTCGACGACGTCCTTCCCCAACCGGGCGGTCGCGGTCTTCGACAGGGCGACGGTGTCGCGGATCGGCGGGACGTCGTCGATGAGGGCGTTCGCCGCCTCGATGCGGAACTTCGGCTTGCTCGTCCGGGCCGGGGCGCCGCGGCGCAGCCAGGCGAGCTCCTTGCGGGCCAGGTTCTGCCGACGCTGCTCGCTCGCCGCCGCCTGCCGGTCACGTTCGACACGCTGGAGGATGTACGCCGCGTAGCCGCCCTCGAACGGCTCGACGATGCCGTCGTGCACCTCCCACGTGTCCGTCGACACCGCGTCGAGGAACCACCGGTCGTGCGTCACGACGACGAGGCCGCCCTGGTTCGCGGACCACCGGCGGTTTATGTGCTCGGCGAGCCACTGGATGCCCTCGACATCGAGGTGGTTCGTGGGCTCGTCGAGGAACAGGACGTCCCAGTCGCCGACGAGCAGCCGGGCGAGGGCGACGCGGCGCCGCTGGCCGCCGGAGAGCTCGTCGACACTGACGTCCCACGGGATGTCCGACACGAGGCCGCCGATGATGTCGCGGTTCTTCGGGTCGCCGGCCCACTCGTGCTCCTCGCGGTCGCCGACGACGACGCTGCCCACGGTCGCACCCTCTGGCAGGACGTCGCGCTGGTCGAGGTAGCCGACCGTCAGGCCGCGACGGTGCGTGACGCGGCCGCCGTCCGGTTCGAGGCGCTGTGACAGCAGTGCGAGCAGCGTCGACTTGCCGTCGCCGTTCCGGCCGACGACGCCGATGCGGTCACCCTCGTCGATGCCGAGGGTGACGCTGTCGAAGACGACACGGGTGGGGAACTCGAGATGCAGGTTCTCGGCGCCGAGGAGATGAGCCACCCGTCAAGGGTAGGCGGCGCGTCGGGGTGCGCGGTGCGGGGGCGGCGGCGGGGCGGGCGCGGGCGGGGCGGGTGCGGGCGCGTGGCGGGGCGGGGCGGGGCGACTCGGAACGACGTTGTCGACGTCGTACGACACCGATGATGTCGCTCGCGCGCGGCTGCAACAGTTGCGGGCGCTGGGGAACGACGAAGTCGCTGTCGTACGACAGCGACGTTGTCGCCCGACAGCGGCCCCCGCTCCGCCCCACCCGGCACGCGCAGCGGATCGGCCAGGAGGCGCGGCTCAGCTGCCCGGGGTCGGCTCGCCCTCGCCGGCGGCCTCCTTCGCCCGACGCAGGCGTGCCTGGGCCTCCCAGTACTCGATCTCACGCTCGAGCTCGGCGAGCTCCTGCTCCGTGCCGCTCACCCGCTTGTCCCCGTGGGCGCTGCGGGCGTCCTTCAGCGTGGCGTACTGGTCTTCGTGGCGCTTCGGCTCGATGTAGCGGCCGTGGTTCCGGTCGCTCTGGCTCCAGTCGTGCCCGACGGCGAACCACACGATGCTGCCGACGACGGGCAGGAAGATGCAGATCAGGATCCACGCGAACTTCGGCAGACCGCGCACCTGGTCGTCGCTCTTCGTGATGATGTCGATCAGGGCGAAGACCAGGAGGACGATCGACGCCCCGTACAGCAGCACGCTCATGAGCAGCGAGTCTATGGATCAGCTTGGAGTGCCGCTACGCCCCGAACGCGTGCCGCGGTTGCGATCCGGCAACGGTCAGATCGTCGCGTGTGCGGCTGCGCGTCGTTGACCACCCTTCGCCAGTCAGAGGGCGGCGACCCACTCGTCGGAGCCGTCGGTGAAACGCTGGTGCTTCCAGATCGGCACGCGTTCCTTCACGAGGTCGACCAGGGCCCCGCAGGCCGCGAACGCCTCGGCACGGTGCGCTGCCGACACGGCAGCGGCGAGCGCGACGTCCCCGATGCCGAGCGCCCCGACACGGTGCAGCACGGCAATGCGGACCCCGGGGTGGGCGTCGGCGATGGCGCGGGCCACGTCGGCGATGACGGCACCGGCACTCGGGTGCCGTTCGTACTCGAGCGCGGTCACTCCCTTGCCGCCGTCGTGGTCACGCACGACGCCCGCGAACGTCACGACCGCTCCGTCCTGGTCGGTCGCGACCACGGCGGAGACCTCGTCCACCGTGATCGGCCGGTCGACGACGTCGGCGAGCACCACCCGAGGGTCGGCCTGGTCGACCCCGGTCACGATGCGCTCCGCGGCGCGTGCCCCTCGCCCGACACCTGCGCGAGCACGTGGTCGAGCAGCCCGTCGAGCACTGCGAGCCCGTCGGCGACACCGCCCCGGGACCCGGGCAACGTGACGACGAGCGTGCCGCCCGCGGCGATCCCGGCGATCCCGCGGCTCAGGAGCGCGGTCGGTCCGGCTCCTGCCAGTCCGCGACGCCGGATCTCCTCGGTGATGCCGGGGAGCTCGAGGTCGATGAGCGGCGCGATCGCTTCGGGCGTGCGATCGGTGGGCGTCACGCCGGTCCCACCCGTGGTGATGACGACCCGGGCATCGGCGAGGAGTTCGGCGGACACGGTCTCGGCGACGGGGCCGCCGTCGGCGACGATGATCGGCTCCGCGACGGCGAAGGCGTGTTCCCGGAGCCACTCGGCGATGACGGCACCGGTGCGGTCGAGGGCGGGATCGATGGATGCCTGGGTCGACACGACCACGACGGCTGCCCGACCCCGGGTCGGCCTTGCGCTCATCGGTTGCTCCAGTCCCCGGACCGGCCGCCGTGCTTCTCGAGCACACGGACCCCCGTGATCGTGGCCGCCCGGTCGACGGCCTTCACCATGTCGTACACGGTGAGCGCCGCGACGCTCGCACCGGTCAGGGCCTCCATCTCGACGCCCGTCCGCGAGGTGGTCCGGACCGACACCTCGACGACCACCCGATCCCCGTCCCCCGCGATGTCGACCTCGACGCCCGCGATGGGCAGCGGGTGGCAGAGCGGGATGAGGGCCGAGGTCTTCTTCACCGCCATGATCGCCGCGATCCTCGCCGTGCCCACGACCTCGCCCTTCGGCAGGGAGCCGTCGAGGATGCGGGTGACGACGTCCGGGCGGGTGACGAGGGTGGCCGTGGCCGTTGCGGTCCGCACGGTGACGTCCTTGTCGGAGACGTCGACCATGTGTGCGGTCCCGTCCGCCCGGACGTGTGAGAGCGGGGTGGCGTCGGTCATCGGAGGCTCCAGACGGTGAGCGGGTCACCCGGTGCGACCTCGGCGGTGCCGACCGGGACGTGGACGAGGTGCGTGGCCGCTGCGTAGTGGGCGAGCAGGTGCGAACTCGGGCCGCCGACGAAGCGGACGCGTCCGTCCTCGACCCTGCCGCGCCGGACCTGGTGCTTCCCCGCCGGTGAGTTCGCGGCGTCGGCCGCGGGCAGCACCGCGACCGGGCGGTCGTCGGGGAGACCGGCGTCGAGGGCGAGCAACGGGCGCAGGAACACTTCGAACGACACGAGCGCGGACACCGGGTTGCCCGGGAACGACACCACCGGCACCGATCGACCGGCGAGGGCGATGGTGCCGGACGCCTGCGGACCACCCGGCTGCATCGCCACCGGTGTGACGGCGAGCCCCAGCGGGCCGAGCGCCTGTCGTACGACCTCGTACGCGCCGGCGCTGATGCCGCCGGTGGTGATGACGAGGTCGGCCCAGTCCCCCACGGCGGCGTCGAGGGCCGCGACGAACGCCTCGTCGTCGTCCGCGAGCCGGATGGATCGCGTCTCCGCCCCGACCTCGGCGAGCGCCGCCCGCAGTGCGATGCCGTTCGCGTCGCCGATCGTCGCTTCCCCGGCACCGCGGAGCTCGGACCCCGTCGACACGACGAGCACGCGGAGCCGCCGGACGACGTCGACGGAGACGACCCCGGCGGACGCGAGGGTCCCGAGGAGGGCGGGCGTGACGCGTGCTCCGGCGGGCGCGAGTTCACCGCCGCGGGCGAGGTCCGTGCCGGTCCCCCGGACGAAGGTGCCCGCGGTGAGGTCGCCGGGCACGGCGACCGATGTCAGTGCGAGCGCGGCGGGGAAGCCACCGGGCTCGGTCGACTCCACCGGGAACACGGCGTCGGCGCCGTCGGGGATCCGCGCGCCGGTCATGATCGGCGCCGCGGTGCCCGGATCGAGCGGAGGCGGGACCACCCCCGCGGGGATCGGTGCCACGACGTGGACGCGGGTGCCTGCGTCGGCGGTGCGGACGGCGAAGCCGTCCATCTGGCTGTTGTCGAACGGTGGGAGCGGCACGGGTGCGACGACCGCCCGACCGAGTTCGCGGTGGCCCCGTCCGGCGCCGGCGTCGGTCGCGAGGTCGTCGACGGTCCGTGCCTCCAGTCCGGAACGACGTCTGGCGGACAGCACCGGTGCGACGAGAGCCGCGATCTCGTCGCGGTGCTGACCGATCGTTCGCACGTGGGCCTCCGAACAGGTGGGATGTGTGCCCGCTCCCGGCTCGTCCGGTGGCGGTCCCAGTAGCGTAACGAGCGCGCCCGACGCGCTGAGGACCATTCGGAGGACCTGTGGAGGACGACGTGACCACGACCGGAGCTGTGGACGAGACGCGGGTGGCCATCGGGGTGATCGGTGGTTCCGGCCTCTACGAGCTGTTCGAGCCCGGCACCGCCGACGAGCTCCAGGTCGACACGCCGTACGGCCCCACGTCGAGCCCGATCAGCATCGGCACGATGGCCGGCAAGCGGGTCGCGTTCCTGACGCGGCACGGGCGGTCCCACTCGGTCGCGCCGCACCGCATCAACCACCGGGCGAACCTGTGGGCCCTGCGCTCGCTCGGTGTGCGGGCGCTGGTGTCCTCGAGTGCGGTCGGCGGCCTGCACCCCGACTACGCACCGGGCACCTTCGTGGTGACCGACCAGCTGATCGACCGGACCTGGGGTCGCGCGGACACGTTCTTCGAGGACGCGGTCCAGCACCTGTCGTTCGCGGACCCGTTCGACCCGGTGCTCCGGCGCGCCGCCGTCCGGGCGATGGAGCAGCTCGACGTTCCGTTCCGCCCGACCGGCACCTGCGTGGTGATCCAGGGGCCGCGCTTCTCGACCCGTGCCGAATCCGTGTGGATGCGCCAGGCCGGGGGCCACACGATCAACATGACCATGACGCCGGAGGTGCCGCTCGCGGCCGAACTCGGCATCGGCACCGTGAACCTGTCGTTCGTCACGGACGCCGACGCGGGTCTCGCGCCGGCGGAGGACGACCCGACGACCGGCGGCACCCGGACGGAGGAGCAGGCCTACCAGGTCGAGACCCCCGTGACGCACGGACTCGTCATGGAACGGCTCGCGCGCGCGAACGAGGTCATCGTCCGGGCCATCGGGTCGATCGTCGCCGCGGTACCGGACGACTACACACCGCGCGAGCTCGTCCCGGCCTCCGCGAGCGCGAGCATCGTGTCGGCCTCGGGAGCCCTGGCGTGAGCCGCCTGCTCGTCACCGGCGGCGCCGGCTTCATCGGCTCTGCCATCGTCCGCCGCGCCCGTGCCGAGGGGCACGAGGTCCGGGTGCTCGACTCGCTCCGCGACGACGTGCACGGTGCGCCCGCCGACGTGGTCGCCGCGCACCAGCAGCAGGACATCGAGTTCGTGCACGGCGACGTCCGTGACCGCATCGCACTCGACGCAGCGCTCGACGGCGTCGACGTCGTCTGCCACCAGGCCGCCAAGGTCGGGCTGGGCGTCGACTTCCAGGACGCCCCGGACTACGTCTCCTCGAACGACGCGGGCACGGCGCACGTGCTCGCCGGGATGGACCGGCACGGCATCGACCGGCTGGTCGTGGCGAGTTCGATGGTCGTCTACGGCGAGGGGGCCTACGCCACCGCGTCCGGCGAACCCGTCCGTCCGCCGGCGCGTCGACGCGCCGACCTCGACGCCGGCGTGTTCGACCCGATCGGCCCGGACGGACAGCCGCTCGTGCCGGGGCTCATCGACGAGTCGGCCACCCTCGACCCGCGGAACGTGTACGCCCAGACGAAGGTCGCCCAGGAGCACCTGGCCTCCGCATGGGCCCGTGCCACCGGGGGTCGGGCGATCGCACTCCGCTACCACAACGTCTACGGTCCGGGCATGCCCGCGAACACGCCCTACGCGGGTGTCGCGTCCCTCTTCCGCTCGGCGCTCGCGCGGGGCGAGGCCCCACGCGTGTTCGAGGACGGCCGCCAGCGACGGGACTTCGTGCACGTCGACGACGTCGCCGGGGCGAACACGGTGTCGATCTCGGCGACGGAGGACCTGCCTGCTGAGACGTTCCGGGCGTACAACGTCGGGTCGGGCGTCGTGCACACCATCGGCGAGATGGCCGCGGCGATCGCGGGACCCGACGGTCCGCAGCCGGTCGTGACGGGCGAGTACCGGCTCGGCGACGTCCGGCACGTGACGGCGTCGTCGGACCGCATCGCCGCCGAGCTGGGATGGCGCGCCGGTGTCGACTTCGAGCGGGGCATGCGCGAGTTCCGGAGCGCTCCGCTGCGCGCTGCGGTGCGCTGACCGGACAGCCGGGGGACAGCCGGGACGAGGACGCCCAGGGTGCCTGGGTTGTGTTGGTGCATGCGGACCCACGACCCGTCGATCCGACGGACGGCACCGAATGGCTGACATGAACGTCGACGTGATCCTCCCCTGTCTCGACGAGGCCGACGCCCTGCCGGAGGTCCTGACGCGCCTCCCCCACGGCTACCGCGCGATCGTCGTCGACAACGGTTCCACCGACGGATCGGCCGACGTCGCCCGGGCGCACGGCGCGTTCGTGGTCACCGAACCCGTCCGGGGCTTCGGTTCGGCCTGCGCGGCCGGTGTCGCCGCGGCGACGGCGGACTACGTCGCCTTCTGCGACGCGGACGCATCGATGGACCCGGCCGAACTGGTCCCGCTCGTCGCCCGCGTGGCCGACGGCCGCACGGACCTCGCTCTGGGGCGTCGCGTCCCGACCGGTCCCGGTGCGTGGGCACCGCACGCCCGGTTCGCCAACCGGGTGCTCGCGGTCCTGATGCGTCGCGCGACCGGCTACCGGCTCCGCGACCTCGGCCCGATGCGCGTGATGCGCCGTCAGGACCTCGTCGCGCTGGACCTGCGGGACCGCCGCAGCGGCTACCCGCTCGAGATGGTCCTCGCCGCGCACGCAGCCGGGTGGCGCGTGGACGAATCCGACATCGGGTACGCCCAGCGCATCGGCGACAGCAAGGTGACCGGCACGCTGCGCGGCACCGTCAACGCCGTCAGGGACATGTCACGGCTCCTGCGCGAGTACCGACGGGAGGCGCGGCTCCGGTCCGTCGGCCAGGGTCCCGTCCGGCATGCGGTCGGGACCGCCGGCACCGGTGCCGAGGGGGTCCGCTCGTGACCACACCACAGTCAGGTCTCGGCATCACGGTCGCGGTGGTCGCGAAGGAGTGTCTCCCCGGCAAGGTGAAGACGCGACTCACGCCCGCGCTGTCCCCGGAGGGCGCCGCCCGGGTCGCCGCTGCGAGCCTCGCGGACACGCTGACCACCGTGCGTGCCCTGCCCGCCGCGCGCCGGCTGCTCTTCTTCGACGGGGCGGTGCTGCCCGATGACGCCGAGGGCTTCGACGTCCTCCACCAGCCCACGGGTGGCCTGGACGAGCGTCTGGGCGTCCTGTTCGACACCGTCGACGGCCCGACCCTGCTCGTCGGCATGGACACGCCACAGTTCACGGCGGGCGACGTCGCACCGGTCTTCGACGAACCCGGACGCGACGCGTGGTTCGGGCCGGCCGAGGACGGCGGCTTCTGGTCGCTCTACCTCCGCGATCCCGACGGCGAGCACCTCCGGGGCGTCCCGATGTCCCAGGACGACACGGGCGCCGTGCAGCTCGCACGGTTGCTGTCGGCCGGCCTCGACGTCGGCATCCTCGGCGACCTGCTCGACGTCGACACCGTGCCGGACGCCGAGCGCGTCGCCGCCGTGGCACCGGGTTCCCGGTTCGCCGCAGCCCTGCGCGCCGAGACCGAGGGGGCTCTCCGATGACCATGCACGCACCCGTCTCGTTCGGTGCCGGCGGCGGCGAACCGTACGCTCACGCGCTCCGCACGGACGGCCGGATCCGGCTCACCGACCCCTCGCGTCCAGGATCCGCGGTGACCATGGACGTCGGTCGGTGGAACGCCGCGGCCGACCGCGTCGACCGTTCCCTCCTCGACAACGCCGACGGCCCGGTCATCGACATCGGTTGCGGTCCCGGCCGCATGCTGGTCGCCGCGCGCACGCTCGGCATCCCGGCGCTGGGCGTCGACGTGTCGGCCGAGGCCGTCGCGATCGCCCGCCGCTCCGGAGGCACGGCGCTGCAGGGGTCGGTGTTCGACCCGGTCCCCGACGAGGGGCACTGGGACACCGCCCTCGTGATCGACGGGAACATCGGCATCGGCGGGGACCCGGCCGCCCTGCTCGCCCGCTGCCGCGACATCGTCCGGGTCGGCGGTCGGATCATCGTCGAGACGCACGACGACCGGACGGCCGACCGCGTCTACACCGCTCGGGTGGTGGACGCGGCCGGTCACCAGAGCGCTGGCTTCCCGTGGGCCGAGGTGGGCATCGACGCGCTGCTCGAGCACGCGGACGGCATCGGACTCGTCGCCCGGCAGAGCTGGACCGCCGGCGGCCGGACCTTCTGCGAACTGGTCGCCTGAACCGGGCGTAGTTTTGCTTGATGCAAAAGAAGGGTGTAAGCTCGGGTCCATCAGGTCGACGGCGTCGTGGTCGCCGGCCCGGTGATCGACGACCCTCGGCACGACGACGAGGAGCACACATGCACAACCGTCAGAACCCCCTCGGCGGCGCCTACGTGACCGGCCTCGAGACCCGCAGCGAGATCGGCGGCTACGCGGTGGACGCAGCGTGGCGACCGGTCGGTTCCTACACCGGGACGGGTACGGGCCGCACGCTCGGTCGGTTCATCGACACCGAGACCCGGCGGCCGGGCACCGCCACCTCCGGAGTGCGCACCGTCACCGGGTCGCTCCGCACAGCGACGGGGTCGTTCCGCACCGCCTGACGTCCTCCCCCAAGACCGCGAGCGGTCGTCCTCCCGGGTTGTCCCCCTTTCTCCCCGGTCGGACGGCCGCTCGCTCGTTCTCCACAGGGTCCGCGGATCCTGGGCGCTCCGGTCTGCGCGATGCCAGGATGGACGCATGAACGACCGCGCCGGCACCCCCGCCACAGCAGACGACCTCGTCGACCTCGACGCCCTCATCGCCGCTTACCACGAGCGCGTGCCGGACGTCTCGGTGCCCGAGCAGAAGGTCGTGTTCGGCACCTCGGGCCACCGCGGCTCCTCGCTCGACTCCGCCTTCAACGACACGCACATCGCCGCCATCACGCAGGCGATCGTCGAGTACCGCACGTCGCAGGGCACCGACGGCCCGCTGTTCATCGGTCGCGACACCCACGCACTCTCCGGTCCGGCGGAACGCACCGCGCTCGAGGTGCTCGCCGCCAACGGGGTGCACGTCCTCGCCGACAGCGAGAACGGGTACGTCCCGACGCCGGCGCTCAGCCACGCGATCATCGCCTACAACCGCGCCGGCCACCCGGACACCGCGGACGGCATCGTCATCACCCCGAGCCACAACCCGCCCCGTGACGGCGGCTTCAAGTACAACCCGCCGCACGGCGGCCCCGCCGACAGCGACGCGACGAGCTGGATCGCGGAGCGGGCGAACGCGATCATCGCGGGCGGCAACGCCGAGGTGCAGCGGACCGAACACGCCTCGCCGGACCGCTACGACTTCCTCGGCGCGTACGTCGCCGACCTCGAGAACATCATCGACATCGACGCGATCAAGCGTGCGGGCGTCAAGATCGGTGCGGACCCGCTCGGCGGCGCGTCCCTGCCGTACTGGAACCGCATCCGCGACCACTACGGGCTCGACCTCACCGTCGTGAACCCCGACGTCGACCCGACCTGGTCGTTCATGACGCTCGACTGGGACGGCAAGATCCGCATGGACCCGTCCAGCGCGAGCGCGATGGCATCGGTCGTCGCCCGGAAGGACGAGTTCGACGTGCTGACCGGCAACGACGCCGACTCCGACCGGCACGGGATCGTCACGCCCGACGGGGGCCTGATGAACCCGAACCACTACCTCGCCGTGGCGATCGAGTACCTGTACGCGCACCGACCCCAGTGGCGGGGGGACGCCGCCATCGGCAAGACCCTCGTCTCGTCGAGCATCATCGACCGCGTGGCGGAGTCGCTCGGTCGGCGCCTGTGGGAGGTCCCGGTCGGCTTCAAGTGGTTCGTCCCCGGGCTGATCGACGGCTCGGTGGCGTTCGGCGGCGAGGAGTCCGCCGGAGCCTCCTTCCTGCGCAAGGACGGTTCAGCGTGGACGACCGACAAGGACGGCATCATCCTCGCCCTCCTCGCGTCGGAGATCATCGCGGTGACCGGCAAGACCCCCTCGCAGCTCTACGCCGAGCTGACGGAGCGCTTCGGCGACCCGGTCTACCAGCGCGTCGACGCGGCGGCGAGCAAGGAGCAGAAGGCCCGCCTGTCGAAGCTCGACGGCGACACCATCACGGCCGACACCCTCGCGGGCGACCCGATCACGGCGAAGCTGTCGAAGGCACCCGGCAACGACGCGGCGGTCGGCGGCGTGAAGGTCGTCACCGATCGCGCGTGGTTCGCCGCCCGGCCCTCCGGCACCGAAGACGTCTACAAGATCTACGCCGAGAGCTTCGTGGGGCAGGAGCACCTCGAACAGGTACAGCGCGAAGCGAAGGAGATCGTCGACGCCGCCCTCGGCGCCTGACACCACCTCCGGACCCCGTGGACCCTTCGGGGTCCACGGGCGTACTGTGACGGCGTCAGGGCGCGCGCAGCACGGCGTCCCTGCGGAACGACACCGCCCGGACGGGCGCCTCTGAACACCCCACCCATCCCGCGCCGGGCGCTGCCGATCCACACAGGAACCCTCCCCGACGCGAGCAGTCGCCTTGCGGCAGATGTAACTTTGCAGCCAGCGCAAAGTTCTCGGGAGACCCTGACATGACCCAGACCGCGACCGCACCCGCGGCACCCACCACGTCGTCCAACGCTGTGATGAGCCACCGGCAGATCCTGCTGGTCATCTACGGCCTGATGGCCGGCATGTTCCTCGGCGCCCTCGACCAGACGATCGTCGGCACCGCGATCCGCACGATCGGTGACGACCTGCACGGGCTCGACCAGCAGGCCTGGGTCACCACCGGGTACCTGATCGCCTCGACGGTCACGACGCCGATCTACGGCAAGCTCTCGGACATCTTCGGCCGACGCCCGCTGTTCATCACCGCGATCGCGATCTTCGTCGTGGGTTCGTTCGCGGCGTCGTTCTCGTCATCGATGCTCATGCTCGCCGGGTTCCGCGCGTTGCAGGGCCTCGGGGCCGGTGGCCTGATGTCGCTGCCGCTCGCGATCATGGGCGACATGCTCGCCCCCCGTGAGCGCGCCAAGTACCAGGGCTACTTCCTCGCCGTGTTCGGCATCTCGAGCGTCATCGGTCCGCTCGTCGGTGGTGTCTTCGCCGGCGCGAACGAGCTCCTGTTCATCTCCGGATGGCGCTGGGTCTTCCTCATCAACGTGCCGATCGGCATCATCGCGCTCTTCATGGTGCTGACGTTCCTGCACCTGCCGAAGTTCGGCGACCGCGGGAAGCCCCGCATCGACTGGTGGGGCGCCGCGCTCGTCATCGTGACCCTCGTCCCGCTCCTGCTCATCGCCGAGCAGGGCCGTGACTGGGGGTGGAGCTCCGCCGGGGCCTTCACCTGCTACGGCATCGGCGCCGCCGGACTGATCGCCTTCATCCTCGTCGAGCGAGCGATGGGTGACGACGCGATCCTGCCGCTGAAGCTCTTCGGTTCGCGGGTGTTCTCGATGTCCGCCGTCCTGTCGGTCCTCGTGGGCTTCGGCATGTTCGGCGCGATGCTGACGATCCCGCTCTACCTGCAGATCGTGAAGGGTGTCACGCCGACCGAGTCCGGGTTCGCGATGCTCCCGATGGTCCTCGGTCTGATGATCTCGTCGATCGCCTCGGGCCAGATCATCTCGCGGACGGGCAACTACCAGGTCTTCCCGATCACCGGCACGGCGTTCACCGCGATCGGGTTCACCGTCCTGACGTTCCTGACCGCCGACCGTCCGCTCTGGTTCCTCATGCTCGGCATGTTCGGCATCGGCCTCGGGCTCGGGCAGCTCATGCAGACCCTGACCCTGGCGGCGCAGAACTCCGTCAGCCCCCGGGACATCGGCGTCGCGACGAGTGCGGCCACGTTCTTCCGGCAGATCGGCGGCACCATGGGCACCGCCGTGCTCCTGTCCGTCCTGTTCACGCTCATGCCGACGAACATCACGACGGCGATGCAGAACGAGGGCGACCTCAAGAGCGCGCTGAACGCCGCCCTGACCCCGTCGGTCGCCAACGCCAAGGACAACAAGGGCGTCATGGACCAGATCTGGAACAAGATCGTCGACCCCGTGAAGCAGAACGTGCAGGACGGGCTCGACAAGGGCGCCGTGCAGGCGAAGGAAGCAGCCGACGCCGCCGTGACGAAGCAGGTCACCGCCGGTGTCCAGCAGCGCGTGGCCGCCGGTCAGATCCCGGCCGCTTCCGCCGACTCGGTCATCGCGGAGCAGGTGGCCGCCGCGAAGCCCGCGGCCGAACAGCAGGCCCTCGAAGCCGTCGCGTCGAAGGCGAAGGCGGACGTCGTGGACGGCACGCTCCAGGTCGACTACAGCAAGGCGGACCAGCGGAAGAACGTCGTCGACGAGGTCGCGCCGAAGCTCGTCGACCAGCTCAAGAAGGGCGACTCGAAGGCTAGCTCCTCGACGAGCTCGTCGACGAGCGACACCTCGTTCCTCAACGGCGCGGACAAGCGCCTGAGCCGACCGTTCCTCGTCGGGTTCAGCGACTCGGCCGTCGCCGTCTACTGGGTCGGTCTCGGCGTCATCCTGCTCGCGTTCGTCCTCACGTGGTTCTTCCGCGTCCCGCCGCTGCGGAAGGTGTCCGCGCTGCAGGAGCAGGCGAACACGAACCGGGCGAACGCCGCCAAGGCGGCCGACGGCGCCGACGGCGGGGCCACCGGGGCGCTCGCAGCACCGGACTCCGGCTCGTCCGCGGTCCCGACCTCGCCCGACGTCGTGTCCCAGCCCCGGTCGGCCGGCTCCGCGGTCGGGTCCGGGCAGACGGGAGGCACGTCCGCCCCCGCCGCCGTCGCCACGTCCGCCGCGTCCCCGGCTCGTGACACGGCAGACCCGGAGGCCGTGAGCGGCGACACCCGCGCGCCGCTCCCGGACGCGACGACCCACGGCGCGCACTCGGCGGCCGCCCCGGTCGACGAACCCCCGGTCACCACCGGCACCATCCGCACCCGTGCCGCCCACGCCGCGCACGCACCGGCCGACGCGACCGCGGGCGCTGGCACCACCACGGGCACGGGCACGGGCACGGACGAGGCCCAGGCAGGCCGGACCGACGCCACCACGGCCAGCGAGCCCGGCGCACAGCCGATCGCGACGGACAGCGCCGACGCGAGCAGCGCCTCCCGTCCCGACGGTGACCACCCGCACGGCCGCCACTCGGCCGAGTAGACAGGCAGCGCACCGACCGCCCGTCGCACCGTGTCAGACCACGGAAGCGGCGGGCGGTTCCACGACGTCGAACGCCGCGTCGAGCAGTCGGCGTCGCATGACCTCGACGGCCGTCGGGTTGTCGTCCACCAGGACGAACCGGCGGCCGAGCGCCTGCGCGACCGCGCCGGTCGTCCCGCTGCCGGCGAAGAAGTCGAGGACCCAGTCGCCCGGCCGGGACGACGCCTGCACGATCCGCCGCAGCACCCCCTCGGGCTTCTGTGTCGGGTAGCCCGTCTTCTCCCGACCCGTCGGCGACACGATCGTGTGCCACCAGACGTCGGTCGGGAGCTTGCCGCGCTCCCGTTTCTCCGGCGTGACGAGCCCGGGTGCCATGTAGGGCTCGCGGTCGACCGCCTCGGAGTCGAACCAGTACCGTGACGGGTCCTTCACGTACACGAGGATCGTGTCGTGCTTCGTGGGCCAGCGCGAGCGTGACTTCGCTCCGAAGTCGTACGCCCAGACGATCTCGTTGAGGAAGGAGTCACGGCCGAACAGCGCGTCGAGCAGGACCTTGGCGTAGTGGGACTCGCGGTAGTCGAGATGGAGGTAGAGGGTGCCGTCCTCGGCCAGGAGCCGCCATGCCTCGAGCAACCGGGGTTCGAGGAACGACCAGTAGTCGTCGAACCGGTCGTCGAACCGCATCAGATCGCCGCGCACCCGCTCGTACGTGCTGCCGCGGAAGCCGGTGACGGTCTCACGGCGGCGTGCGGTACGGGCGTCGACCGGTGACCCGTCGGACGCTGCTCCGCGCACCGCTGCGCTCGCGTGCCGCCGCTGGTAGCGCCCCGTGTTGAACGGCGGGTCGAGGTAGACGAGGGTGAAGGAGCCGTCAGCGAGCGTCGGGAGCACGTCGAGGTTGTCGCCGAGGACGACCCGGTCCGGGCCACGCTCGTCTCCGGTGTGCACGAGGACCATTCTGACCTACCCGGCGCGAGCCGCGCCCGGCACGGTCGTGCCCGGCACGGTCGTGCCCGGCGCAGGCCACGCCGGCACAGTCGTGCCCGGCGTAGCCGCACCCGGCACCGCCCGCGAGGGAGCGCCCGCTCAGCCGCAGGTGACCTGCGCGAGCGTCGCGTCGTCGTCGGAGGACCAGGCGCCGCCGGCCCAGACGTCGACGGGCTTCCCGGCGTGCAGTGCGGTCGTGACCACGAGGTCGTGCGGAGCCGGCAGCGTGCCGACCTCCTCGTCGACCGAGAAGAGCACCGTGGCCGACGGGCAGTCCGCCTCCGGCGTGATCTCCCACCCGGCGCACCCGAAGTCGACGCAGCCGTCCGGCCAGGAGCCGTCCGCGTCCTCGTCGTCGGAGTCGAGCTGCTTCCGGGTCACCGCGACGGGGCTCTTCGCCGGGGCCGAGCAGGTGGCGTCCTCGATGTCGCTCCACGCCTCGGGCCCCGGCTCGGTGAGGATCAGCGGTGTTCCGGCGGTGAGCAGGACCGTCCGGGTGTCGGTCCGGACGTCCGCACCGCCCTCGGCGTCGGCGAACCCGATCGTGATCCGGGCGGACCCGTCGCACTCACCCCCGATCGTCCACGCTGAGCAGTTCTCGGTGAAGTCCGTCGCGCCGCACGTCGCCTGCCACGTGTCGTCGTCGGAGATGAACTTCGCAGTGATCGTGCCGTCGTCCGAGGTCCACGTCGACTGGTCCGACTGGTCCGGGCCGGAGGAGTCCCCGTCGCCCGGCCCCGGGTCGCCCTGCCACCCGTAGGCCAGCGTGCTGCCGGCGCCGAATTGCTGCGCGGCGTGCACGACCGGCACGACGGACGCGCCCGCACCCACGACCAGGAGGAGCGCCGCCACACCGGCGGTCAGGCCGAACACCGCACGCGAGCCGCGTCGGATCGACGCGGGCACCGTCCCGGGCGCGACCGCGCTGCCGTCCTGCGTGGGTGCGGTGACGAACGGGTGCGCGGTGGCCAGACCCCATGCTGCGGCTTCCCAGGCGGCGACGGCGGCGTCCTCGTCGAGGTCGGGCCGTGCTGCCCGCGCACGGCTCGGCACCTCGGTAGGTCGCCACGCGGCGGCGTCGTCGCGGACGGACGCGGCGGTCCGCGCGGCCAGGTCGGCCCGGCGCGACGATGCGACCACGAGGACGGCGACGCCCGCGACCAGGGGGACGAGGGCGAGCACGGACGGCCCGCCGACGGCGGTCACGACCAGCACCCCGGCGAGCGCCACGAGCGCGACCACGAGGCCGGTCCACTGGGCGACCCGGAGCCGCCGCGCCCGCGGCGGGAGGTACGCGCGGAAGGATCGGGGCACGACGGACCAGAACCGCCATCCGGCGGGCGCGGCGGGGATCCCCGGCGCGGGCGACCAGTCGGCGGCGGGCTCGGCGGCCTGGTGCAGCTCCACCCACTCCGCCGACGGCGTCGGCCAGCCGGGCGGGGTCCGGAAGCGGAAGGGCGGTGTCGACTCGTGCTGCACGGTGCGACCCTAGCGGTGTGCACAGGCACCACACAGGCCCTTCTTCGGGAGGGGCGTAGCGTCTCGGACATGGCAGCACCCGAGGTCCGCAACGACACCGACAAGCAGCAGTACTCCCTCGTCGAGGACGGCGAGGTGATCGGCTTCGCGGCGTACGAGGTCGACGGCGACGAGATCCGCTTCGTGCACACCGAGGTGGACCCGGCGCACCGCGGGGGCGGCCACGCCTCGATCCTCGTCGAACACGCACTCGACGACGTGCGCGACGGCTCGCTGCGGGTCGTCCCGCAGTGCAGCTACGTCGCCGCGTGGATCGAGCGGCACCCGGACTACCAGGAGCTCACGACGCGCTGAGCCGCGCCAGCGACCCGGGCTCAGTAGCTGCGGTCGTGCGTCCCGGCGCGTGCCTCGTGCCGACCCGCACCGCGCACCGCCGGCACCCGGATGAGCACGCTCCCGCTGAGCAGGTCGTGGTCGTCGTCGGCCGGCGTCGGTGCTTCCCGCGGGAGGCGCGACTGCCGTTCGTACTCCGCTTGCGTCTCGTGACGGGTGGGTGCGAACACCTCGTCCATCATCGAGATCACGCCGCCGGATCCGCCGCTGCGTGTGGCCTTGTTCGACAGGTCGATCCACCCCACGCGATCGGCGATCCACATCACGACGGCCGCTGCGGCCACCGCCCCCAGGAGGATCAACCAGTTCACGGACACGACGGTACGTGGGCGATCGGGCGAGGACATCCGCCGCGCGGAGGATTCTCGTGATCCACACACGTGGTTCTTCAGGACGACACCGACACTGGGTGTGCGGCGGCCCGGGACCCCCTCCCCGGGCCGCCGACCACGCGTCCGCCGTGCCAGGATGGCGTCGTGCTCGACGAAGACCGTGACCTCATGCGCGCGTTCGCCCGCTACCTCGAGCGGGTGAACGAACTCGCCGCCACCGAGCAGCAGGCGGTGCTGACGCCGATCGGTGAACGGATCCGGGACCACCTCGGCGTCGACCCCCAGTCCGTCCCGGTCATCACCGAGGAGTTCCCGGACCACCGACTGGTCGACGCCGACATCGCCCTCGAAGCGCTGGCCGGGGACGCCGCGGACGCTCTCGTCGGCATCGCCGGGGACGACAGCCGGTTCCACAGCTCGGTGAGCGAGTTCATCGCCAACCCCCACACCCGCTGGGCCGTCGGCCCGGTGGGCTACGCACCGCGCGCGACCGGTGCGGACAGCACCCGCCGCGTGGTGTCGTTCGGCTTGCGCTTCGTCACCTTCGAGGGCGTCCCGGTCGCCGTCCTCCAGCGGTCCGCGAAGCCGGAGTACGGCCGCCACCGCGCCACCCTCGAGGTGCTCGCCGGCGACCAGGACGCGGCCAGCGCGTTCCTGCGGCGGCTCCGCGAGCTGATGATCGAGCGGAGTGTCCTGCGCGGCCAGGTGCTGTCGTTCGTGCAGTCGGAGTACGGCGCCGATGCCGGGGCCACCTTCCTGCGCCGCCCGGACGTCGACGCCGACGCGGTCGTGCTCGGCGAGGGCGTGCTCGACGAGGTGGTCGCCCACGTGGTCGGGATCGGCGAGCAGCGCGAGGCCCTCCTCGCAGCGGGGCAACACCTGAAGCGCGGGGTCCTGCTCTACGGGCCGCCCGGCACCGGCAAGACGCTCACGATCCGGCACCTGCTCGCGCGGACTCCGGGGGTCACGGCGGTGCTCCTCACCGGTTCGAGCATCGCCGCGATCGGTGCAGCGGCCGACCTCGCGCGCACGTTCCAGCCGTCGATCGTCGTGCTCGAGGACATCGACCTCGTCGCGATGGAGCGGCACAGCTCCCCGCAGCCGTTGCTGTTCGAGGTGCTCGACGCCCTCGACGGCCTGGACGGCGATGCCGACGTGGCGTTCGTGATGACGACGAACCGCGTCTCGGTGCTCGAGCGGGCGCTCGCGGACCGGCCCGGCCGGGTCGACCTGGCGGTGGAGATCCCGCTGCCCGAGCTACCGGAGCGCGTGCGGCTGTTCCGTCGGTACGCGGCGGAGCTGCCCTTCTCGGACGATGCGCTCGCGCACGCCGCCGAACGGGCCACGGGGACGACCGGGTCGTTCGCGAAGGAGTTGATGCGCCGGAGCGTCCTGGGGGCGGCGCTCCGGGACGCGACGCCGTCGGACGAGGACCTCGCCGCTGCTCTCGACTCGCTGCTGACCGAGCGGTCCTCGTTGACGCGCAAGCTCCTGGGCACGCGCAGCGGCGACGAGCCGGACGACGATGCCGAGGACGACGACGAGGACGTCGAGGACTTCGCGTACGTCGTCTCGGCAGCCGGCGCTCCGCTGGTCTTCCGCGGCCCCGGTGGGAGCACGAGCAACGGGATCGACCCAACCCTGCGCTCCCCCGACGACGAGGACGACGTCCCGGGCTCGTAGCCGCCGTGCCGGAGACGCCGTCGTGCAGACTGGGGTGGTGCGCGTGCAGACCGTCCTCTCGGCAGCAGCCCTCGCCCTCGTCGCCGCGGTGACGATCACCGGGTGCTCGTCCGCGCGTGACCTCGCCGGTGACCTGCTCCACGATGGCGGTGGCGCATCCCGCCCGTGCCCGTCCGACGACACCGAGGGCGGACCGGTGCCCGACGCACCGTCGGCGTCCGCGACGCTCGATCCCACCGTCGCGCGGGAGGTGCAGACCGCGCTCCGGGCGGTGCAGCGGTCGCCCGGGGTCCGCACCGCGACCGAGTCGACGACGAACACGCCGAGCACGGGACCGGATCCCACGTGCGCGAGCCGTCTGGTCACCACCGATCACTTCCGATCCGCGTTCACGGTCGTGATGGAGCCGTCGGCGACATCGTCCGAGGCGGGCGCGGTCCCCACGGAGATGGCACGCGAGATCGCCTGGACGGGCGTCGACCTCACCCTGACGGTGCCGGCGGGCACGGGGCACATCGCGACCGTCGTCCACTACGACGCGACCTTCGACCAACGCATCCCTCCGGCGACCTCCACCGCGGTCGCGCAGGGGCTCGCGACCCTGGCAGCGACACCGCACGTCACCGGACTCGAGGCGACGATCCCGACGACGATGCGCGTCGACCACGGCTCGCTGGTCATCGGCGTCGACACGGACGACCAGACGGTACTGGACGCGGTCCACGCCGTCATCGACACGACGGCGTTCCGCGCCACGACCCTGCACGGGTCGTTCGGCAACGGCGCGAAGCCGTGACGCCGGCGCCCCCGGTCAGGGAACCCGCTCGAGCCACTCCCGCGTCGCGAACTTCGTCCGCACCAGCTCCTGCGCACGCTGCCGTTCCGCGTCCGTCACGTGCCCCTCGTGGGCGCCGTACAGCCGGGTGAAGGTGGCGACGAGCCGGTCGATGATCTCGGCCCGCGTCAGCCCGGTCTGGGACCGCAGGGGGTCGACGCGCTTGGCGGCCGAGGTGGTGCCCTTGTCGCTCATCTTCTCGCGGCCGATCCGGAGGACCTCGACCATCTTCTGGCCGTCCATGTCGTAGCTCATGGTGGCGTGGTGCAGCAGCGCCCCGGTCCCGAGCCGCTTCTGCGCGGCGCCGCCGATCTTCCCCTTGGTCGAGGAGATGTCGTTGAGCGGCTGGTAGTAGGCCTCGATGCCCAGGGACTTCAGCGCCTCGATCACCCACTCGTCGAGGTAGGCGTACGAGTCGGCGAAGGTCATGCCCTGCACGAGGTCGGTGGGGACGTAGAGCGAGTACGAGATGATCGCGCCGGCGTCCATGAACATCGCGCCGCCGCCGGAGATGCGCCGGACGACCTCGACGCCGTACTTCGCCGCGCCCTCGGGGTCCACCTCGTTCTTGAGCGACTGGAACGAGCCGATGACGACGGCGGGCTGGTCCCACTCCCAGATGCGGAGGGTCGGACCACGACGGCCGGCTCCGACCTCCTCGGTGAGGACCTGGTCGAGCGCGAGGTGCTCGTTCGGGCTGATCGGGCCCTCGTGGATGATCTCCCAGTCGTACTCCTGCCACGTGGACGCACGGGAGAGCGCGCGACGGACGGCGACCCCGACGGACTCGGGCGTGAAGCCGAGCAGCACGGCGTCGGTCGGCAGGGCGGCCCGGACGGCGGCGGCGATCCCCGCGGCGTCGGTGGTGGCGGGCAGGCCGTTCACCGCCTGGTCGATCAACGGGAGCGCGTCGTCCGGTTCGAGGAAGAAGTCGCCCGCCAGCCGGAACTCCTGGATGGTCCCGTCGACGACGTCGAGGTCGACGACGACCAGCTTGCCTCCGGGGACCTTGTACTCACCGTGCACAGGACGAGCCTACGCCCGCGGCGCACCCGTCACGCGGTCCAGCCAGGCGACCAGGTCCGCGACCACCTCGTCGCGGTTCGTCTCGTTGTAGACCTCGTGCCGTGCGCCGTCGTACACCCGCACGGTGATGTCGGACAGCCGACCCCGCCGCCGGTACGCCTCGGCCAGCCGCTCCACGGACCGGGGGCCGCCGAGGGTGTCTTCCGATCCGACCTGCAGGAGCATCGGCACGTCGTGCGGGATGCGCCGCCGGGGCACCCCGAGCAGCCGGAGCGCATCACGCACACCGAACAGCTTGATGACGTCCGCCTCGACCGCCAGCGGGTCGGCGAGGATGGCGTCGATGACCGCTCGGTCCCGGCTGATCCACTCGTGCTTCGTCGGGCCGGATCCGGCGTGCCGTGCGTTGAGGTCGCCGCTGTTCATCCAGCCGGGCAGGCGGTACGCGGTCGCGGCGAGGACCACCCCGTCGTACGCCTCGGAGGACGTGTTCACGATCCGCTGCGCCATGAGCGAGCCCCACGAGTGCCCGAGCAGGACGAGCGGCACCCCCGGGGTGTCGGCGCGCGCGACGGCGGTCATCTGCTCGACCGCCGCGATCGCTGCTCGGAGGCCGCCCGGCCCGAGGCGTCCGAGCTTGGCGTGGTCGCCGTCCCACTGTCCGAGGCCCGTCCGCCCGTGGCCCCGGTGGTCGTTGGCGTGCACCGTGTACCCGGCACGGACGAGGTCCTGCGCGAGCGGCTCGTACCGGAGCCCGTGCTCCCCGACGCCGTGGGCGATCTGGACGACGCCCTTCGGGCGCGCCGCACGCCACGTCGAGTACACGATCTCGACGCCGTGCGCGTCGGTGAACGAGGAGTCCCCTCGGGCTGCGGAGAAGGTCGGCACGTGTGCATCCTCCCAGAACCGGGACCTGCGCACGTGTTCACCCGGCGTTCACGCAGGCGGCCCGGAGCGGGCCTACCGTCTCGCGCATGGACGTCCTCGTCACCGTACTGCTGGTGATCGTGGTGGCCCTCGTGTTCGACTTCACGAACGGCTTCCACGACACCGCCAACGCCATGGCCACGTCGGTCGCGACCGGGGCGCTCAAGCCCCGGACCGCCGTGCTCATCTCCGCCGTCCTCAACGTGGTCGGCGCGTTCCTCTCCACGGAGGTCGCGAAGACCGTCTCGCAGGGCATCATCCGCGAAGGCCAGGACGGCATCCACATCTCGCCCGTGATGATCTTCGCGGGACTCGTCGGCGCGGTCCTCTGGAACCTCGCCACCTGGTACTTCGGCCTGCCGTCCTCCTCGACGCACGCGTTGTTCGGCGGCCTCATCGGCGCGTCGATCATCGGAGCCGGGGTCCAGTCGGTCGACTGGGGCACCGTCGTCTCGAAGGTCGTCCTGCCGGCCCTGCTCTCGCCCGTGATCGCCGGGATCATCGCCCTCGTCGCGACGTACCTCGCCTACACGCTCACGCGGAACGCGACCACGCACGGTGCCGCGACCGGCTTCCGGCACGGCCAGACGATCTCCGCCTCGCTCGTGTCGCTCGCACACGGCACGAACGACGCGCAGAAGACGATGGGTGTCATCACGCTGACGCTCATCGCGGCGAACTACCAGCCGGCGGGCACCGGCCCCCAGCTCTGGGTCATCCTCGCCTGCGGCCTGGCGATCGGCATCGGGACGTACACCGGCGGGTGGCGGATCATGCAGACCGTCGGCAAGAAGATCTCCGACGTCCAGTCGCCCCAGGGCTTCGCGGCCGAGACCAGCTCCGCGGCGACCATCCTGGTGTCCTCGCACCTCGGGTTCGCGCTGTCGACCACGCACGTCACGAGCGGTTCGGTGATCGGCTCGGGCCTCGGCAAGAAGCTCGCCGACGTGCACTGGAGCGTCGTGGGCAGGATCGTCGTCGCGTGGGTGATCACGCTCCCGGCCGCGGCGGTGGTCGGTGCACTGGCGACCGCCCTCGCGGCGACCTCGACGATCGGTCTCGTGATCGTCGCCGTCCTCGCGGTCGCCGCGGGCGCGACCTTCTTCCTCCTCGCCCGCCGCAAGCCCATCACCTCGGACGACGTCCGCGACCAGGAGCCGGCAGCCCAGCCGGTCTCCGCCTGAGGGGGACCGCATGGACATCGACTTCGGCGCCATCGGCACCGTCGCGGGCGTCGGCTTCGTGGCCGCCGTCGGCGTGGTGCTCGTCTACACGCTCGGGCTGCGCCTGCTCGGGGCCGGCCAGCCGGCCGACGCCGGCGGGGACCACACGCAGTACTCCGAGGAGAGTGCCCGGACCGGCAAGACCCCGCCGGCCGCGATGGCGGGTGCGGTGGTCTGCTTCGCCGTCTGCGTCGCGGCGGTGCTGTACGGCATCTGGCTGACGATCCCCCAGTTCCACTGACGGCGGACGGGAGG
>NZ_JBQEPN010000016.1:38912-61006 GCF_052045775.1 Curtobacterium sp. 22159
CCTCCCGTCCGCCGACCGGTGTCAGTGGGCGCTGTAGCCGCCGTCAACCAGGTGGTAGCTGCCGGAGATGAACGAGGCCTTGTCGCTCAGCAGGAACAGCACGAGCGCGGCCACCTCGGAGTCCTTGCCGAGGCGCTTCGCGGCGTGCTCGCCCTCGAGCGCGGCGAGCGCCTCGGGTGAGAGCGACGAACGCACGAGCGGGGTGTCGATGAAGCCGGGGCCGACCGCGTTGGTGCGCACGCCCTGCGCCGTGTACTCGAGCGCGGCGACCTTGGTGAGGCCGACGAGCGCGTGCTTGGAGGCGACGTACGCGGCGTTCTCCGCGATGCCCACGGTGCCGAGCACGGACGCCATGTTCACGATCGCGCCACCGCCGGCCTGGAGCATCGCCGGGATCTCGTAGCGGAGCCCGTAGAAGACGCCGTCGAGGTCGACCGCACGGACGCGGTCCCACGCCTCGACGTCGTACTCGCCGATCGGCTGCGGCGCGGCGCCGATGCCGGCGTTGTTCACGGCGAGGTGCAGCGCGCCGTAGGTGTCGACGGCGAACTGCACCATCCGCTCGTTGTCGGTCGCGACGGCGGAGTTCGCCTCGAACGCGGCCGCGGTGCCGCCCGCCGACCCGATCTCGTCGGCGACACGCTGTGCGGCGTCGAGCCGGATGTCGGTGACCACGACCCGTGCGCCCGCGGCGGCGAGCTCCTTCGCGATCGACTCCCCGATGCCGCTGCCGCCACCGGTGACGATCGCGACCTTGCCCTCGAACTCGGACATGTTCTCCTTCTCTCTCGGCAACACGTGTTGTCTAGCACGAGCGTACACCCGAAAACCAGTTCGTTCGCTGAACTAATTTGCTAGGCTAACGACCGTGCACGACGTCTCCCTCTCCACCGACCTCCGGATCGCGGTGAACCGCCTGTCCCGGACCCTGCGCGCCCAGAAGGCGGACACGACCGTGACCGATGCGCAGTTCTCCGCGCTCGCCCGACTGCACCGCGACGGGGCGATGACCCTCGCGGACCTCAGTCGACAGGACGGCGTCACTCCCCCGTCCATGACGAAGACGGTCGCGGTGCTCATCGAACGCGGCCTCGTGACCAAGGGCGGCCACGGCGACGACCGCCGCAAGGTCCGCATCTGCGTGACCCCAGAGGGCTCCGCCTTCGTCGAGGAGACCCGACGCCGTCGGGACGGCTGGCTCACACCGAGGCTGGCCGAACTCACCGAGACCGAACGGCAGACGATCGCCGACGCCACCGAGATCATGAGGAGGCTGGCCCAGTCGTGACCGCCATGTTCCGTTCCCTGTCCGGCCGCAACTACCGCATCTGGTTCGCCGGCGCCCTGGTGTCCAACGTCGGCACCTGGATGCAGCGCACCGCCCAGGACTGGCTCGTCCTGACCAAGCTCTCCGACAACGACGCCATCGCGGTGGGCGTCACGATGGCCCTGCAGTTCGGGCCGCAACTGCTGCTCCTCCCCCTGACCGGCCTCGCCGCCGACCGGTTCGACCGGCGCAGGATGCTCATGCTGACGCAGGGGCTCATGGGCGCACTGGGCCTCGGACTCGGGATCATGGTGCTGACGAACACCGCGACCATCTGGTCCCTCTACGGGTTCGCGCTCGCGCTCGGCATCGTCGCCGCCTTCGACACCCCGATCCGGCAGGCCTTCGTGTCCGACGTCGTGCAGGGCGAGCACGTCGCCAACGCGGTGGCACTCAACTCCGCGTCGTTCAACGCTGCCCGGCTCATCGGCCCCGCGGTCGCCGGCGTGCTCATCGCCGCGATCGGTTCCGGCTGGGTCTTCGTGATCAACGCGGCCTCGTTCCTGGCCGTGCTCGGCGCGCTCCGGTTCGTCGACCCGGCGCAGCTCGCCGAACGCGTGCGGCCGAAGCGCGGCAAGGGGCAGATCATCGCGGGGTTCCGGTACGTGCGGACTCGACCGGACATCGTCATCGTGCTCTGCATGATCTTCGTCATCGGCACGTTCGGCGTGAACTTCCCGATCTTCACGTCGACGATGGCCCGTGTCGAGTTCCACAAGGGTGCCGGCGAGTTCGGCCTGCTCAACTCGGTGATGGCGATCGGATCGGTCGCCGGAGCCCTGCTGTCGGCGCGGCGCGACCGCCCGAGGATGCGCATGCTCGTGGTCTCGGCCGCCGGGTTCGGCCTCGCCTGCACGGCCGCTGCCCTGGCCCCGACGTACTGGTCGTTCGCGATCGTGCTCGTGTTCGTCGGCCTCGCCTCCCTGACCTTCATGACGACCGCCAACGCCCTCGTGCAGACCACCACGAAGCCGGCGATGCGAGGCCGCGTGATGGCGCTCTACATGGCGATCTTCGCGGGCGGCACACCCATCGGCGCCCCGATCGTCGGTGCCGTCGCCGATGCCTGGGGTCCCCGCTGGGCCATCGCCGTCGGCGCGGCGTCGGGGTTCGTCGCGCTCGCGATCGCCCTGGTGTGGCTCGTCCGGCACGAGCGGTTCCGGCTCCGGTACGACGCCGACACCCGGCTCCACCTGGCGATCACGCACGCGGTGCCGGTTGTGGGATCACGCGCGGCGCGCGCTGGGCTCCGCCGCGACCTCGAGCGCGACGAGGCGGTCGCCGACCGGTCCAGCGCCGTCTGACGCGCCCGACCGTCGGACGGGAGGCGCAGGACCGGCCCGCACCGCGCCTCCCGTCCGTCAGCGCGCCGGTTGCGGGGTCGCGAAGACGCGCTCGTCGAGCGCACGCACCACCCGGTCCGCCGCCACCGCCAGGCGTTGCCCGACCGGGCGCACGGCGAGGAGCGCGGTCTCCACGGACACGGCCTCCAACCCGGCACGCGCCTCGGCGAAGGCGGCGACCTCGTCGTCGATGCACGACGGCGCGACGTCCGCCAGGCACTCGGCCGCGCGCCGTGCGAGGAACCGCAGCGAGCGGGGGCTGTGCTCGTCGAGGAGCAGGAAGGCGGCGGCGTCCTCGGCTCCGGGCGCCTGGTGGTCCCGGCCCCGCTGGAACGCCTCCCCCGCACTGCAGGCGCGGAGCGCCGTCGCCCACGAGGGGACGGATCCCGGTTCGAGCAGGTCCGACGCGAGCAGCCGCGCCGTGGCGGCACATCGTTGCAGCGACCGCCCGAGGGTGAAGAACTCCCAGACCTCGTCGCGACTCGCGTCGGCCTCGACGACCCCGATCGCGAGGGCGCTGCGCTCCCGCACCCACCCCAGGAACTCGTGTGCGCGGTCGGGCGCGACCTTCCGCGGCATGCGCGACCGTGTGACGTCGAGGCAGTCCCACAGCTCCGTCGAGACGACCTCGCGCGCGCGTCGTGCGTCGTCACGCGCGACCGCCACGGCCGAGGCGATGGACGCCGGCTCGTGCCGGTCGAGTGCGAGGGAGTCGATGGTCGCCGCCGGGTCCCCGTCCGGCGCCGCTCCCGCTCCGCCGACGACGGACCGCAGTTCCGTGGCGAGCGCACGGTCCCACGCGCCGGTCGGATCCCGCCGGGCCACGTAGACGTCCAGCATCCGGGCGACGACGTCGGTGCGTTCGACGGCGCTCCCGACGTGGAACACGTTCCCCGCGAGTCGGCTCAGCACGTCGGCTCCATGCGGCGACCGTACTGACCCGTGATTGCCGGGGTGTTTCGTCCTCGCGTCACGGGTGTTGCAGACGGCCCGGCGCCGTCCAGGAGCCGCACTCGCTAGACAATCTAACTAGAGCGTCTAGCATTGTCTCCATGACTTCCGAGGTGACGACCAGCGCCGCGGGATTCTGGTACGGCGAGGATTCCAGGGTCGACGCGGTGGACGTGCTCAACGCACTCCGCAGGTACCGTACTGCCGAGAGTGCGGCGCAGCGGCGTGCGCGCGAGGCACTCGGCATCGGCGAGAACGCCCTGCTGGCACTGCGCGTGCTGCTCGACGCCGAGGAAGCCGGACGGACCGTCAACGGCAAGGACCTCGCCGAGCAGCTCGAGATCACGGCGGCGTCGACGTCCGCACTCGTCGATCGGCTCGTCCGCAGCGGACACGTCGAGCGCCACCCGGACCCGAACGACCGACGCGGGGTGATCCTGACCGCTTCGGGCGGCTCGATGCGTCAGGTGCTGCAGGTGCTCGACCAGCTCGACTCCCGGGCGATCGAGGCCGCGGAACACCTGTCGAGCGAGGAGATGGCCGTGATCGTGTCGTTCCTCGACGAGATGGTGCGTGTGGTCGACGACGTGGACGCCGTGGGCGATCCCGCGCGCGCCGGCCGCTCCGCGTAGCCTGCTCTCATGGCAGGAGCGGGCGCGGCGCACGACCCGTCGGAGCAGGACCGGTCGGCGTACGACCCGTCGGTGCACGACCCGTCGGTGCACGACCCGTCGGCGCACGACCCGTCGGCGCACGACCCCGAGGACGACATGCCGCTGGCCGAGCTCGATGCCCGGGCGCGGGCGGACGCTGCGCTCCGGCGCATCCGCGACGGCGCCGACCCCGCACGTGAGGCCTTCGACCTCGCCAACACGATGAACGACGAGACCGTCGGACGGCTGACGAACACCGTCCGACGGTGGTTCCGGCGCGGCTAGAAGGCCGTGCCGACTGCGGCGATGTCGTCGCCGCCGTGCCCCGAGGCGCTGGCGTCGGCGTAGACCCGTCCGAGCGCGTCGAGCAGGACCGTCGAGACCCCCGTGCTCCGCGCCGCATCGGTGATGAGGCCGATGTCCTTGCGCAGTCCGTCGAGCGCGAACTGGGCGGGGAACGTGCCGTCGATCATCGCCTTGCCCTTCGTGTGGGCGTACGCCGAGTCGCTCGCACTGCCGTCGATCGCCTCGAGGAAGAGCTCCGGGTCCAGCCCGAGCGCGCGGGCGACCGCGAGGGACTGCCCCGTGGCCGCGGTGATCGACGCGATCCAGGCGTTCGCCGCGAGCTTCAGTGCGGTCCCGGCGCCGACCTGCTCACCGGCACGGACCGTCTTCGCACCGATGGCGTCGAGGACGGCGTCGATCCGGTCGAGCACGTCGGACGGTCCCGCGGCGAGCATCGTGAGGGTTCCCTGCTCGGCCGGTGCCTTCGTGCCGAGCATCATCGCCTCGACCAGCGTGATGCCGTACTTGCCGGCGAGCTGCACGACCGTCTCGGTGCCGGCGACCCCGATCGTGGAGCACTGCACCCAGACGGCGTCCGTCGGCGCTTCGCCCGCTGCGGACTCGAGCACGTCGACGACCGCGTCCGTGTCGAACAGCGTGAGCAGGACCACGTCCGCCTCGGCGACCGCCGCACCCGCATCGGTCGCCACGGTCGCACCGCGTTCCCCGAGCGGCTCTGCCTTCTCGGCGCTCCGGTTCCACACCGTGACCTCGTGGCCCGCCCGGAGCAGCGATGCCGCCACGCCAGCCCCCATCGTCCCTGTCCCCAGCACACTCACCCGCACGCGCTTCTCCGTCCCTGCGTCGGCACCGTGCCGCCGCGCACCCGACGCTACGCGCTCGACGTCAGAGCAAGCCCCGATGGGCGAGCCAGGCCGCGGGGTCGACCGGCGTGCCACGGACGATGACCTCGAAGTGCAGGTGCGACCCGGTGGAGACACCCGTGCTCCCGACGTCGCCGATCCGCTGCCCGACCGTCACGGTCTGACCGACCCGCACACCGATGCGCGAGAGGTGCCCGTACCGGGTGCGGGTGCCGTCGGCGTGTTCGAGGAGGATCTGGTTGCCGTACCCGCCCGAGACACCGGCGGACACCACGCGCCCGGCCATCGCGGCCACGACGGCCGTCCCCGTGGGGGCAGCGAAGTCGAGTCCCTGGTGGTCGGTCGAACACGCCGAGCACCCACGGACGAGCCGGGAGCCGAAGCCGCCCGCGGCGGGGATCGACCCGGCCACCGGGCGGGCCCCCGACACTGCGCGCTCGCCCGGGGACGGCGCCTCGTCGGCCGCCCGGTCGGGGACGCGGCCGATCGCGAAGGCGTCGCGCTGGACGGTCGCCGACGACAGCACCGCGGCCGTGTACTCCTGCCCGGCGACCGCGGAGCGCGGGGCGTGCGCGCTCGCAGCCATCGCCGTCTGGGGGGTGGCGACGGAGACGACCAGGCACGCGACGACCGCGGTGGCGGTCACCGGCACGGCCTTCGCCGATGCCAGGGCGGCCCCGACGGAGCGCATCGGGAGGCCGACCACCTGGGTCAGCGTCCGCCCGAGTCCGGTCCGAGCGGAGTTCCGGGGCGCGGTTCGCAGATCACGTCGGCGCGGCAGGTCGGCGGGTGCGGGTCGGGAGGCGCGGGTCGGCTCGGTCCGCCCCGCACCGGCCTCGGGTCGAGCGCCGTGTGGCTCGACGGTGCCGCTCGACGGGGCGGGGACGACGTACGGCACCGCGGAGGCCGCAGCTGCGGCCGGGTGTGAGCCGAGTGCTGCCGCCTCGGCGGCGCGGCGTGCTCGGCGCGTCGGGTACGCACCGGGTGCGGCCGCGGTCGCTCGGGCGGCAGCACCGCGCGGGCGCATCGGCAGGGCGTTCGTCGTCGTGGTCATCGGGAGCCGTGGTCAGGCGCGGACGACGCCGTCGCGGGTGATGCGCTCGAGCTCGATCGCCACGGCATCGACCACGGCGCGCGTGATCGCGTCGGCGACGGCCTCGACGAGGGCGAGCTGCTCGGTGTCGACGCGGACCACACCGGCGGTCGCGGCGACCACCCGGCCCGGGATCTCGTCGATCGCCGCGACGAGGGCGGCGGGGACGACGTCCGCCGAGGCGACCGGTGCCGACAACGGCGACGTCGGGGCCGGTGCAGCCGCGGGCAGGACCGTGGCGGAGGCGGCGGGGGTGCGCTCGGAGCGGCGGGCGATGGAGTCGAAGAGCGGCGTGGAGGACATGCTGCTTGCCTTCCGGTGAGGAGGTCGGAGCGGCCCGTTCTCGGTCGGACCGCGTGGAGGGTGTGCCCCTGGGCACACCTCCATTCAAGCAGCAATATATCGAATGTGCAATGCCAATTTCGGTAGCCGCTCGTTCAGTCGGGCTGGACGGCCTCCGTCGGGTCGTCCCGCCGCAGTGCCTGGCGGACTCGTTCGACGATCGTGGCCGGCGGGTTGTTGTACGCGTTCGCGGGCTCCTGGCCGCTGAGTTCCTGGATCGCCGCCATCACCGCATCGGTCGCGTGCCGACGAGCACGGCCGGAGGACGCCTCGCCGAACCCGGACAGGTCGAGCGGTGCTCCGAACTCGATCGTGACCCTCGCGAGCTTCGGCACACGCGACCCGACCGGCTGCACGTCCTCGGTGCCGGTCAGCGCGACGGGGACCACCGGCGCGCCGCTCGTCAGCGCCAGCCAGGCGACACCCGTCCGGCCCTTGTACAGACGGCCGTCGAGGGACCTCGTCCCCTCGGGGTAGATCGCGAAGGCCTCGCCCGCCTCGAGTCGTTCCAGGCCCAGGTCGAGAGCGTGCTGGGCCGCCGAGCCCGCGCCACGCTCGACGCCGATCGCGCCGATGCCGCCGAAGAACGCTCGGGACACCGCCCCGCGGAACCCCGTCCCGGTGAAGTACTCCTGCTTGGCGAGGAACGACACCTTCCGCGGCGCCATGAGCGTGATCGCCGGCGAGTCGATGAAGGAGCGGTGGTTGCTCGCGAGGATCACCGGCCCGCGCTTCGGGACGTTCTTCCGCCCGATCACCCGCGGCCGCCAGAGCATCCGGGCCAGCGGCGTCACCACCGCACGGCTCAGCGTGGTGGTGAACTTCGTCGAACCGGACACCCGGGCCTCCTCGTGACGGGAGGTTCCGAGTGTAGTGACCGCCCGATCGACCACATGCCCGGAGCGGCATGTGCCGGTCAGTCGGCAGCGGCGACGACGTCGAGGACGGCTCGGCCGTAGCGTTCGAGCTTCGTCCCGCCGACCCCAGAGATCTCGGCGAGCTGGTCTTCATCGGCGGGTTTCACGGCCGCGATGCCCCGGAGCGTGGCGTCGTTGAAGACCACGTACGCCGGCACGCCCTGCTCGCGGGCCTGCGCTGCACGCCACGCGCGCAGGGCCTCGAACAGCCCGACGGCTTCCTGGGGCATGTCCGTGACCACCGAGCGACGGGCACGTCCGGCGCGGGGTGCCCTGACCGGATCGCGGCGCATCAGGACGGTGACGCGGCCCGCGAGGACGTCGGCGCTCGTGGGGCTCAGCACGACGGTGCCGAAGCCGTCGCCGGACACGGCCGCGTACCCCTGCGCGAGCAGCTGCCGGGCGACCGCGCGCCACTCCCCCTCGCTGAGGTCGGTCCCGATGCCGAACGTGGCGAGGGAGTCGTGTCGGAGCTCCTGCACGCGGGGCGACTGCTTGCCGACGAGGATGTCGACGAGGTGCGCGACGCCGTACCGCTGACCGCGTTCGCGCTCGAGGCGGACCACCGTCGAGAGCAGCTTCTGGGAGGGCACCGTGCCGTCCCACGACTCGGGCGGGGCGATGCAGGTGTCGCAGTTGCCGCACGGCGTGGAGTCCTGCCCGAAGTAGGCGAGCAGCCGTACCCGGCGGCACTCGATCGTCTCGCACAGGGCGAGCATCGCGTCGAGGTGCGCGCTGAGCTGCCGACGGTGCGCGGCGTCGCCCTCGGACTGGTCGATCATGCGGCGCTGCTGCACGACGTCGTTCAACCCGTACGCGAGCCAGGCCGTCGAGGGGAGCCCGTCGCGGCCGGCGCGACCGGTCTCCTGGTAGTAGCCCTCGACCGACTTGGGCAGGTCGAGGTGCGCCACGAACCGCACGTCGGGCTTGTCGATCCCCATGCCGAACGCGATCGTGGCGACCATCACGACGCCGTCCTCGCGCAGGAAGGTGGACTGGTTCCGTTCCCGCACCTTGGCGTCGAGCCCGGCGTGGTACGGCAGCGCCGGGATGCCCTGCTCGGCGAGTGCCGCGGCCGTGCGTTCGACCGAGTTGCGGGAGAGGCAGTAGACGATGCCGGCGTCCCCGCTGTGCTCGGTGCGGATGAAGGTCAGCAGCTGCTGCAGGGCGCCGGTCTTCGGCTCGATGCGGTACTGGATGTTCGGGCGGTCGAAGTCCGCGACGAAGTGCGCCGCGTCGTCGAGCCCGAGCCGGGCGGAGATCTCGCGGTGGGTCTGCGGCGTCGCGGTCGCCGTCAGGGCGATGCGCGGAACGGTCGGCCAGCGCTCGTGCAGGACGCTCAGCTCGAGGTAGTCGGGGCGGAAGTCGTGCCCCCACTCGGCGACGCAGTGTGCTTCATCGATGGCGAACAGGGCGATGCGGGCGCGGTCGAGCAGGGCGCGGGTCGACTCGAGCCGGAGCCGCTCGGGTGCGAGGTAGAGCATGTCGACCTCGCCCGCGACGACGGCCCGCTCGACCCGCGCGCGCTCGTCCGGGCCCTGGGTGGAGTTGAGGAACGCGGCTCTGACGCCGTTCGCCGCGAGGGCGTCGACCTGGTCCTGCATGAGGGCGATGAGCGGCGAGACGACGACGCCGACGCCGTCCCGCACGAGCGACGGCACCTGGTAGCAGAGCGACTTGCCACCGCCGGTCGGCATGAGCACCAGGGCGTCCCCGCCGGTGACGACCTGGTCGATGATCGCCGCCTGCTGGCCCCGGAAGTCGTCGTAGCCCCAGACCCGGCGGAGCACGTCGAGCGCCGCGGCACGCGAAGCAGACGCGGCGGCGGGCGCGGGGGTGGTGCTCATGCCTCGAGCCTACGGGCGACCGGCGACACCCACCGTGCTCTCCACAGGGCCGCCCGACCCCGCTTGACGGTCCGCGGCCACCTCGTCCAGGCGCGCCGGCGCGCTCGCCCAGCCCACGCCTCCAGGTCGGAACCACCGTCGACCGCCGGCCCAGACGGGCGGGGTGCCGCGGAAGCGCGGTGCCTCGTGTCCGGCGAACCGTCGGTCGAGACGGCGCCACCGTGCGAGCACCTCGACCATGCCCCAGTAGAGCAGGGAGGTCCCGAGTGTGATGAGCCAGCCGCCCGGCGAGCCGTTCGCGTCCTGCGACGACAGGTCGATGTGCGACCAGCCGGGCGCCTGCACGACGAAGATCATGATGTTGTTGAAGGCGTGCTGGAGGACGGTGGCCTCCATGCCGCCCGTGCGGAGCACGATGATCGCGGCGATCAACCCGAACGACCCGACGTCGAGGATGCCCCACACGTTGTAGCCGTTCGGGATGTGCAGCAGCGCGAACACGACGGTCGAGACGGCCACCGCGACGACCGTGCCCACGATGCGCACCGGGATCCACGAGCCGATCGTCTGCATGAGGAACCCGCGGAAGACGTACTCCTCGGCCGCTCCCTGGAACGGCACGAGCACGACGACCAGGACGATCGTCGTCACGAGCGTCGTCTGGGTGACGGTGGACTGCCCGATCGCGGCGTGGTCCCACCCGAAGCCGCCGCGGAACGTGAACATGCCCGCCGTCTGCGTGAGGAACATGATCACCGCGATGACGAGCGTCGGGATGAGGCACCACGCCGTCCACCGCCAGCGCACCCGGAACCGCGTGGACGACAGGATGTTCGCCGGACCGATGCCGGCGATCCTCACCGCGAGCAGGATGCCCGGCAGGAGCACCACCAGCGACACGAGCGAGACCGACATCACGAGCGGATCGGTCGGGTCGAGCGCCGCGTCCTGGAGCTTCCGCTGGAAGTCCATCACCGCGTCGACCCCGCCGGTGCGGCCGATCGGGATGATGAAGCCGAACACGATGAGGACCTGCGTCAGGACGTACCAGCCGCCCAGGACGGCGAGGGCCACGAGCGGGCGCCACCACCTCCAGCGTGCGTCGACGCGGGGCAGCCGGTGGTAGGGAACGCTCACGTGACGCAGGGTACCGGGACGGGCAGGATGGGAGCCGTGCTCACCGTCGTCCTCGGTCTGTCCGGCGCCCTCGTCTACGGGTTCGCCGACTTCCTGGGCGGCCTCGCCTCCCGACGTGTCCGTGCGGTGACGGTCGCCGCGGTCGCCGCCGCGGTGGGGATCGTGCCGCTGCTGCTCGGGCTCGTGCTGGTCGGCGGCGCGTTCACCCCGGCGGCGGTGCTCTGGGGAGCCGTCGGCGGGGCGTCCGGCGGGGTGGGCGTCCTGCTGCTCTACCGCGCGCTGGCGATCGGGCCGATGAGCGTGCTGTCCCCGCTCACCGCGGTGTTCGCCGCCGTGGTGCCCGTGCTGGTGGCGGTGGCCCGCGGGACGGCGTTGTCCGCGCTCGCGGTCGCAGCACTCGTCGTCGCGGTGGTCGCGGTCGTCCTCGTCGCGGCCGTCCGGGACTCCTCCGGTGCGCGGGTCACGCTCGGCGGTGTCGTCACCGCGGCGGTCGCGGGGTGCGGCTTCGGCGGGATCGTGCTCGCCTACGACATGACCCCGTCCGACTCGGGGGTCGCGCCGCTGATCGCCGCGCGGGTGTTGCAGGCGCTGCTGCTCGGCGTCGCCGCGGTCGTCTCGGGACTGGTGGCGCGGACTCGGACCGCGTCGGGGGATCCCGATGCCGACAACGGCGAGCGCGTCCGGCACGGGTCAGTCGCCCTGCTGCTCACGGTGCTGGCATGCGGCGTGCTCGACGCGCTGGCCAACGTCTTCATCCAGGCGGGGCTGCACGCCAGCGACGACCCGACCACGCTGCCGGTGATCAGCGTGCTCGACGCGCTCTACCCGATCGGCACCGTCGTCCTCGCCGGCGTGGTGCTGCGCGAGCGCCTCACGGCCGTGCAGTGGACCGGGATCGTGCTCGCGGTCGCGGCGTCCGTCGGGCTCGCGCTGTCGTAGGCGCGCGGCGCTTCGGGGATCCCGGAGTTCAGGCGTCGGGGATGAGCCGCTTCCCGAGTGACACGGTGTGGTCCGGCTCGTAGCCGAGCGACTCGTAGAACCCGATGACCTGCTCGTTGCCGGCCCGCACCTGCAGGTTGAGCTTCGGGCAGCCGAGCTCGGTGAGCAGGCGCTCGAACTCGGTCATGAACGCCCGGCCGAGCCCCGAGCCCTGCAGGTCCGGTCGCACCGCCAGGTAGTTCACCCAGCCGCGGTGTCCGTCGAACCCGGCCATGCCCGCACCGACCACCGGACGCTCCGGGTCCTGCACGTCCTCGGCGACGAGGAACAACTCCGGTTGGACGGTGAGCTTCCGGGCGATGTCGCGTCGCGGGTCGTTCCACGCGCGGACGAGCCCGCAGGCCTCCCAGAGGGCGACGACGGCCTCGGTGTCCGCCGGGGTGAAGGTGCGCAGGACGGGTTGCATCTCCTCACGGTAACGGTCCTGTGGACAACCTCGTCACGACGGCGTCACCGTGATCTGATAGACCTGTCCGACCACCCACCCCGGATCAGGAGCCCCGTGACCGTACACGAGACACTCCCGTCGCGCCGCGACCGGCACGACGGTGCTCGCCGCGGCGCGCGTCCGGCACCCCGGCGTCGACAGACCGTCGGTGGGGCGATCGTCTCGCTCATCGCCGAGCTCCTCATCATCGCTGGTGCCTGCACGGGCCTCTACGTCGCCTGGACAGCGTGGTGGACCGACGTCGTCGCCGTGAACGAGCAGACGAAGCTCGTGCAGACGCTCGACCAGAAGCCCACGAGCAAGCTCGTCGGCACGGAGCACCGCGGCCCCGCGCCCGTGCTCGCCGAGCCACCCGCGATCACGGACGTGTTCGGCACGATGCAGATCCCGCGGTTCGGCAACGACTACAAGCGACCCATCGGCGAGGGCACCGACCGCGAGAAGGTCCTCAACACGATCGGTCTCGGCCACTACGTCGACACCGCGATGCCGGGCGCCGAGGGCAACTTCGCCGTCGCCGGGCACCGCGTGACCTACGGCAAGCCGCTCAACCAGATCGCCGAGCTGAAGACGGGCGACGCCGTCGTCGTGCGCGTCTCCGACGCGAAGACGAAGTTCGACGTCTGGTACGTCTACAAGGTCACCGACTCGCAGATCGTCACGCCGGACCACGTCGAGACCATCGCCCCCGTACCGAACAAGCCCGGGGTGCAGCCCACCGCCAACGACCGCTGGCTGACCCTGACGGCCTGCCACCCGATGTGGTCCGCCAAGGAGCGGTACGTGACGCACGCCAAGCTCGACTACTGGATGCCCGCGTCGGAGGGCACGCCGAAGGAACTCTCGGAGACGACGAAGTGATCTTCCCGTTCGTCTGGCGCATCCTGCCGGGCCCGGCCGTGCTCAAGGTGATCGAGCTGCTCGTGCTCCTCGCCGCGATCGTCTTCGTGCTGTTCACGTGGGTGTTCCCCTGGATCGCGGCGGACATCCTGCCGCCACCCGACGGCACCGTCGACGTGTCGCCCTCGCCCTGACCGGCGTCCGGCCGCACCGCCGCACCGGCGTCCCGCCGCACCGGCGTCCCGCCGCCTCGACGCCGAGTCTCAGACGGTGGTCGTCACCCGCGACGCGCCGTCGGCCGTCCGCCGCACCGCGATCCGCTCCGGGATGCGCTGCTTGAGCTCCTCGACGTGGCTGACGATCCCGACCTGACGGCCGCCGGCGGTCAGCCGTGAGAGCTGTCCGATCACGTCGTCGAGCGTCTCCGGATCGAGGGTGCCGAAGCCCTCGTCGACGAACAGGGTGCCGAGGGCGACCCCACCGGCCTCGGCCTGGACGACGTCGGCCAGACCGAGCGCCAGGCAGAGGGACACGGTGAAGGTCTCCCCGCCGGAGAGGCTCCGCGGGTCGCGGACGGTGTCGGTCGTCTGGTCGTGCACGGCGAGCGCGAGACCGGTGCGACGTGCCCGGGACCCCGACTCGCGCTCGTCGGAGGTCTCGAGCGTGAACCGACCGGCCAGCATCGCACGGAGCCGGTCGTTCGCCGCCGCGACGACGTCCTCGAAGCGGCGCATGAGCACGTAGGTGCCGAGGGTGATGCCGCTCGGGTTGACCGTGGGCACACCTGCCGCGACGTCGGCCAGCCGCACGATCGCGCGGCTCCGGGCGGAGGTGTCGTCCCGCCCACGCACCGCCGTCGCCAGGTCGAGCGCGCACCGTTCGGATGCATCGGCCCGGTCCGCGGCCGAGGTCGCCACCCGCGTCGCGGCTTCCGCTGCCGCGGCGCTCGCGTCGCGTTCGGCCCGGGCGGCTTCCACGTCGAGCCGCTCTCGGTCGTCGTCCGCCGCGGCCACCACGGCGGGTTCGAGGAGTCCGGCGTCGACGATCGCGCGCTCCCGGTCGGCGTTCGCCACGTCGGCCCGCAGTCGCTCGGCGTCGGCCGGCTCGAGGATGCCGCCGCGCGCGGTCTCGACGTCGTCGAACTCCTGCTCTGCGAGGACGCGTGCCACCTCGGCGACGCGGTCCTGCAGGGCTTCCTCGGCCACCGACGACGCGTCGTCCGCCCGGGCGACGGCCTCGAAGTGGTCAGCGAGCGTGTCGAGCTGCTCAACACCTGCCCGGAGCGACTCCGGCGCGTCGACGAGGTGTTCCGCGACCCGGGCGATGGCCCGTTCGACCGCCGTGACGTCCTGCTCGAGCCGTTCCCCGTCGGCCTCCGCGGCTCCGGCGAGCACTGCCCGCTCGGCGTCGAGATCGTTCCGTTGCCGTTCGAGCGCACGGGTCTGTTCGTCGTGGGCAGCGCGCTGCAGTTCGAGCTCGCGCACGAGGACGGACGTGTCGTGGGCGGCGCGCACGCGGGCGTCGGCCGCGACGGCGAGGGCGTCGACCGTCGCCGCGTCGGTGTCGCCCAGCAGCTCGACCAGCCGAGCGAGTCCTGCACGCTCGACGGCCAGCAGCGTGGCGGCGTCCGCCAGGTCCTGCTCCGCACGGCGTGCTCGCGCGGCTGCGGCGTCGATCGACTCCGTCGTGGGGTGGTCGTCCTGCGGGATGGCCACGACCGGGTGGTCGGTGGCGCCGCACACGGGGCAGGCGTCGCCCGGGGTCAGCGCGGCGCCGAGCTCACCGGCCAGGCCGGCGATCCGGCGTTCCCGCAGCTGCTGCTCGGCTCGGACGAGTTCGTCGGCGGTGGTCCGGGCGACGGCGACGGTCTGTTCGGCGCGCTCGACCCGGTGTTCGCTCGTCGCGCGCGCGGCGAGGTCCGTACGGAGCCGGTCGACGCGCTCGACCTCCAGCCGGGCGGCCTCGGCCCCGGCAGCGACCTCGGCGGCGGCGCGGGCGTCCTCGACGAGTCGGGCCCGTTCGTCGGGGCGGGTGCCGAGCGCGGCATCGAGTTCGACGAGACTGGCGGTGAGCCGCTCCCGCTGCACAGCGGCGTCCGTCAGTGCCCGGCGACGAGCGGGGATGCCGTCCTCGACCACGACGAGGTGGCGGACCGACGCGAGGCACTCCGAAACGGCGGCACGCTGCTGTCCGAGGGCGTCGCCGTCGGCGGTCACGCCGTACTGCTCGCGGAGCGCGGCAGCGGCGGCCCTGGTTCCGTCCGCGCGGGCACGCGCTGCGTCGAGACCGTCGGCGACCGCCGCGACCCGTGCGGCTCGTTCCGCGAGTGCGATGCGGGTACGTGCCGCCGCGACCGCGTCCGCGCCCTCGTCGAGGAGCGCCCGTCGACCGAGCAGTGCCGCCCGACGTTCGAGGGCGGTGGCGCGTGCGACGACCGTCCGTTCGTGCTCCGCCGCCACGGCTGCCGCCCGGGCCGCGCGCGACCGGTCGGCCTCGGCTGCCTCGGCGGCGCTGCGGAGGGAGACGACCGTGGACGCGACCGACGACTCGTCGGGGTCGTCGACACCGGCGGCCTGGGCGAAACGGTTGAGGGCGTCCCGCACGCGGGCGTCGGCCTGCTCGACCTCGGCCTGCACCGCACGGCGGCGGGCAGCCAGTTCGTCGGCGGTGCGGTCGTACACCTCGGTGCCGAACAGCGACTGCAGGAGCTTCCGGCGTTCTTCGCCCGGGGAGCGCAGGAACCGTGCGAACTCGCCCTGCGGCAGCACGACGGTCTGCAGGAACTGTGCACGGTCCAGCCCGACGATGCGGGCGATCTCGGCGCCGACCTCGGGGATGCGCGAGGAGATCGGTTCCCCGACGGCGTCGGACGGGTCGGCCAGCCGGAACAGCTGCGCCGACGCCTGCTGCTTCACCGTGCCGGACCCCCGCTGCTTCGGACGGTCGTACTGCGGGGTGCGCCGGACCCGGTGGACGCCGGCGCTCGTCTCGAACACGAGCTCGACGTACGGCTCGACGGAGGGGTCGGCGTGCTGGCTGTGCAACCGGTCGTCGCTCGCGTCCGCTCCGGCGAGCTTGCCGTACAGGGCGAAGACGACGGCGTCGATGATGGTGGACTTGCCGGACCCGGTCGGCCCCTCGAGCAGGAACACCCCGGAGGCGGCGAGTGCGGCGAAGTCGATCGACACGACGTCCGGGTAGGGGCCGATCGCCCGGAGTTCGAGACGGTGGAGGTACATCAGCGGTCCCCTGCCCGCTGGATCGCGAACGCCGCGGCCTCGTACGCCTCGGTCAGGATCGCGAGGTCGTCGTCGTCCGGCGCGGCACCGGTCGCGAAGGCCACGAAGTCCGCCGCCACCTCGACCGGGTCGGACGTCGCCGACACGGCGCGTGCTGCGGCGCGCTCGGTGCGTTCCGCCGGTTCGTGCGTGATCGCGAGGGCGTGCGGGAGGTGCTCCTTCACCCGCGCGTACATGCGTTCCGGGTGCACGGGGTCGGTCACGGCCACCCGCACCCAGGCGTCCGCAGCGCCCCGGTGCGCACCGGACTCGATGTCGTCGATGCTCGCGCGCACGTCGACGAGCCGGCGGGGGACGGGCGTCGGCACGAGGTCCACCGTCACCGCGCCGGACGCGTCGAGGTCGACGACGGTCACCGACTTCTGCTGGTGCCGTTCCCCGAAGGAGAACGCGAGCGGCGAACCGGCGTACCGCAGCCGGTCGCCGCTGCCCACCCGCTGCGGCCCGTGCAGGTGGCCGAGGGCCACGTAGTCGACGCCGTCGAAGACGGACTCGGGGACGCGGTCCACCCCGCCCACCCGGATGTCCTGCTCGCTGTCGCTCGGCTCCGTGCCGCCGACGAAGGCGTGTGCCACGACGACGCTGCGCGTGCCGGGGCGCTGGGCGAGGTCGGCACGGACGCGGTCCATCGCTGCGCCCACCACGGCCTGGTGCGACCGGGCGAGCGGTTCGTCCGGCACGGCGGCGAGCGCGTACCGCGTGAGGTCCGGGTGGAGGTACGGGATACCGTAGACCGCGACCGGCCCGTCGGCGTCGTCGACGAGCACCGGGGAGGCGATCCCCGAGGGTTCCGCGAGGATGCGGACGCGCGGGTCCACACCGGATCCGAACCCGAGGCGCGCGGCGGAGTCGTGGTTGCCGGGGGTGATCACGACCGTGGTCGTCCGGGCGAGGCGTTCGAGCGCGCGGGAGAGCATCCGGACCGCGTCGACGGGCGGGATCGCCCGGTCGTACACGTCGCCCGCCACGACGACGAGGTCCACCCCGCGGGCGCGGACGAGGTCGACGAGCCAGTCGAGGAACGCAGCCTGGTGTTCGAGCAGGTCGGCACCGAGCAGGGTGCGGCCCAGGTGCCAGTCGCCGGTGTGCAGGATGCGCATGCGGTCACGGTAGCGCCGCCCACGGACATCCCCCGGTGCCCCGCGGGTTCCCTGTGGAGAACTCAGGCGCAGCTGAGGGTGGTGCCGACGAGCGCCGTCTGGATGCGGGCGGTCGCCGTGCTGTCGGCGTACCAGCTGCCCGCCCAGTTCGTCCGGACCTTCACCGTGACGACGGTCCCGAGCGTGAGGATGCTGGACCCGGTCACGCGGATCGGGGCGGTGCTGCCGGCCGCACCGGTCGCCAGCACCGTGTTGGCGTTCGTGTTCACCACCGAGAACGACGCGGCAGCGGGGCCGCCGTACGTGAAACCGATGTCGACCGAACCGTCGCCGTTCGCCGTGCACGTCACCGCCGTCGCGGCGGTCGCGGTGCCGGCCCCGAACGTCGACGTCGGATTGGCCGTGGTCCTCGCCCACGGTGCGGCAACCGCCTGCTCCGGGAGCATCACACCAGCGGCGGCCGCGAGCACGAGGACGGCTGCCGCTCCCCCGAGGCGGCGGAGCCGTGGCAGTGCGCGACGGTCCACGACCGTCGACGGTCCCGGCGCCTCGGACGGGAGGCGCGTGGCGGCGCCGTCCCGCGCCTCCAGTCCGTCATCCGGCACCGCCGATCCGGCGTCACCCGCACGGTCACCGTCGTCGTCGTCGCCGTCCTCGCCTCCGTCGTCGCCGCTGGCCCCGGCCAGGCGGCGGAGCGACCCGTCGACCGTGCAGAGCGCGAGCAGCGCGGTGAGGGCCAGGACGAGCGTCGCCACCTGCACCCATGCGCCGTCGCGGAGCCACAGGACCGGCGTCCCGACGAACGGCACCCGCAGGAACGCGACCCCGTGCACCGCCGACCGTTCGACGGGCGTCGAGTCCCGCTGCGGGTTGGCGTCGCCCTTCGTGACGATCGTGCCGTGGGTACCGTCGGCGACGTACCGGTGCATCCGGAGGTGGCCCGGCTGGTCCGGGTCGTCCGCGAGCAGGATCTTGCCCGTCCGGAGCTCGTCCGACGGCACCGGACGGGAGACGACGACGTCCCCCGGCGTCAGCCGCGGCTCCATCGAACCCGTCATGACCGTGGTGGGCTGCCAGCCGATGATCGCGGGCGCAGCCGCCCAGAGCGCGAGGCCGAGCAGGGTCACGACCACCCCACGGGCAGCCGTCGCGACGACGACGCGCCCCCAGTCGACGGCGTCGTGGAGCGCGCCGTGCGGTGCGGGACCACCGTGCACTGCGATGCTGACCATGACTGCCTTCGACCGGGAGCGCGTTGCGAGCTGACGGACGGGAGCCCTGCTCGGACCCCCGTCGCGCCGACTCAGCTGTTCTGGGCCTCCCACGTGAAGCCGAGGGCCGCCGTGCCGCCCTGCACGCTGTTCGGCGCAGTGCTCGAGACGGTGTAGGTGAAGCGGTAGACGCGGGACTCGGAGCCGCTGCCGGTCGGGGCCCAGGTCCCGACCCCGGTGGCGAAGTTCGTCGACGCGGACCCGAAACCGGCGACCGTGCCGCTGTAGAGCGTGCCGCTCGTGGACGCGGGGGTGAAGCCGGTGCAGGAGCCGAAGCCGCCGCCGGTGCCCTGCTCGACGGTCAGGTTGATGTTCGAGGCGAGGGCGTTCGTCGTGGCGGCGTTGGTGCCGTAGAGCTTCACGGTCGACGGCAGCGAACCGGTCGAGGTGACCGTGATGCAGTTCGCACCGGTCGAGCCCGGCTTGAGGCCCGTGGCGTTGAAGAGCGCGGTGTTGTTGTCGTCGTCGGAGAGCGCGACGCTGCCGGCGGTCCAGTTGCTCGTCGGGTTGACGGTGGTCGCCGAGAAGGCCGAGTACGACGCGGTCGAGACGACGACACCCGAGGCCACGAGCGCGGCGGGGATGGCGATCCAGGCCGCGAGACGGGCGGCGCGAGGGGTGACACGGGACATGACGGAGCTCCTGATCCATGGGGGCGTCGGACCCGCGGTGGTTGGTCGCGCTACGACGCTGTGATTGGTACGACGATCAAGCTACTTGGCCGCCGTGTGGCTCACAAGGGAAGGTACACCCCCACTGTTGGGGGTACTTCAATCACTGAGATACTTGTTGGATGAGCAGCATGACGGCACGCCCCCGCCGTCCCACCGATCGCGCACGCGATCACCACCCGAGAAGAGCCGCCCGATGACGGACACCACCCCCGCGCTCCCCCGCACGGACCCCGCCCAGCCACTCCCGCCCGCGCCCGCATCCCCCATCGTGGGCGTCCCCGAGACCGACCCGGACAGCGACCTCGCGACGCTGACGACGGCGTTCCGGCTGCTGCAGACCCAGCACGCGCGCGTCCTGCACCACGAGAGCTCCGCCCGCGGACTCAACGCCACCGACGCACGGCTGGTGTTCTTCCTCGCGGCCGCCGACGGCGAGGGCGTCACGCCGAAGCAGGCCGGGGAGTACCTCGAGCTGACGACCGGCGCCATGACCTCGCTCATCGACCGGCTCGAGAAGCGGTCACACATCGAACGCCGCCCGAACCCCGAGGACCGGCGCAGCATCCTCCTCCACCTCACCCCGTCCGGGTCCGAGGTCGCGCGGGAGATCGGCGCCGTCTACACGGACGCCTTCCGGGAGGTCGTCCCGCCCGCCGAACGTGCTCGGCTCGCCGAGGCCTTCGACCGGCTCGGGCAGGCGCTCGACCGGCACTCGCGAGCCGTCACCGCGGCTGCGGTCGAATCCGACGCAGCGCCCCGGACGACGTGACGGAGTGTGTCGGGCGCCGCGCGTAGCGTTGCCCGCATGACCCCCTCAGAACTCCTCATCGAAGCGTTCTCACGCGTGCCCTCGACCGTCGAGCGAGCGGTCGACGGCCTGTCGGAGGACCAACTCGCCTCACGCCCGGCGGCCGGAGCGAACACGCTCGCCTGGCTCGCGTGGCACATCGCGCGCGGGCAGGACGCCCAGATCGCGGACCTGGCGGGCAGCGAGCAGGTGTGGACCGCCGACGGCTGGGTGGAGCGGTTCGGTCTGCCGTTCCCGGCCGAGGCGCTCGGGTACGGCATGTCGCGCGACGACGTAGGCCGCGTGCGCGCCTCCGCCGAGCTGCTGCTCGGGTACCTCCGGGCCGTGCACGAGCGGACCGTCGCCTACGTCGGCACGCTCTCGCCGGAGGACTTCGACCCGGTGGTCGACGACGCGTGGGACCCGCCGGTGACGCGCGGGGCGCGGCTCGTCAGCATCCTCGACGACTGCACGCAGCACGCCGGTCAGGCCGGGTACGTCCGCGGGTTGCTCTTCTTCAACCGCTGACGCGGGGACACGGGAGGCGCNCGCCTCCCGTTTCCGGACGCGCTCGCGATCAGGTCAGCGCGCGGCGAGCTCCGCGATGATCCCGTCTCCGGGAGCAGCATCGACGAGCTCGGCCTCGATCTCCGCGTGCTCCAGGATGCCCTCGATCTTGCGGCGGCGGCCGCGCGGGACGATCGTCACGACCGTGCCCTCCTTGCCGGCACGACCCGTGCGACCCGAACGGTGCATGTACGCCTTGTAGTCGTCCGGCGCATCGGCCTGCACGACGAGCGAGACGTCGTCCACGTGGATGCCGCGCGCCGCCACGTCGGTCGCGACGAGGACGTTCACACGGCCGCTCGTGAGCAGCTGGAGGTTCCGCTGTCGGCGCGACTGGTTCAGGTCACCGTGGAGCGAGGTCGCGCGGATGCCGGCGTCCTCGAACTGGTCGGCGAGACGTTCGGCGTAGGCGCGGGTACGCGCGAACACGATCGTCTTGCCCGCACCGGCGACGAGTTCCTCGAGGAGCTGGTCCTTCTGGCGCTGCTCCACCACGAGCACGCGGTGGTCGATCGTCGACGAGGCCTGGTCCTCACCGGCGACCTCGTGGACGCTCGGCTCGTGCAGGAACTGCTCGACGAGCGACGCGACCTGGGCGTCGAGCGTCGCGCTGAACAGGAGCTTCTGGGCGCGCTTGCCCTCCGGGGTGACCTCGGCCGTGGCGGAGAGGATCTCCTGCACGGGCTCGAGGAACCCGAGGTCGCACATGTGGTCGGCCTCGTCGAGCACGGAGATGACGACCTCGCTCAGGTCGAGCGTCCCCTTGTTCATGAGGTCCTGCACGCGGCCGGGCGTGCCGACGATGATGTCCACGCCCCGCTCGAGCGCGCCCACCTGGCGGCCGTAGGGCACACCGCCGTAGATCTGCGTGGTGAAGAGCCCGACGGAACGGGCGATCGGCTGGACGGTGCGGTCGATCTGCAGGGCGAGCTCGCGGGTCGGGGCGAGGATGAGCGCGCGCGGGGCCCGACCCATCCGGCGCTTGGTGCCGCCGCCGTTCTCCATGAGCTTCTCGACGAGCGGTGCGCCGAACGCGATGGTCTTGCCGGAGCCGGTACGACCACGGCCGAGCACGTCCTTGCCGGCGAGCACGTCGGGGATCGTCGCCGCCTGGATCGGGAACGGGCTGACCGCGCCGAGCTCCGCGAGCGTGCGGGAGATGTTGCCGCCGATGCCGAGGTCGGCGAAGGTCACGCCCTCGACGTCGGCAGCGAGGGTCGCCTCGGCCTGGAGCTTCTCGAGCTTGACGTCGTCGGCGGGGACGTACGGCGTGCGCTCGGGGCGGTCGTCGCGGTCGAACCGACGCGGGGCACGGTCATCGCGGTCGAAC
>NZ_JBQEPN010000017.1:0-18315 GCF_052045775.1 Curtobacterium sp. 22159
GGCGTGTGCGGGCGGCGGCGGTGTCGAACCACGCATCCGACATCGAGCCACGCCGCGCAGGCGGTTCGATGTCGGATCGCTGGTTCGACGCCGCGCGCGCCAGGCGGCGCCCGCGCCCCGCGACGCCCGCCCGCCCGCCCGCTGCCCGGCCCCGGAAACGACGAAAGCCCGGCGAGCATGTCGCCGGGCTTGCGGTAGCGAGGGCGGGACTTGAACCCGCGACACCACGATTATGAGCCGTGTGCTCTAACCAACTGAGCTACCCCGCCATGGATCCGGAGCGACTACGGCTCCGGGTCTGAGCCCCGAGTCAGGATTGAACTGACGACCCCTTCCTTACCATGGAAGTGCTCTACCACTGAGCTATCGGGGCATGTGCCGCGAACGGCACCACACGAGGATAGCAGACCCTCGAGCGTGGTCCGGAACCGGCGCAGACGCCCGGGCGCGCCGCGCGGAACCGCTAGTTCGCGTTGGCCCGGAGCCACGCCAGCGGATCCACGGGGACGCCGTCGACGTGCACCTCGAGGTGCAGGTGCGGACCGGTGGAGTTGCCGGTGCTGCCGACCAGTCCGAGCTCGTCGCCGACCTCGACCTGCTGCCCCTCGACCACCTTGAAGGAGTTGTCCTCCATGTGGCCGTAGACGCTGACGAACTGCTTCCCGTCGACGTCGTGCTGGACCCAGACGTCGTTGCCGAAGCCGCCGTCGTCCGCCTGGACCTTGATGACCGTACCCGCGGCGATGACCCGGATGGGGGTGCCCTCGCCCGGCGCGAAGTCGACGCCCATGTGGTTCGTCGAGCAGAACGAGCAGCCCTCGACCTGCCGGCCGCCGAACCCGGAGGTGATCGGGACGCCGGTCAGGAACGGCCACTGGATCGTGCCGTTCGGGTCGTTCGTGAAGCTCGACGAGTCGACGTTCTTGTACTGCGTGGCGGACGACACCGTGTACTGGTCTCGGTTCGTCTCCGCGTCGGTCGCTCCGGCGCCGACCCGCAACGACTGGGTCGCCCCGGCTGCGGTCGCGCGGTCCGCCGACGAGCCCGGCTCCGGCGTGAAGAACGCCTGTGCCGGCAACGAGGTGGAGACGACGAGCCCGGCGGCGAACAGGAGCGCCCCGACGGCGGTCACGCGCGAGGCGGCTCGGCGGAACGACGCGCCGTGCGGCACCGGCGCCGCGGAAGCGGCCGACGCCGTCCGTGCGATGTGCCGCGTGGCTCGGTCCACGTGCTGGACGGGCGCGGTGCGACGAGCCGTGGACGCCCGCGTGCCCGCGACCGGAGCCGCGCCAGCGACCGGAGCGGCCGGGGCCGTGGCCGTGGCCGTGGCCGGGTCCGGGTCGACGGTGCGGGTCGGCTCCGAGGGCATCGACGCCACGACGGGCGACGACGGCGCGGGCGGCGTGACCGGCGACGCGGTCGAGGCGGGCATCGCCGGGGAGGCGGGCGCGAGGTCGATCGGTGATGCCGGCGCCGGTGGCGTCACGGGAGCGGCGGCGAGCAGCTCGTCGAAGGACGGACGGGAGGCGCGGCTCCCCTCCGCCACGGCCGTCGCCCGCTCGACGCGCTCACCCGGTCCCCCGGCCGACCCCGCCGCTGCCGCCCGTTCCGCCTCGATGCGAGCCCGTCGTGTCAGGTGGACGACCGGTGCGGTCGCCTCCACGGAGTCGTCGGTCTTCGCGGTCGGGAGGGAGGAGTGGGGCATGCGTTCGGTGCTGATCCTGATCGGGGCGAGGTGCGCTCGTTTTGGTAACGAGCAGATAACGGGACCTGAGCACGCTAGCAGGACCGCTACCGCCTCGCCAGTCGTGCTCGTGACCACTCGGCTCCCCCAGAGGGAGGAGCGGGCGTGTCAGGCGCCGAGCACGGTTGCCTCGAGATGCCGGAGCAGGTCGCTCAGGTCGTCCGCGATCGCGGGGCTCGCGAACAGGAACGACCGGACGCCGTCGGCCTCCCAGATGCGGATCTCGGCGCCGGCCTCCCGGGCGACGATCGAGCCGGCCGCCATGTCCCACGGGTTGATCCCACGCTCGTAGTAGGCGTCGACGGTCCCCGCCCCGACCGCGCAGCAGTCCAGCGAGGCCGCTCCCCCGCGCCGGATGTCCCGCACCTCGCCGATCAGACCGGCGAGCACCGAGACCTGCTGCCGCCGCCGATCGGCCGTGTAGCCGAACCCGGTCGCCAGCAGGGTCTCGGCGAGCGAGGCCGGCGACCCCACGTGCAAGGGTGCACCGTCGCGCGTTGCCCCCTCGCCGACGGCCGCGCGGTACACGACGCCCGTCGCGGGTGCGACCACGACGCCCGCGATCGGCTCCCACGCCGCAGGATCCGCCGGTCCGCGCACGACACCGATGCTCACCCCGTACTCGGTGCTGCCGTAGAGGTAGTTGACCGTGCCGTCGATCGGGTCCACCACCCAGGTGATCCCGCTCGTGCCGGTGCCGGTGCCGGACTCCTCGCCGAAGAAGGCGTCGTCCGGACGGGCCTCGGCGATGCGGGCGCGGATCAGGGCCTCGACCTCGCGGTCGGCGGCGGTGACCACGTCGACGATGCTCGACTTCCGGTCGGCGACCTCGACCCCCTCCGATCGGCGTCGGGCGGCGAGCGCGGCGGCATCGCGAGCGATCGACTCGGCGAGGTCGGCGAACCGGGACGGTGTGAGGAGTTCGGGCATGCGACCAGCCTGCCGGAAACGGAACGGCCCCGTCCGCAGTGGACAGGGGCCGTTCCGATGTGTGGCAAGTGAGGGATTCGAACCCCCGAAGGCTACGCCGGCTGATTTACAGTCAGATCCCTTTGGCCGCTTGGGTAACTTGCCATGTGCGCACCCGGCCCGTGTGGTCACCAACCGAAGGCGCGCATGAAAGCATAGCCGATCCGAGACGGTGCTCGTGACCACCGGAGGGACGCGACCCCCTCGGGACCGCCACCCGCACTCGGGGGCCGAACCGCGCCTCCCGGCCCCCAGTAGGCTGTCCCGCATGGCAGACAGCTCCTTCGACGTGGTCAGCAAGGTCGACAAGATGGAGGCGGAGAACGCCCTCAACCAGGCCGCCAAGGAGATCGACCAGCGGTACGACTTCAAGGGTGCCGACGCGTCGATCGCGTTCAGCGGTGAGGACGTCCTCATCAAGGCGAACTCCGAAGAGCGCGCCAAGGCCGTCCTCGACGTCCTGCAGAGCAAGGCGATCAAGCGGAACATCAGCCTGAAGAGCCTCAACGCTGGCGACCCCTACCCCTCGGGCAAGGAGTACCGCATCGAGGTGAAGTTCAAGAACGGCATCGAGCAGGACGTCGCCAAGAAGATCGGCGCCTTCCTCCGTGCGAACGCCCCGAAGAGCGTGAAGAGCCAGATCCAGGGCGACGAGCTCCGCGTCTCCTCGAAGAGCCGCGACGACCTGCAGAACACGATCCAGCTCCTCAAGGGTGAAGAGTTCGACGTGCCGCTGCAGTTCATCAACTTCCGCTGACGCGCCGCCGACCGCAGTGGAGCACTGGCTCAACGTCGCGATCACGGTCTTCCTGGTCCTGCTGGACCTGGCGATCCGTGTCTTCTCGCTCATCTACGTCCCGATCAACCGCAAGCCCCAGACCGCCACGGCCTGGCTGCTGGCGATCTTCCTCATCCCCTACATCGGGTTCATCGTCTTCCTGGTCATCGGGTCGACGAAGCTGCCGCGGGCACGGCGTGAGAAGCAGACCGAGATCAACGCGTACATCCTCGAGCAGACCGAGGGCATCGAGCGCGTCCGCCGGGACCACCCGTGGCCGCCGTGGTTCGAGAGCATCACCCAGCTGAACCGTCAGCTGGGCGCGATGCCCCTCGTCGGCGGCAACTCCGCTGAGCTCTACCCGGACTACGACGAGTCCATCGCGGAGATGACCCGGTCGATCGACCAGGCCAGGCGGTTCATCCACGTCGAGTTCTACATCGCGACGATCGACGACACGACGCGCCCCTTCTTCGACGCGCTCGCGCGTGCCCGGTCCCGGGGCGTCACCGTGCGCTTCCTGCTCGACCACTGGGCCAGCCGCGGCTACCCCGGGTACAAGGAGACCCTGGCGTTCATGGACCGCGCGGACATCGAGTGGCACCTGATGCTCCCGCTCCTGCCGCTGCAGGGGAAGTTCCAGCGCCCCGACCTCCGCAACCACCGGAAGATCATGGTGATCGACGGGTCGGTCGCGTTCACCGGGTCGCAGAACCTCATCGACAAGTCGTACGACCTCAAGTCGCACCTCGAGAAGGGCATGGTCTACAAGGACCTGTTCGCGCGGTTCGAGGGTCCGGTCGTGGCCGGGCTCAACGCCCTGTTCGTCACCGACTGGTACAGCGAGACCGACGAGCTGCTCCTCCGCGAGAGCGACCCGGTGCAGCGTGCTGACCGCGGCGACGCCCTGGACTGCCAGGTGGTCCCGTCGGGTCCGGGCTTCGACGGCGAGAACAACCTCCGCCTGTTCAACGCCCTGCTCTACTCCGCGCAGGAGAAGGTGTCGATCACCTCGCCCTACTTCGTCCCGGACGACTCGATGCTCTACGCGATCACGACGACGGCGCAGCGCGGGGTGGAGGTCGAGCTGTTCGTCGGCGAGATGGGCGACCACGCCATGACCTGGCACGCGCAGCGCTCCTACTACGAGGGGCTGCTCCGGGCCGGCGTGAAGATCTGGCTCTACCGCGCCCCGACGATCCTGCACGCCAAGCACTTCACGATCGACGACGACGTCGCGGTGATCGGGTCGAGCAACATGGACATGCGGTCGTTCAGCCTCAACCTCGAGGTGTCCGTGATGGTCCGCGGCAGCCGGTTCGTGGACGCGCTGCGCGAGGTGCAGGGCGCCTACAAGGCGCACAGCTTCGAGCTCGGACTGGACGACTGGGTCGAGCGTCCGCGGCGGTCGCAGGTGCTCGACAACGTGGCGCGGCTCACCGCGGCGCTGCAGTAGCGCAGCGGACGGGAGGCGCGGGTCGGCTCGGTCCGTCAGCGCGCGTCCGGCGGGGGTCGGCTCCGGCGGTCAGCGCGGCCCCGGGGCGGGACGCTCCGGTGGTCAGCGAGGGTCCGGCGCGGGCCGCTCCGGCCGTCAGCGCGGCCGGCGGTCAGCGCGGGTCCGGCGCGGCCCGCTCCGGCCGTCAGCGCGGGTCCGGCACCAGCCGCGTCAGCATCGCCGTGAGGCGTTCGAGCGGCCCGCGCCCGAGGAACGACCGCCACACCACGGCGAACAGCACCGACCCCACGACGAACCAGCACCACGCCGCGCCCGAGGCGGGGAACTCGGGGAGGAACGCGAGCACGACGATGTGTCCGGCGTACACGGTGAGCGGCATCGCGCCGACCGCGGCCAGCGGGGACGCCAGACGCCCGAGCACGCGCCCCGGGCCGTCGAACACCAGCATGCACAGGGCGATCACCACCACCGCGACACCCGCGGTCCCGACGACGTCGACGATCGACGACGAGTGGTCGCGCGGGGACAGCAGCACCTGCGCCAGCGCCTCGGCCGGGGTGCTCCCCCGCCCCGGGGACGGCACACCGGGGAGCAACGCCACGCCACCCGGCACCGGCGCGAGCACCACCCCGACGACGTACGCGACCGAGGCCACGGCGGCGCCGACGGTGAGCGACACGACCTGGACCGGCCGGCGCCCGATGCCCGCTCGCACGAGGGCAAGCCCCACGAGGACGTAGGCCAGGAAGGTCACCACGGGGTAGACGAGGCCGAGCTGGGCCTCCCACGTGCCGGCACCGACGAAGGCGGGCGCCGTCACGAGGGCCGCGACGGGTGACAGCACCGCGCACGCGGCCGCCAGGACGAGCAACCGGCCGGACCGCACGCGCAGGACGGGGATCGCCAGCAGGAAGAGCACCCCGTACGTCGGCAGGATCACGTACACGGGTGTGTCGAGCGCCATCAGCAGCAGACCGATCGCGATCACCACGGCGGCGCGGACGGCGAGGCGGCCCCGGACGCGTCCGATCACGGGCGGTCCGGGAGGGCTCGTCCGTCCACTCGTCAGCCCGATCGACACACCGGCGAGCACGGCGAAGAGCGACGACGACCGGCCGTGCGCGACGGCGGCCCACGTCCCCGGGTCGGGCCAGTCCACCTGGTCGGCGATCCCTCCGACGTGCGTCGCCATCATCCCGACGAGTGCCAGCGCACGGGCGACGTCGACACCCTGCGAGCGGTCAGCCGGGACGGACACGCCCCGCAGCGCGGCGTGCGGTGCGGGGCGTGGGCTCGTCACGGCGCTCAGCTCGTGCGCGCGTCCGCGGGGTCGGCAGCGGCGGCCGGAGCGCCGACGCGACCGAGCGAGACGTCGACCATCTCGTCACGCGGGACGACCTTGATGCGTTCCCGTCCCTCCGCGGCCCCCAGCGCCAGCTCGTGCGCGTCGAGGTTGTGCCAGCCGTCCAGGTCCGTGTAGGCGACGCCGCGCTCGGTGAGGAGGGCCGGGATCGCGTCCTCGGAGGGATCCGTGGGCGTCCACCAGCTCGCCTGGTCGTTCACGATGTGCTGGACGGTCTCCATCGCGTCGGACTTCGTGTGCCCGATCAGACCGACCGGCCCGCGCTTGATCCAGCCGGTGGCGTACACACCGGGGATCTGCTGGTTGTCGTCGTCGAGGACCTGGCCCTCGTGGTTCGGGATGACACCGTGTCGCTCGTCGAACGGCACCCCGGGCAGCGGCGACCCGAAGTAGCCGACGGCGCGGTATGCGGCCTGGATCGGGATCTCACGGATCTCCCCCGTGCCCTCGACCCCGCCCTGGCCGTTCGGCCGGGTGCGCTCGTAGCGGATGGCGGCGAGCTTGCCGCCCTCGTCGCCGACGAACTCGACGGGCTTCGCGTAGAAGTGCAGGTGCAGTCGACGGCTCGCCTGCCCCGTCTCGCGCGTGCGCCACTGTTCGAGCACCCGGTTCATCACCATGACCTGCTTGTTCGTGGCGATGGCGGTCTTCGAGGCCTCGTCGTGGTCGAAGTCCTCGTCGTACACGATCATGTCGACGTCCCGCAGCTCACCGAGCTCGCGGAGCTCGAGCGGCGTGAACTTCACCTGGGCCGGACCGCGGCGACCGAACACGTGGACGTCCGTGACCGGCGACGCCTTGAGCCCCTCGTACACGTTCGCGGGGATCTCGGTCGGCAGCAGGTCGTCCGCGTGCTTCGCGAGGATGCGCGAGACGTCGAGGGCCACGTTGCCGTTGCCGATGACGGCGACGCTCTCGGCCGTGAGCGGCCACGTCCGTGGCACGTCCGGGTGGCCGTCGAACCAGCTCACGAAGTCGGCCGCGCCGTACGACCCGTCGAGATCGACGCCCGGGACGTCCAGGTCGGCGTCCTTGATCGCCCCCGTCGAGAACACCACCGCGTGGTAGTGCTGCTTGAGGTCGTCGAGCGTGATGTCCTCACCGAACCGCACGTTGCCGAACAGCCGGACGACCCCGCGGTCGAGCACGTCGCGGAGGGCGTTGATGATGCCCTTGATGCGGGGGTGGTCGGGCGCGACGCCGTACCGGACCAGCCCGTACGGTGCCGGGAGCTGTTCGAAGAGGTCGATCGACACGTCGTGGCCGTGGGCCTCGCGCAGCAGGATGTCCGCGGCGTAGATGCCGGCGGGGCCGGCGCCGACGATGGCGACTCGGAGGGTGGGCACTGATCGTCTCCAGTTTCGTTCGGGTCGGGTGCTCCCGGTGGGTGTGCCGCCGGCTCAGCGGCTGCGTTCGACGACGGACTCGGCGAAGCGGACGAGCGCCCGTTTGACCGTGCCGTCCGGCAGCGGCGCGAGCGCGTCGACCGCCTCGGTCGCCCACTGGACCGCCACGGCGCGGGTGGCGCGGGTGGCCTCGTGCTCGCGGAGTGCGGCCACGGCGGATTGGTAGGGCGCCGAGTCGACCACGTCGTCCGGCGCGGCCTTCACGTCGCGCTCGATGCGTCCGAGCAGGTCGACCGCGTCCGGCGCGCCCGTCGCGGCGAGGCGGCGGAGCTGCAGCAGCGGCAGGGTGTCGACACCCGCGCGGAGGTCGTTGCCGGCGATCTTGCCGGTCTTGTCCTTCGCCGGGGCGAGGTCGATGACGTCGTCGACGAGCTGGAACGCCACGCCGACCTTCTCGCCGAAGGTCCCGACCGCGTCGAGGTAGGACCGGTCGGCACCGGAGAACATCACACCGGCGCGCGCGGCGGTGGCGATGAGCGAGCCGGTCTTGTCGCTGAGCACCTGGATGTAGTGCTCGACGGGGTCGTCGTCCGGCTGCGGACCCGTGGTCTCGTGGAGCTGCCCCATGCACAGGCGCTGGAAGGTCTCCGCCTGCATGCGGATGCCCTCGGTGCCGAGGTCGGCCGTGATGAGGCTGGCGCGGGCGAAGAGCAGGTCGCCCGTCAGGATCGCGACGTTGTTGCCGTAGGTCACGTGGGCGGCCGGGACGCCCCGCCGCACGGGCGCCTCGTCCATGACGTCGTCGTGGTAGAGCGACGCCAGGTGCGTCGTCTCGATGCTCACCGCGGACTTCACCACGGCGTCGGTCACGCCGTCACCGAGCTGCGCGATGAGCAGCGTCAGCGTCGGACGGATCCGCTTGCCCCCGGCGGAGAGCAGGTACCGGCTGGTGGTGTCGGCGAGGGTGTCCGTGGAGCGCATGGCGTCCTCGAGGCCCTGCTCGACGAGCTGCAGCCCGTCGTCGACCGCGGCGATGAACCGCCGCTCGGCGGGCGTGGCGAACAGTCGCTCGCCGATGCCCAGCGACGCGCGGAGACTCGGTGCGCGACGCGCGACCGGGACGCTCGGATTCAAGTGCTGCTCCGTGTTCGGGGGTGGACGGACCGGTCAGGCGTCGGTCGGGTCGATGCTCGGCTGCTCACCGGTGTGCTGGTGCTCACGGCGCGCCTTCGCACGACGGGCGGCCGACTCACGGACCGTGCCCGCCACGGGCTTGCGGCCGCGGTGCAGTGCGACGATACCGGCGGTCAGGTTCCGGTAGGCGACCATGGTGAACCCGACGCCGCGGAGCCACTGGCTGAGGACCTGCTGGTCCGGCCACGCCTCGATCGACTCGGCGAGGTAGCGGTAGGCGGCGGGGTTGCTGCTCGAGAGCCGAGCCACGCCGGGGAGCACCCGCTTGAGGTAGGCGCCGTAGCCGAAGCGGAGCAGGGCGAGCGGCGGCGTCGAGAACTCGCAGATGACGACGCGGCCACCGGGCTTCAGGACGCGGAGCATCTCACCGAGGGCCTGCATCGGGTCGTTCACGTTGCGGAGGCCGAACGAGATCGAGACGGCGTCGAACGTGTCGTCGTCGAACGGCAGCTGCTCGGCGTCGCCCTCGACGAAGGTGATCTCCGGGTGCCGCTCGCGACCGACGGCGATCATGCCCGCCGAGAGGTCGAGCGCGGTGACGTCCGCACCCTTCTTCGCGAAGGCAGCGGCGCTCGTCCCGGTGCCGGCGGCGATGTCCAGCACCTTCTCACCCGGCTGGGGGTCGACCGCGCGGACCGTCGCGACACGCCACAGCGGAGCGTTGCCCGCGGAGAGGATGTCGTTCGTGAGGTCGTACTTCGCGGCGACGTCGTCGAACATGGCCGCCACCTCGTCCGGCCGCTTGTTCAGGTCCGCTCTGCTCACCCGCAACATCCTAGAGGTCCCGGCCGTGCGTTCACCGGAGCGTACGATCGTGCCGTGACCCGAACCACCACGGCGGCTCCGCCGCTGACGGTCTCGACCCGGATCCTCGACGATCCGGGCGCCGTCCTCCGCCACACCCTCCGGGACAGTCCGCTCGCGTTCGTCCGGAACGGCGACGGCATCGTCGGCATCGGGGAGGCCCTCCGGTTCACCTTCCGCGGGCCGGAGCGGATGCGCGAGGCCTCCGCCGTGTGGCGCACGATCGTGCAGGACGCCGAGGTCGACGACCCGGTGCAGCTGCGCGGGACCGGTCTCGTGGCGTTCGGCGCGTTCACCTTCGCCGACGACTCCGCCGAGACGAGCGTCCTCGTCGTCCCCCGTGTGGTGATCGGTCGACGTCGCGGCAAGGCGTGGCTCACCGCGATCGACACGACCGACTCCCCCGAACCGCTGGCCTTCACGCGGACGTCCGTCCCGGTCCCGCACGTCGGCCCGCACGTCTCCGTCCCGCTCGCGCCCGGCCGCATCGACGAGGTCGCCTACGCCGAGAAGGTCGCGGACGCCGTCCGCCGGATCACCGCGGGCGACGCCGAGAAGGTCGTGCTCGCCCGTGACCTCGTCGGGCGCCTCCCCCGGGGCGCCGACCAGCGCGCCCTCCTGCTCGACCTCGCCGAGGCCTACCCACAGTGCGTGACGTTCGCGGTCGACGGACTCGTCGGGGCGACACCGGAGACCCTGGCGCGGACGGACGGCACGCGGCTCTCCGCGCGGGTGCTGGCGGGCAGTGCCGCCCGTGGCAGCGACGCCGCGAGCGACCGGGCCGCGGCCGAGGCCCTCGCTGCGAGCGCGAAGGACGTCGAGGAGCACGGCTTCGCGATCCAGAGCCTGCTCGCTGCACTCCGACCGATCGCGTCGGACCTCCGCGCCGACCCGGAGCCGTTCCGCCTGCAGCTGCCGAACCTCTGGCACCTGGCCACCGACGTGCAGGCGACCCTGCCGGTGGGGACGACCTCGCTCGACGTCGCCGACGCACTCCACCCGACGGCCGCGGTCGCGGGGACACCCACGGACGTGGCCGTGCGACTCGTCGCCGAGCTGGAGGGTGCCGACCGTGGCCGCTACGCCGGGCCGGTCGGGTGGCTCGGGGCGAACGGTGACGGCGAGTGGATGCTGGCGCTCCGCAGCGCGCAGATCACCCCTGACGGCACCGTCCGGGCGTGGGCGGGTGCGGGCATCGTGGCCGGTTCGGATCCCGCTCGCGAGGTCGCGGAGACGCGTCTGAAGTTCCGCCCGATCACCGACGCGCTCGCGTAGCCGAGCGGCCGAGACCGCCCACCCGTTCAGTCGGCCAGGGGCACCTCGATCACCACGCGTTCGGCCGGATCGGTCAGGACCCGCTCCAGGTCGCCCCAGGTCGCGGCCCGCCGGTACTCCCACCCGAGCCCCGTCACCACCGGCTCGAGGTCGAACTCCTGCGGCGTGGTCATCATCCGCCGCATGTCCGCCGCGGGTGTGGTCTCCGCCACCTCGAGCCCGCGGAAGATCGCACCGCCGGCGTCGTTGCCCACGATGACCTGCACGCGGCGCCTCGGTTCCTCCGACCCCGTGACGAGAGCGCCCAGGTCGTGCAGCAGGGTGAGGTCGCCGAGCAGCACGCGCGTGGTGCCCGCGGCCGACGTCCGTTCGAGCGCCGCCGCGATGCCGAGCGCGGTCGACACCGTCCCGTCGATGCCGGCGAGCCCGCGGTTGGCGTGCACGCGGATCGCCTTCCCCGGGACGTGTCCGTCGGCGACGCGGATGATCTGCGACGCACCGAGGACCAGCCGGTCGTGCGGCCAGGTCGCACCCCACACGGCGTCGGCGAGCATGGTCCGGTCGACGGGCCGGCGCCGCAGCGCGACCTCGTCCCGCAGGAACCGGTTCCGCTCGGCGCGGTCGCTCGACCGCTTCGCGTCGAGGTCGGGGCCCGCGTCGCCGTCCCCGAGCAGCGCTCGACTCGCCGACACCCAGCGCCCGACCCAGGCGCGGTGCTCCGGGCGGGTACGGCCCGCCACCCGGACGTCGGAGACGAAGGTGGTCGCCGCTTCGGCTCGGGAGGCGCGGGCCGGATCGAAGGGGTCGGCCCCCGGTCCGCGCACCACGAACGTCTCCACGTCGGGGCGCTGCAGGAGCGCGGGCACCTCACGGCTCAGGGTGGGGTGGCCGAGCACGACGGCCCGGCGCACGGCGCCACCGAAGGCGGGGTCCCGCAGGAGTTCCCGGTAGGCCACGACGAGGTTCCGGCCGAAGCGCGCCCCGCTCGACACCTCGGCGATCAGCGGCGCACCGAGCTCCCACGCGATCCGCTCGGCGTCCGGCCCGGCGTCGTGCCCGGCGACGACGACCGTCGCCGGCTCGTCGTCCGGCGTCAGCTCGACGACCGGCAGACCGGAGTGCACGCGGCGTGCGGCGAACGCGAGGTCGACCTCGTCCTCCGGGACGGCACGGACGTCGTCGGCGCCGAGTCCGGCGGACAGCGGTTCGCGGAACGCCACGTTGAGCTGGACCGGGCCGGGCTGCCCCGTGTGCCCGGCAGCAGCGGCGACCGCCTGCCGCACGAGGGTCCGGACGGTGTCGGCGGTGCTCGCGTCCACCCCGTGCTCGGTCGGCGCGTCGACGTCCCGGACGAACGCGACCGCCGGGCCGAAGATGCCCGGCTGCACCGTGGTCTGGTTGCTCCCGATGCCGCGGAGCTCCGCCGGCCGGTCGGCACTCACGACGACCATGGGCACGCCGGAGTGGTGCGCCTCGAGCACCGCGGGGTGCAGGTTCGCGACGGCGGTGCCCGACGTGGTGACGACCGCGGCGGGGCGGCCGGACTCGACGGCGAGCCCGAGCGCGGTGAACCCTGCCGTGCGCTCGTCGAGACGGACGTGCACGCTGATGCCCCCGGCTCGTTCGAGGGCGACCGCGGCGAGGGCCAGCGCCTGGGATCGCGAACCCGGGCTGACCACCACGTCGGTCACGCCGGCTCGAGCGAGTTCGCGGAGGAGGACCACCGCGAAGTCGGTCGCCGGGCTGCCGGACCCGGCGGGGCCGTCAGCGATCGGAGCGGCCGTCGTCGTCGTGACGGTGGTCTCGGTTTCGGTCTCGGAACTGCTGTTCGAGCTCTCGGAGGGTCGCGTCGTCCTGGTCCTTGTCCGTGCGGTGCCGCTCGGGGCCGTGCGGGCCGCCGAGGAAGTCCGGGTCGTCTTCGGGTCCACGGTACCCGGAGCCACCACCGCTGTTGGTCGCCGGAGACCTGCCGAGCAGGAACCACAGCACGCCGCCGAGGACGGGGAGGACGATCACGAGGAGGACCCAGACGCCGCGGCTGAGGGAACGGACACGTTGCCGCGGCATGGTGGCGCAGTCGATCACCGCGTACACCGTGAACGCCACGGCGGCCACGACGACGATCAACCACAGTCGGACCATGGCCGGAGTCTAGGTCGGGAGTCTGTGGGGCGCCTGCTCACTTCGCTTCCGTAGACTTGCCGGGTGAAAGCGTGGCTCGTCTACACCCTGGCCCGTCTCGGCATCTTCGCCGCGGCGCTGGCGCTGCTCCTGATCCTGACGCCGCTGCCGTGGTACTGGGCCACGATCGTCGCTGCGCTCGTCGGTCTGCTCGTGTCGTACATCGCGCTCACGAAGCTCCGCGCGAACGTCACGGAGAGCCTGGCGAACCGCCGGGTCCGGCCGGAGCGGGACGCCGACACCGACTTCGAGGACGACTTCGTCGACGCGGCCGACTCGGACGCGCCGTCCGAGCGCCCGGTCTCCGACGCGGACCGCCACCTGGCGCACCGCGAGCAGGACCAGGACTGACGCCTCGCGGCGGTCCGGCTACGGCTGGACGGCCAGGGTGACGCCGAGCACGACCCCGAACGCCAGCGACGCGAACGACGACAGCTGCAGGGCCGTGATGAGCTCGCGCGGCTTCCGCGAGGACACCCCGATCGCGAGCGCGGGCAGGGCGAGCAGCAGCGAGAAGTACGCGAAGCCCGTGCGGAAGTAGAGCAGCACGAACCAGAGCAGCACCACGTACGGCAGCATCAGGAACAGGCCGTAGAGCACACGGGCGACACCGCGTCCGACGACGACCGCGAGGGTCCGCTTGCCCGCGAGTCGGTCCTCGTCGATGTCGCGGATGTTGTTCACCATCAGCACCGCGCACGCGAAGAACCCGGCCGCGACGGCGGCGGCCCAGCCACTCGGGGTCACCTGCCCGATGAGCACGAACTGCGTGCCGAGGACCGCCACGAGCCCGAAGAACACGAACACGAACACCTCGCCGAGGGCGTTGTAGCCGTAGGGCTTCTTGCCGCCGGTGTAGAACCACGCGGCGACGATCGCGGCGGCCCCCACGAGGAGCAGCCACCAGAGCTGGGTGAGCACGACGATGACGATGCCCGAGACCGCGGCGAGGCCGAAGAACGTCAGTGCGACCGTGAGCACGGTCCGGGGCTTCGCGAGCCCGGCACCCGTCAGGCGCGCCGGGCCGACGCGGAACTCGTCGGTGCCGCGGACACCGTCGGAGTAGTCGTTGCTGTAGTTCACGCCGATCTGCAGGAACAGGGCGACGAGGAGCGCCAGGACCGCGACGAGGGCGTGGTGGTCCTTCCCGAGGAAGCTGCCGAAGTCGCCCGGCTCACCGCTGTCGACGAACGCGACGGTGGTGCCCATCACGACGGGGACGACGCCGAGCGTGAGGGTGCGGAGGCGTGCTCCGCCGATCCAGTCGCTCGCGGTCGCCTTCCGCTTCGTGCGCGCCGGCCCCGCGGCCTTCGCCGGGTTGCCGGAGCGGCCCTGGGACCGGGTCGAGTTCTTCGTGCGTGCCACGACCGTCAATGGTATCGGCGTCGTCCCGCTGGTTCCGCCCCGTGTCGGTGCGGGCGGGCCGGGAGGCACGGCTCCCCCACCGCGGTCCGGTCCGGCCCGTCAGGCGGTCGGGTCGGCCAGGGCACGGACTGCCCGACGGTCCGGCTTGCCGGACGCGAGCATCGGGACGCGGTCGACGACCACCACCGCGTGCGGCCGGGCGGCCCGTCCGAGCGCCGCGCCGACGTGCGCTCGGACGACGTCGAGCTCGACCGGGTGCGCCGTGACCACGACCGGGACCTCGCCCCACTCCGCCGAGGCACGGCGGGTCACCACGGCGGCGTCCTGCCCGGGCAGTTCGCGCACGAGCCGTTCCACGAGGCCGAGCGGCACCTTCTCCCCGCCGGAGATCACGACGTCGTCGAGGCGACCCAGCACCCGGACCACCCCGTCCGTCACCGCGGCGGCGTCGCCCGTGCGGTACCACCGGCGGCCGTCGCGCTCGACGAAGGCCGCCGCCGTGCGCTCGGCGTCGCCGAGGTACCCCTCGGCGAGCATCGGCCCGGACAGCTGCAGTTCGCCGTCGACGACCTCGGTCCGGACCGTCCCGAACGGGACGCCGTCGTACACGCAGCCGCCGCTCGTCTCGCTCGCCCCGTAGGTCGTCACGATGCGGACACCCGCCGCCGACGCACGTTCCCGGAGTGGCGCCGGAGTGGCCTGTCCGCCGACGAGCACGGCGTCGAACCCCGCGAGGGCCCGGACCGCGCGCTCGTCGTCGAGGACGCGTGCGAGCTGCACCGGGACGAGGGACGTGTAGCGCCGTGGTGCCGCCGGGCCGGTCTCGAGCCGGTCGGCCGCGTCCGCGAACGCCGCGGCCTCGAAGTGCCCGGGAGCGACCGCGACGGGAGTCGTGCCGGCTGCGATCGAGCGGGTGAGCACGTTGAGCCCGGCGATGTAGTGCGTCGGGAGCGCCAGCACCCACCCACCGGGGCCGCCGAGCGCGGTGTCCGCTGCGGCCGCTCCGGCGAGGAGCGCCTCCGACGACAGCGCCACGCGCTTCCCGGTGCCGGTCGAGCCGCTCGTCTCCACCACCAGCGCGACCCGCTGCGGGACGTCGGCCGGAGCCGGTTCCGGCAGCGCGGGAGCGTCCTCGGCGACGGGGAGCAGCGCGGGGCCGCCGGCGAGCGCTGCCTCCAGGGCGCGCAGCACCGCGGAGGGGTCCGACGTGCCCACCGCGGCCAGCGGACGGCTCACCGTGCCGCGCCGGAGATCAGTAGTGCCACGGGAACGCGGTCCACTCGGGCTTGCGCTTCTCGAGGAACGAGTCACGCCCCTCGACGGCCTCGTCCGTGCCGTACGCGAGCCGCGTGGCCTCGCCCGCGAACACCTGCTGGCCGACCATGCCGTCGTCGACGGCGTTGAAGGCGTACTTGAGCATCCGGATCGCGGTCGGGGACTTGCCGAGGATGATCTCGCCCCAGCGGATCGCCTCACGCTCGAGGTCCTCGTGCGGGACGACGGCGTTGACGGCCCCCATCTCGTACGCACGCTGCGCGGAGTACTCCTGGGCGAGGAAGAAGACCTCCCGCGCGAACTTCTGCCCGATCTGCTTGGCGTAGTAGGCGCTGCCGTACCCGCCGTCGAACGAGCCCACGTCGGCGTCGGTCTGCTTGAACCTGCCGAGCTCGGCGCTCGCGATCGTCAGGTCGCAGATCGCGTGCAGCGAGTGTCCGCCGCCGGCCGCCCAGCCGGGCACCACGGCGATGACGACCTTCGGCATCATGCGGATGAGGCGCTGGACCTCGAGGATGTGCAGACGTCCCATCGATGCCTGCGCAGCGGCGGGGTCGACACCCTCGGGCGGGGCGCCCTCGTCGCCGACGTACTGGTAGCCGCTCCGGCCGCGGATGCGCTGGTCGCCCCCGGAGCAGAAGGCCCATCCGCCGTCCTTCGGGCTCGGACCGTTGCCGGTCAGGAGGACGACGCCGACCCGCGGGTCCTGGCGGGCGTCGTCGAGCGCACGGTAGAGCTCGTCGACCGTGCGCGGGCGGAAGGCGTTGCGGACCTCCGGACGGTCGAATGCGACACGCACGATGCCGTGCGAGACGTGCTTGTGGTACGTGATGTCGGTGAACTGCTCCGCGATCGGAGCCGCGGTCCAGACGTCGGGATCGAACAGGTCGGAGACGGGGGCAGCCATGCCTCCCACGCTACCGCTGGCACCGTGGCCCGGCGGCCGCCGGGTCAGAGCCCGGTGCTCGACGTGGCCGCGGAGCCGCCCATGTCCGTCAGGACCTCGGGCGCCACGATCACCAGCAGGACGATGAGGATCACCGGGTTCGCGAAGAACGCGACGACCACGCCCACGGCGCCGTACCAGCGGCCGAACGACCCGACGGCCGCGACGAACCCGAGCACCGCCGCGACGAGCGTGAGGAACACCACGACGAAGCAGATGCCGAACGCGAAGTCGGTGTCCCCGCCCATGAACACCGCGAAGGCACTGGCGTCGACCGCGGCGGACACGACCGCGAGGCCGAGCGAGATCTTGCCGACGATCGGGTTGCGCTTCCGGCGTCCGGCGGCGGCCTGCTGTCGGACGTCGACGGTGTTCCGCTGCAGCAGCCGGGCGAACTCGTCGGTGTCGCGACCGCGGGCCCGGTTGCCGGCGGCGCTGCGGGTCGGAGCGGGTGCGGCCGATCGCTGCGACGCACGCTGCTGCGGTTCCGGCGCCACCGAGCCTCCTCGTTCCGATCCTCACCCTGCCGCCGACCTCGGCCGACCGATGCATGCTAATGCCCTGCCCTGGCGGTCCCCTCCGAGGAACCGGGAGGTGCGCTGGGCGCCGCTGCCAGGATGGGGAGGTGCTCCCCGACCTCGCCGATCTCCTCTCCGAAGCGCACGTCGTCGCCCTGCCCATGCGGGTCCGGTTCCGCGGCATCACCGTCCGCGAGGCGATGGTCCTGCGCGGTCCCGCCGGGTGGACCGAGTTCTCCCCCTTCGTGGAGTACGACGACGGCGAGTCCGCCGCGTGGCTCCGGGCAGCGCTCGACTTCGGCTGGACGACGCACGAACCGGCCGCGGAGTCCGTCCCGGTGAACGCCACCGTCCCCGCCGTGCCGCCGGACGAGGTGGCACCGCTGCTCGCCCGCTACCCGGGGTGCACGACGGCGAAGGTCAAGGTCGCCGAGCCCGGCACCACCCTCGACGACGACGTCGCCCGGGTGGCCGAGGTCCGTCGGGTGATGGGTCCGGACGCCGCCGTCCGGGTCGACGCGAACGGTCTGTGGTCGGAGGACCAGGCGGCCCGGGCGCTGGAACGCCTCGCGCCGTTCGGCCTGCAGTACGCCGAGCAGCCGTGCCGCACGGTGCCGGAGCTCGCCGCGCTCCGCGCCCGCCTCAGCGGACTCGGCGTCGCGATCGCAGCGGACGAGAGCGTCCGCAAGGCGTCCGATCCCCTGGCGGTCGCCCGCGCCGGTGCCGCCGACGTCCTCGTCGTGAAGGCCCAGCCCCTCGGCGGTATCACGGCGGCACGGGCGATCGTCGCCGAGGCCGGTCTGCCCTGCGTGGTCTCCAGCGCGCTCGACACCTCGGTCGGCCTCGGCATGGGAGCGTTCCTCGCCGCGGCCGCGATGTCGCCGGGCTACGCCGCCGGGCTCGGCACCGCGGCGATGTTCACCGCGGACGTCACGGCGTCACCGCTGCTGCCGGTCGGCGGGCAGGTGCCCGTGCGACGGGCAGACGTCTCCGCCGAGCTGCTGCAGCGGCACGCCGCGTCCCCCGAGCGCACCGCGTGGTGGCGAGCACGGCTCGAGCGCGTGCACGCGCTGCTCGCGACCGCGTGACGGACGGGAGGCG
>NZ_JBQEPN010000017.1:18365-57288 GCF_052045775.1 Curtobacterium sp. 22159
GCCAGCCGGCACCGCGCCTCCCGTCCGACGGGTGCGGGCTCAGGAGCCCGCCGACGTCACAGGCCCGAGTAGCTGTGCAGGCCCTTGAAGAAGACGTTCACGACGGAGAAGTTGAACATCACCGCGGCGAAGCCGATGAGCGCCAGCCACGAGGACCGCGCGCCACGCCACCCGCGGGTCGCGCGCGCGTGGATGTACCCGGCGTAGACGACCCAGATGATGAACGTCCAGACCTCCTTCGTGTCCCAGCCCCAGTAGCGACCCCAGGCACGTTCGGCCCAGATCGCACCAGCGATGAGCGTGAAGGTCCACAGCACGAACCCGACGAGGAGCACGCGGTACGTGAGCACCTCGAGCCGGTCGGCGTCGGGCAGCGTGTCCATGAAGCGGAGCTTGCCGGAGATCGAGCGACCCTGCCGGTAGGTCTGCACGAGCTGCGCCACGGCCAGCCCGGCGCCGAGTGCGAAGAACCCGGTGCCGGCGATGGCGACGAACACGTGGATGACGAGCCAGTACGACTCGAGCGCGGGCACGAGCGGTCGCACGGGCACGTAGTAGTTCACCGTCGCGATGCCGAGCAGGATGATCGTCAGCCCGGTGATGAACACCCCGAGGAACTTCAGGTTCTGCCACAGCTGCACGAGCAGGAAGATCAGGATGATCAGGCCGGTGCCGGTGAGCGAGAACTCGAACATGTTGCCCCACGGCACCCGGTCGGCCGCGATGCCGCGCAGCACGATGGAACCGACGTGCAGCACGAGCGCGAGGATCGTCATCGCCATGCCGACACGCTCGAAGCGCGTCCCGCCCCGGCGGACCCCGCCGGTGTCGGAGGACTCGTCGACCTTCTCGAGGACGACGGTCCCGCCCTGGACGGTCGCGACGGTCTTCGCGGCGGCGCTGGCACGGGGCGCGTCGGCGCTGGCGGCACCGGCCGCGACGTCACCGGAGCGCTTCGCGACGTCGAGGGCGAACGCGATGAACGCGACGACGTAGACCGCCATGGCCGAGTACGTCAGCACGACCGAGTAGGTCGCCAGGTTCGTGGTCATGTCGTTCACTGGGGCATCCTAACTCCGAGGTCCGACGTGTGCCGCTGCGCGATGTCCGCCACGGCCCGTTCGAGGTTGGGGTCCTCGCCACGGGCGAGGCCCGCGTACTCGAGGTCGTACTCCCCCTGGTCGGCGCCCGCTCGCGGCACCACCTTGACCCACACGCGACGGCGCGGGACGAACAGTGACGTCAGCAGGCCGAGCACCGACAGCACCGCGAAGCCGCCGACCCACAGCTGCGACGGGTCGTGGTGCACGTCGAGCGAGACGTAGCGCTTCACGCCGTCGAACGTGATGGAGCCGGCGTTCCCCGGCAGCTTCTTCGTCTGCCCCGGCTTCAGCTCGACGCTCGCGGCGTCGGACTGCCGGCCGGCGATCTGCTTGAGGCCGCTCGTGTCGAGCGTGTACACGCTCTGCGGGACGCCGTCGTCGAGACCGAGGTCGCCCGTGTACACCTGCAGGGTCAGCATCGGGTTCTGGTCGTCCGGGTACGCGCTGGTGTACGCACCCGTGGACAGCTTCGACGCCGTCGGGTAGAAGAACCCGACCATGCCGAGCTGGTCCGGCACGGCGTCCGGCACCTTGATGACACCCGTCGAGGTGTAGTTGGCGTCCTCGGGCAGGAACGGCACCGTGTCCTTGAACGCCACGTTGCCCTCACCGTCCCGCACGGTCACCTGCATGGCGTAGCCGTTGCCGAGCAGGTAGACGTTCGTGCCGCCGACGCTCACCGGGTCGTTCACACCGAGCCGGCTCGTCTTCGGCGCCTGGCCCTGCTGCCGCGTGGTCACGGTGGCGGAGTAGTCGAGCGCCTGGCCGAGCGCGTCGAGGTTCCGCTCCTCGTACTTCGTCACGAACTTGTCGAGCGTCAGGTTGTAGCCCTTGAGGTCCGACTGCTGGAACCAGCGACCGGGGTTGAACGAGTCGTACGAGCCGAGCACGTTCGAGAAGGTCTGCCCCTCGACGAGGAGCCGCTGCCCGGTGTACCCGAACCCGCCGCCGACCCCGACGGCCAGGAGCACGCCGACGAGCGCCGCGTGGAACACGAGGTTGCCGGTCTCGCGCAGGTAGCCGCGCTCGGCACTGACGGAGTCACCGAAGCGTTCCACGCGGTAGCCGGAGCGCTTGAGGAGCGACATCGCGCGCGTCACGGCCTGCTCCGGGGTCGCCTCGCCGCCCTCGACGGCCACCTTGCGGTAGCCGGCCAGGCGCGCCAGGCGCACCGGGGTCTTCGGCGGACGGGTGCGGAGCGCCTGCCAGTGGTGCTTCGTGCGCGGGACGATGCAGCCGATCAGGGAGACGAACAGGAGCAGGTAGATCGCCGAGAACCAGACCGACGTGTAGGTGTCGAACACCTGGAGCTTGTCGAGCACCGGGAACAGCTGCGGATGGTCCGCCTTGTACTGGACGACGCCGTTCGGGTCGGCCGTGCGCTGCGGCACGAGGGAACCCGGGATGGCCGCCAGCGCCAGCAGCATGAGGAGGAAGAGCGCCGTCCGCATGCTGGTGAGCTGCCGCCAGAAGAACCGGAGGTAGCCGACGACGCCGAGCTTCGGCTGGTTGACCCCGCCGTCGCCAGGGCCGGAGCCGTCGACGTGGTCGGACGGCCGCTGCGGGTCGGCGACGACGTCCGTGCCGTCCGTCTCGGTCACGGTGTTCTCACTGTCAGACCGCGGGGACAAAGCTCTGGATCACCGCCCCGACGCTCGACATGACGGCCGACCAGATGCCGGTGACCATGAGCAGACCGATGACGATCAGGATCGCTCCTCCGATGATGTTGACGGTGCGCATGTGGCGCTTCACGGCGCGGATGGCACCCGTGGCCCAGCCGGCGCCGAGCGCGACGAGCACGAACGGGATCCCCAGCCCGAGGCAGTACGCGACGCCGAGCCACATCCCCTGCCAGGCGCTGCCGGACTGCACGCTGAGCAGGTTGATGGCGGCGAGCGTCGGGCCGAGGCAGGGGGTCCAGCCGAGGCCGAACACGATGCCGAGCAGGGGCGCCCCGACGAGGCCGGTCGCCGGGGTCCACCCCGGCTTGACGGTGCGCTGCAGGAAGGTGAACCGACCGACGAAGACGAGCCCCATCGCGATCACCACGACGCCGAGGACCTGCGTGATGAGGTCACGCCAGCGGACCAGCCAGAACCCGAGCGCGCCGAACACCGTGGTGTACGCCACGAAGACCGCCGTGAAGCCGAGGATGAACAGCAGCACCCCGAGCACGACGCGACCCCGGCGCTGCCCGCCGTCGGCGACACCGCCGACGTAGCCGAGGTACCCCGGCACGAGCGGCAGCACGCACGGTGAGAGGAACGACACGAGCCCGGCGAGCGCCGCGACGGGCAGCGCCACGGCCATCTGCCCGCTGAGGATCGCGTCGGCGAACGGGTTGCTGGACACGGGTCAGGAGGCCTTGCCCGACAGCTCGTCGGAGACGAGGGTGTCGAGGATGCCCGGGCCGTCGACCGCACCGAGGACGCGGGCGGCGACGCGCCCCTGCTTGTCGAGGACGATCGTGGCCGGCACCGCGTTCGGTGCGATCTGGCCCGAGAGCGCGAGCTGCATCGTGCCGGACTGCGCGTCGAGGACGGTCGGGTAGTCCACCTTGAAGGTGCGCTCGAACGCCGCCGCCGTGGCCTTCTCGTCGCGGACGTTCACGCCGATGAACGCGACGTCCTTGCCGGCGAACTCGTCGTGCACCCGGTTGAGGTACTTCGCCTCGGCACGGCACGGCGGGCATCCGGCGTACCAGAAGTTGAGGACCACGACCTTGCCCCGCAGTGCCTTCGACGAGACGGTGGCGCCGTCCGTGTCCTTCGCCCGGAAGTCCACGGCGTCCGTGCGCTTGTCCGCGGCGACCTCGGTCACCGCTCCGTCGCCGGAGATGTAGTTCTGCGTCGTCCCGTTGCCGTACTGCTTCGACAGCGAGTCGTTGTCGGACGAGCAGCCGGTCAGGACGAGGGCGGCCGTGACCGCGGTGGCCGCGAGGACCGCGAACCGCTTGCTGATGACGCTCACACTGCTCCTTCGTCGATGGCGGTCGCGCGCAGTGCCCGCGCCGGATCCGCGTACCCGACCTCGGTGAGACGGCCGGACGAGGTGGCGGGTACACGCTCGAGGGTCGTGATGCTCGAGAGGTCGCAGCGACGCTTCCTCGGGTCGTGCCAGAGCGGCTCGCCGGCGAGGCGGCGGTGCACCATCCAGATGGGGAGCTGGTGGCTCACGAGGACGACGTCGCCCTCGTCGACGCTCTCCCACGCCGTCGCGACGGCCGCGAGCATGCGGTTCGCGATGGACTCGTACGCCTCGCCCCAGCTCGGCCGGAACGGGTTCGCGATCCAGGGCCATTCCGCGGGGCGCCCCAGCGAGCGCTTCGTGAAGCCGGGGGGCTGTCCCTCGTACCGGTTGGTGGGCTCGATGAGCCGCTCGTCGAGGGCGACGTCGAGCCCGTACGCGTCGGCCCACGGCGCGGCGGACTCCTGCGTGCGCTGCAGCGGGGAGGCCACGATGCGACGGACGTCCACCCCGGCGTCCTTCCACGCGGTCGCCGACGCGAGTGCCATCTGCTTGCCGAGGTCGCTCAGGCCGAAGCCCGGCAGCCGTCCGTACAGCACACGGTCCGGGTTGTGCACCTCGCCGTGACGGAGGAGGTGGATTCGGGTCGCGGGCATGGGTTCCAGTCTAGGTCGCTCCGCCGTTCCCACCGCCCGCACAGGTGGTTCACCGGATGCGGAACCCTTCAGCCGAGCTCGCCGGACAGCCGACCGTGCAGCGCCGTCGACGCCGTGTCGAGGTGCACCACCTCGACGGTCGAGCCGTGCTGGGCGAACCGCTGCTCCACGCCGTCCAGTGCGGCGACGGTGCTGGCGTCGAACACGTGCGCGTCCGACATGTCGATGAGCACGCGCTCCGGGTCCTGCGCGTAGGAGAACCGGGTGACGAGGTCGTTCGAGGAGGCGAAGAAGAGCGCCCCGCGGACGCGATACCGCACGGTGCGATCGTCGACGACCTCGCGCACCACCGACACGACGTGGGCGGCCCGCCTCGCGAAGACGAGCGCCGCGACGACGACGCCGACCAGTACGCCCGTCGCGAGGTTGTCGGTCGCGACGACCACCACCACGGTGATCACCATCACCGCGGTCTCCCCGAGCGGCATGCGGCGGAGGGTGCGCGGGCGGATGCTGTGCCAGTCGAACGTCGCGACGCAGACCATGATCATCACGGCCGTGAGGGCGGCCATCGGGATCTCGGCCACGACGTCGTGCAGCACGATGGTGAGCACGAGGACCGAGGCACCGGCGACGAAGGTCGAGACGCGCGTGCGGGCACCCGCCGTCTTCACGTTGATCACCGTCTGCCCGATCATGGCGCAGCCGCCGGTGCCCCCGAAGAACGCCGAGGCGACGTTGGCGATGCCCTGCCCCCACGACTCGCGCCACTTGCTCGACCCCGTCTCGGTGATCGAGTCGACGAGCTGTGCGGTGAGGAGCGTCTCGATGAGCCCGACGATCGCGACACCGAACGCGTACGGCGCGATGAGCTGGAGCGTGCCGAGGGTGAACGGCGCCGCGATGCCGTGGAACCCGGGCAGCGCGGTGGGGAGCGCGCCCTCGTCGCCGACCGTGGGGACGGCGACGCCGAACACGATCGTGATCGCGGTGATGACCACGACGGCGACGAGCGGCGCCGGGACGGCCTTGGTCAGGAACGGGAAGCCGACGATGACCGCGATGCCGAGTGCGGTGAGCGGCCACACGACGACCGGGACGTCGCCGCCGAACAGGTTCGGCAGCTGTGCCGTGAAGATGAGGACGGCGAGTGCGTTCACGAACGCGACGTTGACGCTCCGTGGGATGAACCGCATGAGCCGTGCGACCCCGAGCAGCCCGAGGACGATCTGGATCAGGCCGCCGAGCACGATCGTCGGGACCAGGTAGGCGATCCCGTGGTCGCGCACGAGCGGTGCGATGACGAGGGCGACCGACCCGGCCGCGGCGGAGATCATCGCCGGACGACCACCGACGATCGAGATGACGACGGCGATGACCACGCTCGAGAACAGCCCCACCGCCGGGTCGACGCCCGCGACGACCGAGAACGAGATCGCCTCCGGGATGAGCGCGAGCGCGGTGACCACCCCGGCGAGGACCTCGCGCGTCAGCAGGCGCGGAGAACGGAGGGCGGACAGGACGCTCGGAGCGGACGGTGCATGCGTGACGGCGGACATCGGCGGCGACTCTACCGTCACGTGAGGGTCGGGTTGCTACCGTTGCGCTCCGTGAGCACCATGCACATCGGGGAGCTGGCGGAGCGGGCGGGCATGTCGCTCCGCACCATCCGGCACTACGACGAGGTCGGGCTGCTCGTGCCGACCGGGCGGACGAGCGGTGGCTTCCGCGTCTACACCGAGCAGGACCTCGAACGGTTGCTGGTGATCCGTCGCATGAAGCCGCTCGGGTTCACGCTCGAGGAGATGGCCGAGCTGCTCCGGGTCGTCGACGGGCTCGCGGCGCCGGAGCCCGAGGACGAACCGACGCTGGCGGCACGCCTCGACGAGTTCATCGCCGACGCACGCGCCCGGCACGCGGAGCTGCTCGAGCGGGCCGGCATGGCCGAGGAGTTCATCGGCACGCTCGGCTCACTCCGCGCCTCCGTCCCCTGAGGCCCGCGCGGCTTCGATCTCCCGCTTGCGTTCGTCGATGTAGCTGCGCCAGTCCGCAGCGAGCACCTTCGCCTCCGCCCACAGCGCGTCGAGTTCGTCGTCGGTGAGCTGCTGCGGCTCGTTCCGGTGCACCCACCGAGCGAACCGAGCGCGTGCCCGATGGATCACGGTCGTCATGGTCGTCTCCTCACGCCGACGAGCAGTTCCCTGAGCACCCTGGCACTCGGTTCCTCTCCTGGTGGAACTTTCTGCATGTCGTACATCGCCCGAGCGAGGGCGTACCCGAGTTCGTTCCGCCCCACGTCCTCCCCGGAGACCAGCTCGAACACGACGGTGACCCGCGACCAGTAGCGATCCCGCTCCTCGCGCGCGACGTCCCGCCGCCACCGGAGCACCGCCCACAGCCCTCCGACCGCCGCCGCCGCCAACGTGAACGCCACGGTGAGCACCGCTGCGACGACCGTCGCGACCGCCGCGGGCGGCCATGCCGCGAGTCCCTCGACCCCTGCCGTCATGCGGGGCCTCCCTCCAGCTCGCGACCCGGCCACGTCGGGAACGCTACGGACCCACCGGAGCCGATCCGCGCCTCCCGGAGCGCCACGTGGAGAGCGGTGGACGCGCACCGACCTGTGGAGGACGAGCGCCCGGTAGACTCGTCCACCGTGATCGAACGCACCCGCATCGCCGACCTCGCCGCACGCCCCGACGGTCCCGTCTCCGTCGCCGGATGGGTGGAGACCGTCCGAGACCAGAAGAAGGTGCAGTTCGTCGTCCTCCGTGACGAGAGCGGCGCCGCGCAGCTGGTCAACCCCGCCACGCGGGAGGCAGCGGACGGGGACGACGCCGCCCAGGTCGCGCTCGCCACCACGAACGAGATCTCGGGCCTGGCGCACGGAACGTTCATCCACGTGCAGGGCACCCTGAAGCACGACGAGCGGGTGAAGCTCGGCGGGCTCGAGGTCAAGGTCGGCTCGCTCGAGGTGATCAGCGCCGCGATCCCGGAGACCCCGATCGCGGACGACTCCTCGCTCGACAAGCGTCTCGACTGGCGCTTCCTCGACCTGCGCAACCGCAAGCAGAACCTCGTCTTCCGCATCCAGACGACGCTGGAGCACGCGTTCCGCACCTACTGGGTCGAGCGCGACTACATCGAGATCCACACCCCGAAGCTCATGGCCTCGGCGTCCGAGTCCCGTGCCGAGCTGTTCCAGCTCGAGTACTTCGAGACGACCGCGTACCTCGCCCAGTCGCCGCAGAACTTCAAGCAGATGGCACAGCCGGCCGGCTTCGGCGCGGTGTTCGAGATCGCCGACGCCTTCCGCGCCGACCCGTCGTTCACGAGCCGCCACGCGACCGAGTTCACGAGCGTCGACGCGGAGATCTCGTGGGTCGAGTCCCACGAGGACGTCATGGCGATGCACGAGGAGCTCCTCGTCGCCGGCTTCACCGCGGTGAAGGAGAAGTACGGCAAGGAGATCGAGGAGGTCTTCGGCTTCGAGTTCGTCGTGCCGTCCGCCCCCTTCCCCCGCGTCACGCTGGCCGAGGCGCGGAAGATCGTGGCCGACAGCGGCTACGAGGTCGTCCGTGCCGACGGCGACCTCGACCCCGAGGGCGAGCGTCGCGTGAGCGCCTGGGCGAAGGAGACGCACGGCTCGGAGTTCGTCTTCGTGACCGACTACGACGCGTCGATCCGGCCGTATTACCACATGCGGCACGACGACGACCCGACCCTCACGAACAGCTACGACCTCCTCTTCAACGGCGCCGAGATCTCGACGGGCGCGCAGCGTGAGCACCGTGTCGAGCGCCTCGCGGCGCAGGCGGAGGAGAAGGGTCTCGACACCGCCGAGATCGACTGGTACCTGGACTTCTTCCGGTACGGCGTCCCGCCGCACGGCGGCTTCGGCATGGGGCTCGCTCGCGTGCTCATGCTCGCGCTGCACGAGCCGTCCATCCGCGAGGTCACCTACCTCTTCCGCGGTCCGACGCGCCTCACGCCGTAGGCTCAGCTCTGCCAGTCGATGGCCGCCCGCCCCGTGACGAGCCCGCGGATCTCCGCGGCCGCGGCCTGGTGGTCGGGGTGGACCTGGTACTCGTCGAGCCCGGCGAGGTCGTCGAACGTGGCGACGACGGCGACGTCCTGGTTCTTGCCCGGGTAGGCGACGTTCTCGACGACCTCGAGGGAGCGGATCGAGGCGACCACACCGACCAGGCCGGTGAGGAGCTCACGGATGCGGTCCACCGACGAGGCGTGGTCGAGGTCCTCCCGCAGGGTCCAGGAGACGACGTGGTGGATCATGCGCGGGCCTCGGCCTTCTCGAGGGCACGGTGCAGCCGATCGGCGTCGACGTGCCAGTTGCTGTGGACACGCCCGTCGACCAGGACGACCGGGATGTCCTCCGCGTACTCCTCGCGGAGGGCGTCGTCGTCGAGGATGGACCGTTCCTGCAGCGTCACCCCCGGGTGTTCCGCCACGACGCGTTCGACGATCGGACGGGCGTCGTCGCACAGGTGGCAGCCGGGTTTCGTCAGCAGGGTCACGGCGGGCATGGCACCACCCTAGGACACACGAAAGCCCCGGCGGACCGGGGCTTCGAGTGCAAGTGCTGGACTTACTTCTTGTTGCGACGCTGGTGACGCGTCTTGCGAAGGAGCTTGCGGTGCTTCTTCTTCGCCATGCGCTTGCGGCGCTTCTTGATGACAGAACCCATAACGGACCTCACTCGGACTGATGTTGTGTGGACACCGGGCCAACGAGACCGCGGAAAAACAACCCCGCCGAGTCTAGCGGAGCGCTGACGCGATGTCGAACGGCGCGGTTCGGGACCCGGTCAGCCGACGTCGGCGATCCCGCCGCGCAGCACCTCGGCCACGGCGGACTCGGGCACGCGGAACGAGCGGCCGAAGCGGATCGCGGGCAGTTCGCCGGCGTGGACCATGCGGTAGACCGTCATCTTTGAGACGCGCATCATCTCGGCCACCTCAGCGACCGTGAGGAAGCGGACGTCGTCGAAACTGCCGGTCATGGTCCACCTTCGGGTATGTGTGACCTGTGTGGTCTCTGGTAACTGTAGGGGCCCGTGCGACTCCGTGTCCAGGAGGTGCTCAGTCGTCGTCGGCGCGGCGGGTGAAACGCTTCCGACCGCGGTCGACGACGCGCTCCCAGCCCTGCTGCGCGCCGGTCACGACGGCGGTCGCGCGGTAGGACGCCTCGGCCATGACGCGGCCGAGTTCGGTCCCCACCTCGACGGTCGCCTTGCCCGCCGATCCGTTGCGGCGGACCGACACCGGCTGCCCGTCGAGCGTCCAGGCGGTGGTCGCCGGGGTGCCGTCCGCGTCGACCGCGCCGGTGAACTGCAGCACCCACTCCTCGATCCCGACGAGCGGCTCCGGGTCGAGCCGGTAGAAGCGGTGCTGCCCTTCTTCCCGGCTCGTCACGAGGCCGATGTCGCGCAGCACGCGCAGGTGCTTCGAGACGGTCGGCTGGCTGACGCCGAGCTTCGCGACGAGCTGTCCGACGCTCAGCTCACCGCCGGTGACGTCCGATCCGTACGCGGACAGGAGCGCTCCGAGCAGCTCCCGTCTGGTCGGGTCCGCCACGACGCTGAAGATGTCGGCCATGCGGCAAGGCTAGCCGGGGCGTCTCGGATGTACCATGACGAACCGTCCCGCCCATGTCCCCGGAGGCATACGATGCTCGACCGGCACGAGCCCCTCCCCGCTCAAGTGACAGCACGGCGACGGCAGGGGAACCGCGCACTGTCGGTGCTGCGCTCGTCGCCGTCGCGTCTGGCGATCGTCGTCTTCGTCGCGCTGATCTTCGTGTTCACGTCGCTGTTCATGACGCCGTGGGCATCCTCGGACGGATCCTCGACGCCGTTCTCCGACGCCCTCTTCACCGCCGCGTCGGTCGTCTGCGTGACCGGTCTCGCGACGGTGGACATGGCGACGCACTGGTCGGTGTTCGGCAAGACCCTCGTGGTGATCGGCACCCAGATCGGCGCGGTCGGCGTGCTCACCTTCGCCTCGATCCTCGGTCTGGTGGTGACGCGTCGGCTCGGTCTGCGCGCCAAGCTCATCGCGGCCGGCGACTCGAACCCGCTCCGCACCCATCACGGCGCCGTGCCGGAGGGTCAGGCGGTGCGGCTCGGCGAGGTCGGGACGCTGCTCGCGACGGTGGCGGTGAGCACGCTGACCATCGAGGTGGCGCTCGGGCTCCTGCTCCTGCCGTCGGTGCTGGTCGCGGGCATCCCCTTCTGGTCGGCCGTCGGTGACTCCTTCTACTACGCGGCGATGGCGTTCACGAACACGGGCTTCGTCCCGAACGACACCGGACTGGCACCGTTCGCGCACGACTACTGGTTCCTGTCGCTGCTCATGCTCGGCGTCGTCGCGGGATCGATCGGCTTCCCGGTCATCCGTGCGCTCACGAAGCAGCTCCGGAACCCGCGCCGCTGGCCCATCCACGTCAAGCTCACCCTGGCGACCAGCGGGGTGCTGCTCGTCGGCGGCGCCGTCGTGTACATCGCGCTCGAGGCCTCGAACCCGGAGACGTTCGGGCAGGAGGGCGCCGGTCGCACCGCGTTCCAGGCGCTGTTCCTGTCGACGATGACCCGGTCGGGCGGGTTCTCCCTCGTCGACTTCGACCAGCTGCACGGCTCCAGCCTGCTCGTCACCGACATGCTCATGTTCATCGGCGGCGGCTCCGCGTCGACCGCCGGCGGCATCAAGGTCACGACCCTCGCCGTGCTGTTCCTGGCGGCGGTCGCCGAGGCCCGCGGTCGGCGGAGCATGGAGGCGTTCGGCCGCCGCATCCCGAGCGACGTCCTCCGGGTCGCGGTCGCGGTCGTGCTGTGGGGAGCGACGATCGTCGCCGTCGCCACCGTCGTGCTGCTCCAGATCACGCACGAGTCGCTCGACCGGGTCCTGTTCGAGGTGATCTCCGCGTTCGCGACGTGCGGGTTGTCCTCGGGCGTCTCCGAGAACCTGCCGGAGTCCGGCAAGTACGTCCTCGCCGCGACCATGTTCCTCGGACGTGTCGGTACAGTGACGATCGCCGCAGCCCTGGCCGCCAGCCAGAGCCGGCAGTTGTTCCGCCGCCCCGAGGAGAGGCCGATCGTTGGCTGACCGCCGCTCACCCCACCCCGTCACCGGTGCCGTCAGCCACGACGCGCCCGTCCTCGTGATCGGCCTCGGCCGGTTCGGGGCGGCGACCGCCGGGCAGCTCGAACGGCAGCAGCGCGAGGTGCTCGTGGTCGACACGGACGCCGGGCTCGTCCAGAAGTGGTCCGACCGGGTGACGCACGCCGTCCAGGCCGACGCGACCGACATCGACGCGCTCCGGCAGATCGGCGCGCAGGACTTCGCGATCGCGGTCGTCGGCATCGGCTCCGACCTCGAGTCGAGCGTCCTCATCACCGCGAACCTGGTCGATCTCGGGATCCCACAGATCTGGGCGAAGGCCGTCAGCCGGTCACACGGCACGATCCTGTCCCGGATCGGCGCGAACCACGTCGTCTACCCGGAGCGCGAGGCCGGCGAGCGGACGGCGCACCTCGTCTCCGGCCGGATGCTCGACTTCATCGAGTTCGACGACGACTTCGCCGTCGTAAAGATGTTCCCGCCGGCCGCGGTCCGCGGGAAGGACCTCGCGACGACGGTCATCCGCACGCGGTTCGGCCTGACGGTGCTCGGCATCAAGACGCCCGGGAAGGCCTTCGTCCCGGCCACGCCGGAGAGCGTCATCGGTCAGGACGACGTCATCATCGTCTCCGGCACCGAGGGCGACCTGGAGCGGTTCGCGGCGCTCGAGTGACCGGCACACCCGGGTGGGTGCGTGCGGGCCGGGAGGCGCGGTGCCGGACCGCGCACCGCCTCCCGTCCGCCGCCCCTCACCTCCCGGGCGCGATCCCGCTCCGGAGGGCAGCGAACAGCCGGTCGAGGCCGGCGCGGTGCGCCGCCGCGACCGCATCGCGGTCCTCGTCCGCGAGGATCCGGCGCGCCGTGCCGACGAAGACGGTCGCGTAGCCGGCGACGAAGAGCGCCGCGAGGAGCGAGTCCCCGGTCGCCTCGGCGAGCGCGCCCTGGGCGTCCGCAGCGAGTTCGAGGGCACGGGACTGCAACGCCTGGGACTGCGCCACCGTGCGGAAGAAGGTCTCGGACCCGTCGGCGAGCCCGGACACCGGCGCGCGGTCGTCGAGCAGGCGACGTGCGGTCGACTCCAGAGCGTCCAGCACCCGGTCGGCGGGCACGTCGGCCACCGCTCCGACGAACAGCGCGACGGTCTCGGCGGACCGGTCCAGGAAGAGGTCCTCCTTGCGGGGGAAGTGCTTGAACACGGTGACGCTCGAGACGCCCGCGGCCTTCGCGACCTGTGCGACGGTGACCTGGTCGAAGCCGTGCTCGACGAACATGCCGGACGCGGTCTCGGCGATGCGTGCACGGGTCTCCGGTCCCCCGCGGGGCGCGGTCCTGGGCATGACACTCCCTTCGATTGACTCACTGAGTTGAGTGAGTAAACTCAGACGCATGAGCGCCGATCGGTCCCCCTACTCTCCACGATCCCCGCGCAGGACGCGGGTCGCCCTCGCCGGACTCGCCGCGGTCTTCCTGTTCGAGATGCTCGACAACTCGATCCTGAACGTCGCGCTCCCCACCATCGGCCGCCAGCTGCACGCCGGCGCCACCGAGCTGCAGTGGGTCACGGGGGCGTACTCGGTCGTCTTCGGTGGCTGCATGCTCGCCGCGGGCGCCGTGGCCGACCGGTACGGCCGACGGCGCGTCATGCTCGTCGGGCTGGTGCTGCTCGGGCTGGCCAGCCTCGCGACGGCGTTCGTGTCGAGCGTCGAGCAACTCGTGGCGGTGCGCGTCGCCACCGGGGTCGCCGCAGCGATGACCACCCCGGGCTCGATGGCCCTCGCGTTCCGGCTCTTCGATGACGACGACCGACGCGTCCGGGCGATGAACACGATCTCGACGGTCGGACTCCTCGGCCTCGCGATCGGTCCGACGCTGGGCGGGCTGGTGCTCGCCGTCGCCCCGTGGCAGGTCCTGCTCCTGATCGACGTCCCGATCGCGGCGCTCGCGTTCGTCGGCATCCGGATCGGCATCGTGCCGGACGACCCGGCCGGCCTGCACCGCGCGCCGGTCGACTGGGCGGGTGCAGCGCTCGGCACCGCCACCATCGTGCTCGGGATCGTCGCCCCGACGCGGTTCGCCGACGCAGGCACCCACGACTCCGGTGCATGGGCGGCGACGGTGGCCGCGGTCGTGTGCGGTGTCGGCTTCGTGCTGCGGGAGCGGCGTGCGGAGCACCCGCTGCTCGACCTCGCGCTCGTCGCCCGCCCGCTCGTCTCGAGCGGCCTCGCGTACAAGGCGGCGAGCGGTCTCGCGGTGGCCGGTCTGGGGTACCTCGTCACCCTGCACCTGCAGCTCGCATGGGGGTGGCCGCCGGCCCTCGCCGCGATCGGGATGCTGCCGCAGGTCGTCGTGCTCGTCGGCGGGAGCGCCTTCGTCGGCCCGTTCGTCCGGCGGGTCGGTCTGGAGCGCGCGGCGTGGTCGAGCGCGGCCGTGGTGGTGGTCGGGCTCGCCGTCTACGCCCTGCTCGGCCCGGCGGGCTACGGCTGGGTGGCGCTCGCGCTCGCCCTGGTCGCGGCGGGCATGCGGGTCGTCGGCGTCGTCGCGGGGACGAACGTGCTCCGCGGGTTGCCGGAGGACCGGACGACGATCGGTGCGGCGCTCGTCGACACCGCGTCGGAGGTCACCTCGGCGATCGGGGTCGCGGTCGCCGGGACGGTACTGGCCGCGGTGTTCACGGGGAGCCTCACGGCGGTGCCCTGGACCGCCGCGCAGGGCGTGCAGTTCGACGACGCCGTCACCATCGCCGGCTGCGTGCTCACGGTCGTGTCGGCGGCGCTCGTCGGTTGGGCGACGGTCCGATCGGCGCGCGCACGGCGGTCCGTGGTGACGGAGACCACGCCCCCGGCCCGCACCGTCGGCTAGCCCTCGGACAGCTCCTCGGCGCGGGCGACGGCCGCACGGGAGGCGCGCTCGAACGTCCCGGCGAGGTCCGCCTCCTGCAGCACCGCGACCGCGCGCTCGGTCGTGCCTCCGGGGCTCGTCACCGCTCGGCGGAGATCGGTCGGCTCCTTGCCCGACGCGGCGAGCAGCTCGACGGCGCCTCGCACGGTCCCCTGCACCATCGCCTCGGCCTTGTCACGGGAGAAGCCGAGCGACTCGGCGGCGCGCTGCCACTGCTCGACGAGCAGGAACACGTAGGCCGGTCCGGAGCCCGACACCGCGGACAACGCGTCGAGCTGCGACTCCGGCACCTCGATCACCACGCCGGAGGCCGCGAACACCGACGACGCGAGTGCCACGGCGTCGGCGTCGGCCGTCGGACCGGCGCTGATGCCCGTCACCCCGTGCCCGACGCCGATCGGGGTGTTCGGCAGGGCCCGCACGACGCGGACACCGGCCGGGACCTTCGCCTCCATGCTCGCGATGGTCGTGCCGACGGCGACGCTGACGACGACGGTCCCGGGTCCGAGGTCGGCCGACACCTCGTCCAGCAGGTCCCCGATCGCGTACGGCTTCACGCCGAGGACGACGAGCGCTGCCCCGCGGACGGCCGCACGGTTGGCGTCCGGGTCGGTGTCGCTCGCGGCGGCGTCGAGCCCGCGCGCACGGAGGGCCGCAGCCGACTCCTCCGACTTCGTCGTGAGGGTCACACCGGCGGGGTCGAGCCCGGCGGCGAGCAGCCCGTCGAGGACCGCGCCGGACATGGACCCGACGCCGAGCAGGGCGGTGCGGGGCAGTTCGATCGTCATGCTCCCGACCCTACCCAGCCCGCACGCCTAGGATCGGACCGCAGATCAGGAGAAGGGACGGCACGTGAGCGCATCCGGAGGCACCAGGGCCATCTTCGCCGCACTCGGCGCGAACGTCGGCATCGCGATCGTGAAGTTCGTCGCCGCGGCGATCAGTGGCTCGGCGTCGATGCTCGCCGAGGGCGTGCACTCGCTCGCGGACTCGGCGAACCAGCTCCTCCTGCTGCTCGGTGGCCGCCGTGCCCGTCGCGCCGCGGACGAGGAACACCCGTTCGGCTACGGACGCGAGCGGTACGTCTACGCGTTCGTCGTCTCGATCATCCTGTTCTCCGTCGGTGGCGTGTTCTCGCTGTACGAGGGCATCGAGAAGCTCACCCACCCGCACCCGCTCGAGAACTGGTGGCTCCCGGTCATCGTGCTCGTCATCGCGATCGGGCTCGAGGGCTTCTCGCTGCGGACCGCCCTCGCCGAGGCCCGGCCGCAGAAGGGCCGGCAGAGCTGGGTGCAGTTCGTCCGGCGGGCGAAGGCCCCCGAGCTGCCCGTCGTGATGCTCGAGGACACCGCCGCGCTGCTCGGCCTCGTGTTCGCCCTGTTCGGCGTCGGCCTGACGGCGATCACCGGCAACGGGGTGTTCGACGCCGTCGGCACGATCCTCATCGCCGTCCTCCTCATCGCCGTCGCCGTGGTGCTCGGCATCGAGACGAAGAGCCTGCTCGTCGGCGAGGGTGCCAGCGTCGCCGATGTCGAGCGCATCAAGCGTGCGGTGCTCGACGGCCCCGAGGTCGAGTCGATCATCCACATCAAGACCCTGTACCTCGGGCCGGACGAGCTCATGGTCGGTGTGAAGGTGGCCGTCGACGGCGACCGCCGGCTCGGTGACGTCGCGGCGGGCATCGACACCGTCGAGCAGCGGGTCCGCACGGCCGTCCCGATCGCTCGCGTGATCTACGTCGAACCCGACGTGCTCCGCACCGGACCGCGTCCGCCGACCGAGGCGATCGTCATCCGGGCGGCCGACTAAGGGCTGCCTTGCTGGCGGGCACCCTCGCCGATCACCCACGATGGTGGCATGTCGGTGCTCTTCAACATCCTGCTCATCCTGCACTTCCTCGGCCTCGCGGCGATCATCGGGGCGTTCCTCGTGCAGGTGCGGCGCAAGGGCGGCTTCCAGACGTTCTGGCCGATCACCGGCCTCATCGTGCAGCTCGTCACCGGCCTCGGCATGATGGGCATCATCGACGCGACGCACGACGGTGGCGCGAACCACGCCAAGCTCGGCGTGAAGCTCGTCATCGCGGCGATCGCCCTCGTGCTCGCGTTCGTCGCCCGGGCCCGCCAGAAGCGTGCGGACAGCGGCGCCGCGAAGGCCAAGGCCGCGCTGCCGTTCTTCCACTCGGCCGGTGCGCTCGCGATCGTCAACGTGCTGATCGCCGTCCTCTGGAGCTGACCTCAGCGCCGCGGGGCGAAGAACGCGTCCAGCAGCGCCGCGCACTCCCCCTCGAGCACCCCAGCGACCACCTCGGAGCGGTGCGGGAGCCGCCGGTCGCGCGCGATGTCGTAGACGCTCCCGCTCGCCCCCGCCTTCGGGTCCCACGCGCCGAAGACGACCCGGGGGACCCGGGATGCCATGATCGCCCCCGCGCACATCGGGCACGGCTCGAGCGTCACGACCAGCGTGTGCCGCTCGAGGTGCCAGTCGCCCGCCGCGGCCGCCGCGGCACGGAGCGCGAGCACCTCGGCGTGCGCGGTCGGGTCCTGCAGCGCCTCGCGCTCGTTCCGACCGACCGCCACCACGTCGCCGTCCGGTCCGAGCACGACGGCGCCGACCGGCACGTCGCCGGTGGCCAGACACGCCCGCGCCTCGTCCAGCGCGCGGCGCATCGCCGGGACGAACGGACGGGCAGCGGGCTCTTCCACGGGACCTCCTGGCGGTCGGCAGCACGGTAGGCTCGACCCTATGCGAGTCCACGTCGCCGACCACCCGCTCATCACCCACAAGCTCTCGGTGCTCCGCGACCGTACGACGCCCTCCCCCACGTTCCGCGCCCTCACCGAGGAACTCGTGACGCTCCTCGCGTACGAGGCGACCCGCAACGTCCGCGTCACCGCGACCCCGATCGACACGCCGGTCGCGCACACCATGGGCGTCGCGATCGCGAAGCCGCGCCCGCTCGTGGTGCCGATCCTCCGGGCGGGGCTGGGGATGCTCGAGGGCATGGTCAAGCTCGTCCCGACGGCCGAGGTCGGCTTCCTCGGCATGGCACGCAACGAGCAGACGCTCGAGCCGCAGACCTACGCCGAGCGCCTGCCGGACGACCTGTCCGGCCGCCAGTGCTTCGTGCTCGACCCGATGCTGGCCACCGGTGGCACGCTCGCTGCGGCGATCGACTTCCTGTTCGACCGGGGCGCGCAGGAGGTCACCTGCGTGTGCATCCTCGGCGCTCCGGAGGGCCTCGCCGCGGTGGAGGAAGCCGTCGGCGACCGCAACGTGTCGATCGTGCTCGGCGCCCTCGACGAGCGACTCGACGAGAACGGTTACATCGTGCCGGGGCTCGGTGACGCCGGCGACCGCCTCTACGGTCTGGCCGAGTAGCGACCGGCCGCGGAAGCGACTCAGCAGGAGACGGGAGGCGCGGTGCCGGCTGGCACCGCGCCTCCCGTCCGTCGTCGCGTATCCGGTTCCCCCGCCCGTCCGAGCGGACGGTTGACACGACGCTGGTATCCCACCGATACTCGTCCCATGACTGCAACCGTGTCCACCCGCGTCCTCTCCGAGGCTCTGGGGACCGCCGGCATGATGATGCCGGCCATGGCGGTCATGCGTTGTCGAATGTGTGCCTGATCGGCACCCGTTCCAGCCGGATCCCCCGCGACACCACCCCCGTCGCGCGAGCGTGATCCCCGGGTGACGACCACGTCGACGACGCGCACCACGTCACGAGGTCTGCCTCCCGTACCCCCGGGTCCGCCCCGGTCCGCAGCAGGACCGCAGGGCACCACGGCGTCCGCCGTACCCGGGCCGACGCATTCGACACGGCCGCGGTGCACCATCGTGCACGGCCGCCACACCGCCCGGAGAACCGCCATGTCGCTCACCATCGCCCAGCCCCGCACCGCCCTCCGCTCCGCAGCTCCCACGCCGACCGACCTCGGCACCGTCACCCCGATCCGCCCGCGCCGCGAGCCGGTCACGCCGTCGGCGACGAGCGCCGTGCCGACCAGCCCGGTCGTGGCACCCCAGCGGAACCGCGCCCTGCCCGAGGGCACCGAGGCGCGGGGGTTCGCCCTGTACGTCGGGATCGACGAGGCGAAGGCCGCTGCCGCGGGCACGACCCTGGCCGCGGTCGTCGAACAGCTCAAGGCGCTGACCGCGCAGCTCGTCCCTGCCTCCGAGACCTACGCGGCCGTGGCCGTGGCCGCCGAGGGCTCGGGTGGTCGTGACGTCGACGTCGTGCGCCTCGCCCTGCAGGACCGTTCCGCCGTCGCCGCCCGCAAGCAGGCCGAGAAGCCCGAGCCCGAGGAGACCGGCGTCGTCATCGACATCTCCCGGAAGCGCGTCAGCCTCGACGGCGAGGTGGCGCCGCTGACCTACAAGGAGTTCGAGCTGCTCCAGTTCCTCGTCCTGCGCGAGGGCCAGACGGTCGACCGCTCGGCGATCATCGACGGACTCTGGTCCGACGGCGAGGACGAGACGCCGAACGAGCGGACGATCGACGTGCACGTCCGCAGGCTCCGGTCGAAGCTCGGCGCGTTCGAGGAGATCGTCCGCACGGTGCGCGGCGTGGGCTACCGGTTCGACCGGCACGCAGACGTCGCCGTGCGGTACGCGTCGACGCCGTCGCCCGACGTCTTCTGAGCCTCATCGGACGTTCTTGGTGAACTCGCAGCGAACGGCGCGCGCGGCCGCTAGCGCGCCGTTACCGCTTCGTTATACAGTCGTCCGTGCAGACGGTGTTTGCTGTGGCACCGGCTGCGGAATGTGATTGCAGGACACTCTTGGTGCAAGGGAGAGGGCCGGTCGTCCCCGTGACGGCCGGCCCTCGTCACGTCTGCGGGGACCGGTGTCGCTGCCCCTCGGTAGTGTGGGATGACCGTACGACCGGAGGGAGCGCGAACGTGGACGAGTCACGTCGCAGCGACAAGGCGACCGCCGTGGCGGCGTGGGAAGCGCTGTTCCGCGCGCAGGTCACCGTCATGCGGGCGTTGAACGCCGAGTTCCCGGGCGGCGAGATCTCCTTCAACGAGTACGACGTCTGCTTCAACCTCTCGACCCAGCCCGGCCGGCGCTGCCGGATGCGCGAACTCACCGGTCACCTGCTGCTCACCCAGCCGAGCGTCAGCCGCCTCGTCGACCGCCTCACCGCCCGCGGCATCGTCGAGAAGCAACCGGACCCGACCGACGCCCGCGGGGTGATCGTGGCGCTGACGCCGCACGGCTTCGACGTCTACCGCTCGGTGGCGGTCCAGCACGCCCAGACGATCGCCGACCAGGTCGGCGCCGGGCTCGACGACGCGGAACTCCGCACCCTGACCGAGCTCTGCACGAAGCTCCGGGTCGCCGCCGGCTCGAACACGCCCCGGCGGAGCACGGCCCGCTCCTCCGCCGCCCCCGACCCGGCAGCGGTGTGACCGGCGCACTGGTCTGGCTCCGCGACGACCTCCGGCTCGCGGACAACCCGGCCCTGCGCGCGGCGGTCGACCACGGTGGGTCGGTCACGGTCGTCTACGTCCTCGACGACGAGTCACCCGGCATCCGTCCGATCGGCGCGGCGAGCCGGTGGTGGTTGCACCACTCCCTCGCCGCCCTCGCCACGGACCTCGGTGACCACGGGTCACGCCTGGTGCTCCGCCGCGGTCCGGCGGCCTCGGTCATCGAGCGGCTCGTCGCGGAGACCGGCGCCGACGCGGTGTTCTGGAACCGGCGCTACGGGAAGGCCGAGCGCGACCTCGACGCCGGCATCAAGTCCTCGCTGACCGACTCGGGTACCGAGGCCCACAGCTTCGCGGCGAACCTGCTCTGGGAACCGTGGACGATCCTGACGGGCCAGGGCGAGCCGTACAAGGTGTTCACGCCGTTCTGGCGCGCTGCCCAGGCGATGCCCGAGCCGCGCCATCCGCTGCCACGACCACGCGACCTGCCCGCGCCGGCCGACGTCGACACCGACGACCTCGACGACTGGGGCCTGCTGCCGACGCACCCCGACTGGGCCGGGGGCCTCCGCGACGCGTGGACGCCCGGTGAGCACGGCGCACACCGGCGTCTCGAGGACTTCGTCACGGGTCCGCTCGAGGACTACGACCAGCGCGACGAGCCGGCGATGGCCGCCACGAGCGACCTCTCCCCGCACCTGCGCTGGGGTGAGGTCAGCCCGTACCAGGTGTGGCACCGCCTGCACGGGCGGCTCGAGCCCGAGCAGCGCCAGCACGTGTCCGCGTTCCTCCGGCAGCTCGCCTGGCGGGAGTTCAACTGGAACGAGTACTTCCACTGCGAGGACATCACGACCGTCAACGTACGGCGGGAGTTCGACGCGTTCCCCTGGGGCGACACGACCGACGCCGAGGTGGACCGCTGGCGCTCCGGGACGACCGGCTTCGACCTCGTCGACGCCGGCATGCGTGAGCTCTGGCACTCCGGCGCGATGCACAACCGGGTGCGGCTGGCCACGGCGAGCTTCCTCGTCAAGAACATGCTCGTCGACTGGCGGGTGGGCGAGCGCTGGTTCTGGGACACCCTCGTCGACGCCGACTCCGCCAACAACGCCGCGAACTGGCAGTGGGTCGCCGGCTCGGGCTTCGACGCCGCGCCGTACTTCCGCGTGTTCAACCCGGACCGACAGCTCGAACGGTTCGACCCGCACCGCGAGTACGTGCGCCGGTGGGTGCCGGCGGACGAGATCCGCCCGGAACCGATGCTCGACCTCAAGGCCACCCGGCAGCGCGCACTCGACGCCTACGAGCGGATGCGGCGATCGTGACGACGATCGGGCAGCAGACCCTCGCGGACGTGGACGCGGTCTTCCGCGAACGCGTCTCGCGCGGCGTCGCGCCGAGCAGCGTCTGGGGTGTGTTCGACCGTGGCGGCCTGGTGGCCTCGGGTGGACACGGCGATCGCGGTGACGGCGCAGCACCGGACGCCGACACCGTGTACCGCATCGCGTCGTGCACGAAGAGCGTCACGGCGGCGACCCTGCTCACGCTCGTGGCCGACGGGCGGGTCCGGCTCGACGACCCGATCACGGACTTCGTGCCCGCGTTCGCCGACGTGGCGCTGCCGACGCCGGACTCCCCCACCCCGACGCTCCGGATGCTGCTGACGATGTCGGCCGGGTTCCCCACCGACGACCCCTGGGCGGACCGACAGGAGTCGATCACCGACGACGAGCTCGACGCCGTGCTCCGCGGCGGACTGCTCTTCGACTCCGTACCGGGCACCCGGTTCGCCTACTCGAACCTCGGGTACGCACTGCTCGGCCGGGTGGTCGCCGTCGTGGCGGGGGCACCGTTCACCCGGGTGGCGACCGAAACGGTGCTGCGACCACTCGGGTTGACGGAGACGGTCTTCAGCGCCGATGCCGCTCGCGGCTTCGTGGTCACGGGCGTCCGTCCCGACGCGGGCTCCTGGGAGCGGCTGCCCATGACCGGTCCTGGTGCGTTCTCGTCGATCGGCGGTCTGTTCTCCACCGTCGGGGACCTCGCACGGTGGGCGACGCATCTGGCCTCCGCGTTCTCGGACGACCCCGCGCCGGGGCCGGTCTCGTCGGCCGACCGACGGCTGATGCAGCAGGCGCAGCGGGTCGTCCCGGCATCGGTGGTGCCGAAGTCCGTCCGCCCCACCGGGTACGGCTTCGGGCTCTTCGTCGAGCAGGATCCGCGCTTCGGCGAGCTCGTGTCGCACTCGGGCGGCTACCCGGGCTTCTCGGCGCACATGCGGTGGTCGGTGCGCGACGGCCTCGGGGTCGTCGCGTTCGAGAACGCCACCCAGGCGAAGGTGTCCGTCGCTGCCGACCAGGCGCTCGACCTCGTGTTGGAGGCGCACGCCGCCGCGCGTCCCGGTGATCCGTCGCACCACGACGCGCCGGGTACCGGACGCACCACGGACGCCACGAGAGCAGCCCAGGCAGCCGTGTCGCGCCTCCTCGCGGACTGGAACGACGACCTCGCCGACGCGGTCTGCACCCCGAACGTGGCCATGGACGCGCCCTACGAGCGGCGGCGGCGCGCGATCGCGCAGGCGGTCGAGCGGGTCGGCGCGGACCTCGGCGCAGCACCGGTGCAGGAGCAGTCGACGGCCCCGTCGCACCTCCGGTGGTGGCTGCCGGGCACGTCAGGACGGCTCCGGGTCGAGATCCGGTTGGCGCCGCTCGCCGCCGGACGCGTGCAGACGCTCGTGGTCACCGCCGAGCCCGCGGAGCGCTGACCGACCGAGCGACCCGGCGCGCGCTGACCCGCCGCGGCAGGCACCGAGCCGCCATCGCGGCCCCGGGCGGCGGCGGCGCGTGCTGACCGTCCGGGGCCGACACCGTTCAGACCGGGGGACGACCGCCGACGAACCCGAGCGCTCGTGCGGCGACGCGTGTCCCCTCACGTGCGGCCGCACCGACGCGCACCGGGTCGGTCGCCCACGCCCGGAGGAAGCCGGCGGCGAACGCGTCCCCCGCGCCGAGCGTGTCGACCACCGTCGCCGGGGTGATCGGCACCCGCTGCGGGCTCCGACCGGGTCGGCCGAGCAGCACGCCCTCGTGCCCCATCGTCACGACGACGAGCGGTACCCGCTCGGTGAGCGCGGTGATCGCGTCGCCGACGGTGGACGTGCCGGTGAGGGCGAGCGCCTCCTGCTCGCTCGGGAAGAGGACGTCGACGCCGTCGAGCGCCCCGAGGAAGTCCGACGCTCCCACGGCCCGGACGACCGCGGCGGACGACGGGTCGAGCGACACGCGGGCCTTCCCCGACCGGGCACGCGCGACGAGCGAGGCGATGCGGTCGGCACCTCCGCCGCCGAGCATCGCGGAGCCGGCGAGGTGGACGATGTCGGCGCGCACGACGAGGTCCAGCGGGATGTCGTCGACCGACAGCGCGGCGCTGGCCGCCGGGTCGGACATCGCGGTCCGGCCGTCGTCGTTGCGGACGGAGACCACGGCGCCGGTTGCGGTCCGGGCGTCGTACCGGATGTGGGCACGGACGCCGGCGTCCGCGATCGCACGCTCGTGCCGGTAGACGTCGTCCACGCCGACGCGCGCGACGAGGTCGACCTCGGCACCGAGCCACCCGAGCCAGGTGGCGGTGTTGCCGGCCGCACCGACGGGGCGGTGCCGGATGACGGCAGCGGGGTCGTGGGTCCCCATGGACCGCGCGGTGGTCTGCACGAGCACGCCGTCGAGGACGTCCCCGATGACGAGGAAGCGCTTTCCTGCGCCGCGGCGTCGGCCCGCGACCGCCCGTCCAGCACGGGGTGTCTCGGGCCGTGACGGGGCTGCAGGGCGCTCGGACGGCATGGACATCGGGACCATCCTACGTGGAGCCGAGCAAACCTCCGTTTTGCGAGCACGTCCCGAACAGCGGCCGCGCGGGACGCCGGTGATATACTCATGGATAGTATGTGAACTGTCGCGCACGCCCACGACCCCCGCCGGAGACGCCATGCCCAGGAAGCCCGACCCGACCCTCAAGCCCGCGATCGTCGCGAAGGTGGCGCAGCACCTGCAGGACACCAAGCTCGAAGACGTCTCCGTCCGCAGCCTCGGCCGGGTGCTCGGCACGAGCGCGTACCCGATCGTCTACCACTTCGGCTCGCGGGACTCCCTCATCGACGCCGTGGTGGACCACCTCGCCGAGTCGGTCACGGACGCGACGCTCGACCCCGACGCCGACCACGATGCGCTGGCCGGGTACCTGGTCTCGGTGTTCGGCGGCCTCGACGACCCGCAGCGCTCGCTCGCTGCCCGGCTCACCTTCGAGCTCGGGTCGGTCGAGTCACTGGACGGCCGCGACCGCGAACGCACGTTCCACCGCGGCCAGGTCGACGCCCTCGCAGCGTGGTGCCGCGCTCACGGGTACGGTCCGGACGCCGCGGAACGTGCGGCTCGGGGCGCGGTCCTCGCAGCGCGGGGCGTGCAGTGGGGCGCGATCGTCGACCGCGACGGCACCGACGCCGACGCGGCGTTGCGCGCGATCGCCGACGAACTCGCGTCGGGTGCCCTCGCGTCCGCGTGACGCACGCCCGCTCGCAGCCGACCGACGGACGGGAGGCGCGGTGCCAGCCGGCACCGCGCCTCCCGTCGGTCACTTCCGCACGTCAGCTGCGGCGACCCTCGTCGTTCAGAGCGTGACGAACTGCTGCGACTTCGCGTTCGCGAAGCGCGCGGCGACGTTCTCCCAGTCCACGATGTTCCACACGGCCTTGACGTAGTCCGCCTTGACGTTGAGGTAGTCGAGGTAGAACGCGTGCTCCCACATGTCGAGCATGAAGATCGGCACGAGACCGAGCGGGACGTTCGACTGCTGGTCGAAGAGCTGGAACGTGGTGAGCTTCTGACCCACGGTGTCCCAGGCGAGGACGGACCAGCCGGAGCCCTGGATGCCCGTGGCGACGGCGGTGAACTGCGCCTGGAACTTCTCGAACGAACCGAAGAACTCGTCGATCGCGGCGGCGAGCTCGCCCTCGGGGACCTTCGTGTCCGGGCCGAGGTTGGTCCAGAAGATCGAGTGGTTGACGTGACCGCCGAGGTTGAACGCCAGGTCCTTCTCGAGCTTGTTCACGTTCGCGAGGTTGCCGGACTCACGGGCCTCGGCGAGCTGCTCGAGCGCGGTGTTCGCACCCGTGACGTAGGTCTGGTGGTGCTTGTCGTGGTGCAGCTGCATGATCTTGCCGCTGATGTGCGGCTCGAGGGCGGCGTAGTCGTACGGCAGCTCAGGCAGGGTGTACTCAGCCATGTGCGTTCCTTTCGATCAGTGGTTGGCGGATGGTGCTCCGCGGCTCACGAGAGCCGGGAACGATCGGTGAGGGAGTGGAATTCCCGGTTGTGGTAGACCAGCGGCTCGCCCCGTTCGAGGCCGACGACGATGTCGAGGACCTCGGCGACGACGACCGTCGACGAGCCGATCGGGGTCGTCGAGAGCGGGCGGCAACGGAGCGCACTCGCGGCACTGGGCAGGTAGCGGTCACCCGACGGCAGGGTGCCCCAGATGGGGTCGTCGGCGGCCGGGCTGCCGGTCGCGGCGAACCGCTTCGCGAGCCCGATGCCGAGCGAGTCGACCAGGTGCACGACGAACACGGGCGCGCCGAGCACCACGCCGGCGGACCCGGACTTGGTGGACAGCGAGAACACGAGCACGGGCGGGTCGATCGCGACGCTCGCGACGCTCGAGGCGGTCAGCCCGGTGGGACCGTCCGGCCCCTCGGCCGTGATGACGGCGACACCGGCCGGGTGGCCGCGGAAGGCGGCCTTGTACGCGTCCGCGATGTTCGCCGGTGCTTCGTCGGGCATGGGGTCGTGGCCGTTCCTTCGGGTGGGGATGGCCGCGGCTCCGCGGCCAGGTCCCAACGTATGACCTCAACCATGGTTCAGGTCAACGATTCCCAGGTTCGGCCGATCCCGGGCGCGCCGTGTGTCCTCGTGTGACGTCCGCCGCTCCACCCGGCAGCACCACCGGTGCTCGCGCAGCACTACCGGCGCTTGAGCATCACGACCGCCCCGGCAGCCGCGACGACCATGAGCAGGGCGGCGACCGTGCCGGTGACCGTGACGCCCGAGTCGAACGCGGCACGTGCCGACTCGAGCAGCGCGTGCCCGGCCGGCCCGCCCAGGTCCGCCGCCGCCGACACCGCCCCGCCCAGGGTCTCCTGCGCGGCGGTGTGCGCGGACGAGGACAGGCCGTCCGGGACGACGACGTGCGCCCGGTACGCGCTGGCCAGGATGGTCCCGAGCACGGCCGTGCCGAGCACCGCGCCGATCTCGTACGCCGTCTCGGACATCGCCGACGCCGCACCCGCCTTGTCGGCCGGCGCCGTCGAGATGATGAGGTCGTTCGTGACAGTCTCGGACGCGCCGATCCCGATGCCGAGCAGGACGAACGCGAACGCCAGCGCCACGATCGAGGCGTGGTGGCCGAGCAGTGCGACCATCGCGTACGCCGCGGCCGAGAACAGCAGGGACACGGCGACGACCCACCGCGGTGCGACCCGTGCGACGACCGGGACGACCACGAGCCCCGCCACGATGGTCAGCACCGACCCGGGCACGAGGACCACTCCGGAGGTGAACGGGTCGAGCCCGGCGACGAGCTGCAGGTGCTGGGCGATGAAGAACAGGAACCCGGTCAACGAGAACATCGCCGCCATGTTCATCAGGACACTGCCCGTGAACGCCGTGCTCCGGAACAGGCGGAGGTCGAGCATCGGCGTCCGCGACCGGAGCTGCCGACGCACGAACGCGATCCCGCAGAGCACCCCGACGGCGAGCATGGCGATCGCGAAGCCGCGTTCCTCCGGGTGCACGACGGACTTGATCGCCCAGGCGGTCGGGGCGAGGGCGCCGAGGGACAGGAACATGCTCGGCACGTCGACCGGCCCCGGGTTCGGGTCGCGCGACTCCGGCACGCAGAACGGCACGCCGACGAGCATGAGGACGAGGATCGGCACCGCGACCAGGAACACCGAGCCCCAGTGGAAGTGCGCGAGCAGGACGCCACCGACGAGCGGACCGAGCGCGTTGCCGGCCGCGAACATGGTCGACCAGACGGCGAGCGCCATCCGCCGCTCCCCCGCGTCGACGAACACGTTCCGGATGATCGAGAGCGTCGCCGGCATGAGCATCGCCCCGAACACGCCCATCACGATGCGGGCCGCGACGAGCATCCAGGCGTCGGTCGCGAACGCGGCGGCGACGGAGAACAGCGCGAAACCGGAGGCGCCGATCACCAGGATCCGTCGACGTCCGATCCGGTCGCCGATGCTGCCCATCACGACGAGCAGACCGGCGAGGACGAGCGGGTACGCGTCCACGATCCAGAGCTGCGTCGTGGCGTCGGGGTTCAACGCACGCGAGATCGACGGGAGCGCGAAGCTCAGCACGGTGTTGTCGACCGAGATGAGCAGGACGGGGAGCATGAGCACGGCGAGCGCGGCGAACCGTCGAGCGCGGGAACCGGTGACGGCGGTGGCGATCGGGCTGGTGAGCAGTGCGGACACGGTGACTCCTGGGACTTCGAGCCGGACCAGGTCGACGGCGGAACTGACGAGACGGGACGCGGTGTCGGCACGCGCCCCGTCAGGACTCCGTTAGTGTACCGTCTGGACGGTGTTGGTTGCAAATGCAACCATGCGTCGGACGGGAGGCGCGGTGCAGCCCCGCACCGCGCCTCCCGTCCGCATCGTGGTCCGGCTCGGACCGATGGTGGCCTCGCTAGGCCGACTCGCGCAGGAGCAGGCGGTGCCGGACCGTCCGCTGGACCGCCGCACCCTGACGCGGCAGCGTGCCGGACAGCATGCCGAGGGCGAGGTCGAGCGCCTCTCGTGCGACGGCGTCGAGGTCCACCGCCAGGGTCGTGAGCGTCGGGGACACGAGCGACCCGAGCGGCAGGCCGTCCACCCCGACCACCCGTACCTCGCCGGGGACGTCGACCCCGGCGCGCCGGCACGCCTGCAGGACGCCGAGTGCCATCACGTCGTTGAAGGCCATCACGGCGTCCAGCCGGCGCTTGCGCCCGAGGATCCGTGTCGTCTCCTCGGCACCGCACTCGGCGGTCCCGTGCTCGGCGTGGACGAGTTCCGGCAGGTAGCCCCGCCGGTGCAGTGCGTCCATCATGCGGGCCCCACGGACGCTCGGACGGTCGGGGGACGAGTTGTCGAGCACCACCGGGTGCCGTGCGCCGGACGCGACGAGGTGGTCGGCCAGGACCTCGATGGCGTCCGACGGGTCGATCCACACCGCCCCGGTGGGGGGCTCGGACAGCGGGTCCAGCTCGACCATCGGCACGGTGCCGAGGAGTTCGTTCCACCGCTCACGGCGCGCACCGAGGTACCCGATCACCACGTCCGTCTGCGCGCCGAGCGCCTGGACCATCCGGTCCGCGTCGCTGGCGAGGTCGACGTCGGCGAGCATCACGTTCCAGCCCTGCTCGGCGGCGAGCCGGAACACCGCGGACGCCAGTTGCGGCGTGTAGGGGTTGCGGAGGTCGTTCACGACGAGCCCGAGCTGGTGCTCGCCGCCGGTCACCAGCCCACGCCCGAACCGGGACGGTCGGTAGTCGAGCCGCTCGGCCGCGGCGAGCACACGCTCCTTCGTCCGCGCGCTGATGCCGGACATGCCGTTCATCGCGCGCGTGACCGTCTGCCGGGACACCCCGGCGGCCGCAGCGANCGTCGCGCGGCCGCCGGGGCCACCACCGGGGGTCGGTGGTTCCGGTGTCAGTCGCGGAGGTCCAGCCATGCCACCTGTTCCGGGGTGAGGTCGACGGAGAGGCCCGTCATCGAGGAACGGGCTTCCGCGATCGTACGCGGTCCGAAGAGCGGGAACGTCGGGAACGGCTGGTGCAGGACGTAGGCGAGGGCGATGGCCGTCGCCGGGACGCCGAACCGCTCGCCGAGCTCGGTCGCACGGCGCAGGCGTTCGAAGTTCGCGTCACTGTAGTAGCAGCGGACCAGCTCGGCGTCACTGGTGTCGTCGGGACGAGCCCGACCCGTGAAGAACCCGCGAGCCTGGGACGACCACGGCAGCAGGGGCACCTGTCGCTCCTCGAGCCACTCCTTCGACGCCGGGTCGGTCGCGTGCCGGCACCCGGCCCACGGGACGTCGTACGCCTCGGCGAGGCCGAAGTGGTTGCTCAGCACTTCGAACTCGTGGCGGCCGTTCGCGCGGGCGTACGCGTTCGCCTCGTCGAACCGCGCGGTGCTCCAGTTCGACCCGCCGTACACGCGGATGCGACCGGCGCGGCGGTGCTCGTCGAGGACGTCGACGAACTCCCCCACCGGGACGTCCTCGTTGTCGCGGTGCATCAGGTAGATGTCGGCGTGGTCGGTGCCCTGGCGGTCCAGGCTCTCGAACAGCTGCCGGCTGAGCGATTCCGGGTCGCAGTACGGGGTGTGCGCTCCCTTCGTGATGACCACCACGTCCTCGCGGATGCCACGGTTCCGGATCCACCTGCCGAGCCGTTCCTCGAGGTCGCCGCCGCCGTAGATGTAGCCCGTGTCGAAGACGTTGCCGCCCTGCTCCACGAACAGGTCGAAGATCGCGCTCGCGTGCGCCAGGTCCGGCTGGTTGTCGACACCCATCACGAGCCGGGACATGCGCTTGCCGACGCCCTCGACCTCGCCGTACCGCATGGGGACGTCGGAGCGGTCCGGCTCGCGAGCGGCGACGACGAGCGGTCGGCCGCTGACGGTCGGGATGTCGGCGGTCTCCGCCTCGAACGGGAAGCGCAGGCCGACGGCGGCGCGCCAGCGGTCCAGCGTTCGGGCGGTGGCGAGCGACTCGTCGAGGGTCATCTGCGGGGCGTCGACCCGGCGGTCGGCGAGTGCCGCGGTGGTGGCGTCCGCCTCGAGCGCGTAGGGGTGCGCCCCGGCGAAGGACAGCGTGCGGGGCCCGTCGTCGACGGTGCGGATCTCGATCGTCGGGTCGTCGCCGAGCGTCCAGGGGTCGGTGAGCGTGATCGTCCCGGTCGTGCCGTGCACGACGACCGCGTTGTCGTCCTGTACGCGCACGCCCGTCCGGATGCTCGCGGTGATGCCGGAGGGGTACGTCAGGTGCGCGACGGTCCACTCGTCCACGCCGGTCGGTCCGAGCGTCCCCGTCGCGGTGAGCTCCGTCGGTTCCGCCACCGCGACACCGGTCGACGCCTGGACGATCGCGGCGGTCATGGTCACGGGGTAGCCGCCGACGTCGAGGATCCCGCCGCCCGCGGTGTCGACGTCGAAGAGCCGCCCGCTCCGCTCCCCCGCGCGGAAGGCGAATGACGCGTCGACGTGCGTCACGGCGCCGATCGCGCCGTCCCGGACGAGGTCCAGCAGCGCCGCGGTCTGCGGGTGGAAGCGGTACATGTACGCCTCGACGAGCGGCAGCCCGGCCTGCCGTGCGGCATCCGCGAGCGCCATCGCGGTGCCGTGGTTCGGCGCGAGCGGCTTCTCGCACAGGACCGCCTTGCCCGCCTCGAGCGCGGCGAGCACGAGCGCCGCGTGCCCGGTGTGGACGGTGGAGACGTACACGGCGTCGACGTCCGGGGCGGCGAGCGCCTCGGCGTACCCGAGCGGAGCGACGTCGCCGAACCCGTGCTCCGCGGCGTCCGATGCGAAGGCCCGAGCGCGGTCGGGCGATGAGCTCCCCGCCGCGACCAGGGTCGCCCCGGCGTCGCTCGCCGACAGCTGGGAGAGGAAGCGGCGAGCGATGCTCCCGGGGCCGAGGACGGCCCAGCCGGGGGCGTCGTGGCTGCCGGTCGTGCTGCTGCCGGGGGTGGTCGCGGTCTGCGCTGACATGCGGATCCCTGTCGTCTCGTGAACCTTCACGGTCCCGACGACCGTACCGGCTTCGGCCTGCAGCCGCAACGGTCTGGTGCTTGACACGGCGTGTCAGGAAAGGCATGCTCTGAGCCACTTCGTGAGCGTTCACGGTGCCACGATCCCGAGCGGCTTCGTGGGCAGCAGCGCGCGTCCCGCGCTGCTGCCCACGAATCTCTAGACTCATCCGCATGGCAAGCGCCCGAGATCGAGTCCTGGACAGCTTCGTCGCCATCGTGTGCGAGGAAGGCGAGCGTCCGGCGACGCTCGACGCCGTGGCGGCGCGCGCCGGCGTCTCGAAGGGCGGACTGCTGTACCACTTCGGTTCGAAGGCGGCGCTGGTCGAAGGGCTCTGCGAGCGGCTCTCGGACCTCTCGGCCATCGACGTCGAGCGGATGCGCGCGGCGGAGGACGGCGCAGCGCGGTACTTCGTCCGGAACTGCCAGTTCGTCGGCAGCGAGCTCGACCTCGCGCTCCTCGCCGCGAGCCGCCTGCAGCAGGCCGGCTACGAGGAAGCGGGTCGCACCCTCGACGACACCGAGAACGCGTGGCTCGCGGCGCTCGTCGACTCGCTCGGCGACCTCCCGACCGCGCAGGCGATCAAGCTCATGGGCGACGGCCTGTACCACGCGGCCTCGCTCGGTGCCGCGAGCGACGTCCGGCCGGAGCGTGCGAGCGTCGACATGGAGCCGCTGCTCGCCGTCGTCGACCGGCTCATCGCCACCCGCCCCGGCGCGTGAACGGACATCCGCGTTCCTGGGGATAGACTGGTGGCGATCCACCCGCCTGATTCCGGAGGTACCACTGTGGGCCGCGTCATCGCCGCTGTTTTCTCGATCCTGCTGCTGCTGGTGTCGATGTACCTGTTCGGCGTCGCGTTCCAGGTGAGCTCGGGTCAGGCATTCGTGTTCATGGGCGGCCTCGTGCTCATGTGCCTCGCGTTCTTCCTGCCGATCCACGTGTTCGGCAAGCGGTAACCACTCCGCTCCGCGCCGACGGGCCCCGCACCTGCAGAGGTGCGGGGCCCGTCGCGTTGTGCCGTGGCCGGCCAGGAGGCGCGGCTCGGCTACGCGAGGACGCGCAGCCCCCGCAGGGTGACCGCCGTGGACACCGCGGCGTGCACCGCCTCGGCGCCCTTGTCCTCCTTCGACCCGGGCAGTCCGGCGCGGTCGATGCCCTGCTGCTCGTCGTCCAGGGTGAGGACGCCGAACCCGACCGGCTTGCCGGTGTCGAGCGCCACCCGGGTCAGCCCGCTCGTGGCCGCGTCCGAGACGTACTCGAAGTGCGGGGTGCCGCCGCGGATGATCACGCCGAGTGCGACCGCCGCGTCGAAGCCCGCCTCGAGCGCGGCCTTCGCGACGACCGGCAGCTCGAAGCTCCCGGGGACGGGGATGACGTCGGCCGAGGCGCCGAGCCGCTCGACCTCGCGCAGCGCCCCCGCCAGGAGGCCCCCCGCGATGGTCTCGTGCCACCGTCCGGCGACGATCGCCACCCGGATGCCCGTGCCGTCGACGTGGTCGCGGTCCGCCGCGCCTGCTCCGCTCATCGTGTCGTTCCTTCCGTGGGCGCAGCCTCCGCCGCTGCCCGGTCTGCCGCGTCGAGCCACTCGACGAGTGCGGCGATGGTGATGACGGGCACGCCCTCGCGTGCCCCGAGTCCGAGGAGGCCGGGCAGACGCATCATGCTCCCGTCCTCGTCGACGATCTCGCAGATCGCCGCGGCCGGTCGGAGGCCTGCCGCGGTGACGAGTTCGATCGCTGCTTCGGTGTGCCCGGCGCGCTCACGGACCCCGCCCGGACGAGCACGCAGGGGCACGACGTGGCCGGGACGGTGCAGGTCGTCGCGGCCCGAGGACGGGTCGGCGAGGACCCGGAGCGTCCGTGCACGGTCGTGCGCGCTGATGCCGGTCGTGACACCGACGGCCGCGTCCACGGTCACCGTGTACGCCGTCCCGCGGACGTCCTCGTTGTGCGCCACCATCGGCGGGAGGTCGAGCGCGTCGGCGATCTCGGCGCTGACCGGCGCGCAGATGAACCCCGACGAGTGCGCCACCGTCCACGCGATCCACTCGGGCGTCGCGAGCTCGGCGGAGAGGATCACGTCACCCTCGTTCTCGCGGTGCTCGTCGTCGGCGACGATGACCGGGCGTCCGGCGGCGATCGACGCGATCGCCTCCGCGACGGTCGACAGCCCGGCGGTGGGGGCGACCGTCTGCGGGACCGAGCCGGTCTCGGCGACCATCACCGCGCCTCCTGTCCGGCGGTGGCGAGCGTCGCCGTCGCGGCGTCGAGCCGCAGCATGCGTCGGACGTGCCGGGCCAGGACGTCGGTCTCGATGTTCACGCGGTCGCCCGGGACACGCGTTCCGAGGGTGGTGGCCTCGAGGGTCTCCGGGATGAGGTTGACCTCGAACCAGGCGTCCGTCGGCGGGGTGTCCTCGGACGAGACGGCGCTCACCGTGAGCGACACACCGTCGATCGCGATGGAGCCCTTGTCGACCACGAGAGGGCTGAGGTCCGGCGCGAGCGAGAAGCGCACGCGTCGCCAGCCGTCGCCGTCCGCGGTCTCGAGCACGGTGGCGGTGCCGTCGACGTGCCCCTGCACGATGTGTCCGCCGAGCCGGTCGCCGACGGACGCGGCACGTTCGAGGTTGAGCCGGTCGCCCACGGCCAGCGAGCCGTGCGCGCTCATGTCGAGCGTCTGCTTCATGACGAAGGCCGTGAACGTCTCCGGGGTCTGCTCGACGACGGTCAGGCACACGCCGCTCGTCGCGATCGAGTCGCCGTGCCGGGCGTCCTGGACGACGAGGGGGCCGTGGACGGTGAGCGCGACGGAGTCGCCGTGCTGCTCGACGGCGGTGACGGTGCCGAGTTCCTCGATGATGCCGGTGAACACTGGTGTCCTCTCAACGGGACTCCGGGGGTGCTCGACGATCGTCGGCATCGGCGGACGGCTCGCGCCCACACGGTGGTGGCCACGCTTCGTCCGCCAGCGCTTCCTCCCATCCGGACTCTCACCGTCGGTCCCGGAATCCCACCGGGTCAACCTCTGCCGGGTTCGCACCCGTCATCAGTTCGTGGACTGTCACCACCGGTTCGGAATTGCACCGACCCCGGAGCGCTTGCGTACCCGGAACGATACCCCACGGCGCGGGCCGTCACCCGCCCGCGGCGGCTCGGGCGTCACCGCACGTCATGTCGGGCCGGTCGGCGCGGGGCGGCCCGGCACCGCGCCTCCCGGCCCCGACGGACCACGGGACGGCCGTCCGACGCGCCCCGGGTGCCGCGCTCAGCCGCGTCCGCGCGCCAGCGCGACCGCCTGTCGGAGCGACAGGTCCGGCAGGTAGGCGCGCACGACCGCGATCCCGATCGCCGGCAGCGCGACCGGGTCCGGGTACGCGAGCACGAGCGGGTGCAGGTCGGGGCCGAACTTCAGCTTGAACCGGAGCAGCGACCGGAACCCGTACACGGGTTCGAGCACCCCGCCGACGAGGTCCAGCAGGTCCTGTACGCCCTCGTTCGTCGGCGCGCCTTCCGTCGCCTGCGCGAGCGGCGCGGCGGAGAGGCTCAACCGTTCGATGCCGTCCTCGCGCATCCGGTCGGCGGCACTGGCGACGAGGAACTCCATGACGCCGTTCGGCGCGGCGTTCGTGCGGCGCATGACGTCGAGCGTCCAGCCGACGACGCGGCCTTCGCGGTGGCTCGGCAGCCAGCTGGTGACCGCGAGCACGGTGCCGTCGGGGTCCTGCGCCACGAGCGTGCGGACGGCCGGGTCCCGCATCTCGTCGACCCCGCCGAGCGTGAAGCCCATCTCGGGGAGTTCGCGCTCGGCGACCCACTCCTCGGAGATCGCCTCGATCTGCCGCGTGGTCGACGCCGGGAGCTCCTGCCAGCTCGACCACGTCGCGGTGATCCCCTCGCGCTTCGCCTTGTTGACCGAGGTGCGGACGTCCTGCTTCTTCTTGCCGCTCGTGGTCCAGGTGCGCGGGTCGAAGTCCGCGTCCTCGGCGACCGGGAGCGTCCCCCATCCCTGGGCGGTGAGGGTGCCGGCGGCCTCGGCCCCGATGCCGTAGAAGACGGCGGTCCAGCCGTTGTCGTCGCACCAGCGGGCGAAGGCCGTCATCGCCTGGTCGCGGGCGTCCGGCCAGCCGAACGGACCGCCGACCGTGACCGCCACCCGGCCGTTGCGGCGGAAGGCCACGCCGGCCCGCCCGTCGTCCGCGAACCAGTAGGCGTTGCCGTGCCAGGTCGTCATCCAGCCGAACGCGTCACCGCCGCCCGCCTCGAGCAGGGCCCGGGCACGCTCGCGGTCGCGGCGCGTGCCGTCGGCGTCCGCGTCGGGTTCCACCGCACCGGTCGGGCGAACCGCGGCGAACGCCACGACGAACCAGAGGACGGGTCCGGCCAGGCCGACGACGAGCCGGAGCATCGGGTCGATCGACGGCAGCCGGTCCCAGAAGGTCACCGGTGCGAGCGGGCCGAACGCGGCCACGGCCAGGCGGAGCGGGTCCTCGACGTGGCGCGGCGACGACGCCGCGGTGACGAGGACCACGGTGACGACCACCGCCGCCGCGACAGCGACCGTCACCGAGAAGGCGACCACCCGCCGCCGGGACGGCAGCACGGTGAAGGACCGGCGCCGCAGCACGAGGACCACGGCGGTGGCGAGCGGCACGACGATCGACGCCGCGATGGACACGTCGATGATGAACTGGTCCTGCATGCCGTGCAGGCGCTCGACGCTGCCCGGCACGACGCCGTACGTGACGGCGGCGGCGACCGCGGTCACGACGTCCACCACGACGACGAGCCACACGGCGAAGCGGCTGCCCCGGAACAGGCCGAGCGCCGCGACGACGAGCACGAGCAGCGGTGCCGCGGCCAGCACGAGGGTCCAGGGGTCCGTCGCCCGGTAGGCGAGCAGGGCACGGAGGCACTCCGGACCCGCACCGCCCGCGTGGCACCCCCGGACCGGACTGACCGGACCCGCGCCGACGACCGCGGCGAGCGGCGCGAGGATGCCCACGCGGGCGCGGGAGACGAGGGCGATGACGGGACCGACCGCCGACACCAGGACCACCGTGCCGAGCAGGACGCGTGTCTCCCGGTGGGAGCTGCGCACCCAACCGCTGCGCTTCGGCGTGCGACGGAGCAGTTCGCCGAGCACCCAGCCCGCACCGGCCGCGAGCACCGCGTACAGGTCGGAGGCGTGCCCCGCGTACAGCAGCAGCGCGGCCACCACGGCCAGTGCGTTCACCCGGATGCGACGACGCCAGAGCGGTCCCGCGAAGGCACTCGCGGTCACGACCGTCCCGACGATCGCGGTCCACGGGTCGAAGCTCGTCGCACGGCCGAGCAGCAGTGGGACGACGTCACGGCCGTCCGAGTCGACGAACGCGCTCAACGCACCGATTCCCGTGCCGACCACGGTGGTCGTGACGAACGCCACCACGGTCCGCCACGACCCCATCAGCCGTTCGGCGACCCCCACGAGGACCACCACCCCGGCCAGGGTGAGGAGGAGCGCGAGGACCCCGGTCGACACCGCGAAGACGCGGAAGGGGCCGTAGGTGGTGGGGACGGCACCGTGCTGGACGCGGAGGGCGACGCCGGTCGCCGACGTCACCAGGACGAGCACCAGGATCGCCGTGGTCACCGGGTGCCGGCGTACGGCCTGGGCGAACCCGGCCAGCCTGCGTGCGATCGCTCGCTCCTGACTCACAGCGAGCCCGCCGCCGCGGGGAGCCCGAGGTGCGCGATGACGGCAGGCAGACCGTGCGCGAGGACGTAGCGGACGGTGTTCCAGTCGTGCGCCGAGCCCGGCGAGACGATCGTCTCGGTCCGGATGCCGACACGCTCCGACACCGCTCGGAGGGCTTCGGTGGAGGCCCGGTACGGAGCGTCGTCCTGGCCGAACCCGAACACCGTGAGGTGGTCGACGTACCGCCCGTGCGCGGTCATGATCGCACTCGGTGCGGCGGCGCGGTAGGCGGCCGCGGAACCTCCGAACGCCGTGGCGATGCTCTCCGCCACGGACCCCTGGACCGGGGCGAGCTCGCTCGAGATCGCCAGGGTCGACCCGAAGACGTCCGGGTGCGCCGCGGAGAACTGCATGGCGCAGGTGGCTCCCTCGGAGAACCCGAGGATGCCCCAGCCGCTCGGTGCCGACGCCACGGGGAGGTGGTGCCGGATCCACTCCACCGTGTCCGTCATCACGTACGTCGCACTCCGGCCGAGCCGCCGCGAGTCCACGCACATCGGGTTGCGGGCGGGAGCACCGAGCTGGTCCGGCGCGACGACGATGGGCGCGAGTCCGTGGTGGGCGGCTGCATAGTGATCAAGGTACGCACCGAGGTCGCCGGTCTGGAACATGTCCGCGGGCTGCCCGGGCTGGCCCGACAGCGCCACGAGCACGGGCAGGGTCGGCGGGTGCGCCACGCGGGCGGCCGGCGGGAGCCAGACGACGGCCTTCCGCGCGCGGAAGTGCGAGACCGTCCCCGGGATGCGGACGCTGATCGTCTCCCCCGCGTGCGGCATGTCCGCCGGAGGCCGCCACCGCTCCGAGTCGACGAGCGTCGCCCCGGTCCCGGCGCCGGAGAGCTCCGGGAGCGTCCGGGACGGGTAGGGGTTCGTCGCGATCGCCTGCTCGACGTTCTTGTAGAATCCGAAGTCGACGTTCACGCCGAGTCCGGCGGCCAGCAGCACCGCAGCCGCAGCGCCCACCGCGGTGACCCGGAGGAGCCAACCGCCCTGCACGAGGACGACGACGAGGAGCGCGATCCCGGCGCTCCCGAACGCGATCCACATCCGTGTGACCGGCGTGAAGGCGACCCCGAACAGGTCCAGGACGTCGCCGGTCCACCACACGGCGGCGAGACCGAGGGCCGCACCGACGACGAGTGCTCCGAGCCGCCAGACGACTGCTCGGACGCGCTTGCGGGGGCTCGCACTCCTCCGGGTCACCAGCGGCGCGAACACCACCCACGCGGTGACCACCGATGCGATCACGTCCACGGGGACGAGGACGTCGGGTGCGGTGATGCGGAGGCGCAGGAGGTCGTGGAACACGTTCTCATCGTGGCCGTGGTCCGCTGCCGGGCAGCCCCGGAGGCGCTTCTGCTGTGCACAGGTTCGGCATCGATGACACCCAGGGAGCGTTCGGTCTGCTCCCAGCGAGTGCACGTGGGTCGGCCGTCGCCGCGGTGCGGTGCCCGCGCACGGGTCCGAGGGGCACCGCGGTGCGGTGCCCCTCGGCCTCCCTGATGTCAGTACCGCTTGCGCAGGACCAGGGTCCCTGCTCCCGCGAGGAGCAGCAGCAGCGCCAGGATCGCGGGCAGGACCGGCGAGTCCGCGCCCGTGTAGGCGAGGCCCGACTGGGTGCCCGAGGCGCCGGCCGTGCTGGCGGCAGCCTGGGCGACCGTCGAGACGCCCGCGGTCGTCGCGAGGACGGTGCCGGTGGTGGAGGCTCCCGTGGAGACCGCCACGGCCGTGTCCGCGGTCGGGGTGGTCACCGTGCCGGGCGTGCTGCCGTCGCCGATGCCCGTTCCGGTGCCGTCACCCGGGTCCGTGCCGTCACCGGGGTTCGTGCTGCCGCCGGGGTTGGTGCTGCCGCCGGGGTTCGTGCCGCCGCCGGGGTTCGTGCCGCCGCCCGGGTTGGTGGAGCCGCCCGGAGTGGTGGTCGAGCTGGTGCCGTCACCGATGATGCCGATCCCGTTGCCGCCGATGGTGATGGGGAGGCTGATGATCGGGGTGACCTGGGTACCGGAGAGGAGGCCGCCGTTGCCGGAGGTCGTGCCGCCCGAGACCGGGGTGGAGGAACCGGTCGAACCGGTGGAACCGGTGCCCGAACCCGTGCTCGTGCCGTCACCGACGAGGCCGATGCCGTTC
>NZ_JBQEPN010000018.1:0-53886 GCF_052045775.1 Curtobacterium sp. 22159
GGGCGACGTTGTCGGTGTCGTGCGACAGCGAGGACGTCGTTTCGAGTCGGCAGCGCCCCGCCCACGCCACACCCCACCCCCCCCGTTCGGGGCAGCCGCTTACGCGCCCCGACGCCCGGCCGACAGCGCCACGTGAGCAGGGATCGCTCGTCAGTTCGGCCACGGATCGGCCACCGCCAGTCGGCGACGTCAGGGGACGTCGCACATCGAGGGGACGGTCAACCGTGTTCGATTCCGTGACGTCGGCCGCGCTGCAGAGCGCACTCGACGGCCTGTCGATGCGGCAGCGGGTGATCGCGAACAACATCGCGAACATCAACACGCCGAACTACCACGCCGAGAAGGTCCAGTTCGAGGACGCCCTGGCGAAGTCGATCGTCGACGGCAGCGGCAGCACCACGCCGACCGTCGCGCGCAGCCTCGAGCCGACGAACACGAACGGGAACAACGTCAACCTCGACGAGGAGACGCTCTCCAACGTCGACACCGTGCTCCGGTACCAGTTCGCCACCCAGGCGATGAACTCCGAGCTCACCAGCGTCCGCGCGGCGATGCGGACCACCTCGTGACCACGTTCGACGCGATCGGCATCGCGAGCACCGGCATGACCGTGCACCGCAAGTGGCTCGACGCGATCTCCGACAACATCGCCAACGTCAACACCGTCCGGTCGATGGACGACTCGGCGTTCCAGGCGCGCTACGTCGAGGTCCAGGAGGGCAACGGCGTGTCCGGCGCGTACGTCAAGGGTGCGGCGTTCGGCAGCGCCGCCGGTCGGGTCACGTACGACCCGGACAACCCGCTCGCCAACGCCGAGGGGTACGTCCGCATGCCGGACATCGACCTCGGCACCCAGATGGCGGACCTCATCATGGCCCAGCGCGGCTACCAGGCGAACGCCGCCGTGGTCGACCGTGCGAAGACCGCCTACGAGGCGGCACTGCAGATCGGGAAGAACTGATGCCCATCGACGCCGTGAACGGTGTGACCACCAACGCGATGACCCGTGCCTTCCCCGGCGCGGCGGACGCAGCCACGGGAGCGGGTGCCGTGACGGACCCCAGCACCACCACCGGCACGACCGGGACCGACGGCAGCGGGTTCGCCGCGAGCCTCGGCAACGCCGTCGACGGGCTGCAGCAGCTGCAGAGCGACTCGAAGACCCTCGCGCTCAAGGCCGTCACCGGCAACCTCGACGACATCCACGACGCGACCATCGCCGCCACCCGTGCGCAGGTCACCCTCGAGCTCGTCGCCGCCGTCCGCAACAAGGGCGTCGACGCGTTCAACGAGATCATGAGGATGCAGGCCTGATGCCCGTCGCCGTCAAGAACGTCTGGGCCCGGCTCAGCGCGTACGTCAAGGGGTTCTCCGCCGCGCAGCGGACGATCGCGATCCTCGTCATCGCCGCACTCGTGCTCGGCGGGATCGCCCTGGCGAGCTTCCTCGGCAAGGCGTCGTACGCGCCGCTGTTCACCGGGCTGGCGGCCGCGGACGCCAGCTCGATCACGGACCAGCTGCAGGCGGACGGTGTGCCCTACCAGCTCACCGACGGCGGCGCGACGATCCTCGTGCCCCAGGCGCAGGTGTACTCGGAGCGGCTCAAGGCGGCGTCGAACGGCCTGCCGTCGTCGAACGAGGGCGGGTACTCGCTCCTGGACAAGATGGGCGTGACGAGCTCCGAGTTCCAGCAGGACGTCACCTACAAGCGGGCGATGGAGGGCGAGCTCGCGAAGACCATCAGCGCGATGGACGGCGTGCAGACCGCGTCCGTGCAGCTCGCGATCCCCGAGAAGACCGTCTTCGTCTCGGAGGAGAAGGACCCGACGGCGTCGGTGTTCATCGCGACGAAGAACGGCGCCGAACTGACGACCGATCAGGTGCAGGCCATCGTGCACCTCACCAGCGCCGCCGTCGAGGGCATGCAGCCCACGGACGTCTCCGTCGTCGACTCGAAGGGCCAGACGCTCTCCGCCGTGGGGACCGGCGCGACGGGCGGTGGTGCCGACCAGGCCGCCGACTACGACGCGTCGACGAGCAAGAAGATCCAGGACCTGCTCGACACGACGCTCGGTGCGGGCAACGCCAGCGTCGTCGTGTCCGCGACGATGAACCAGAACTCGGGCACCCGGACGTCCGAGTCCTACACGACGCCGACCACCGGGCCGGTGGCACTCAACGAATCGTCCACCACCGAGCAGTACGGATCGGGGTCCGGTGCGGGCAGCGGCGCCACCGGCGTGCTCGGGCCGGACAACATCGCGGTGCCGAACGGTTCGGCGTCCGGCAGCGCCAACGACGGCTACAAGAACGAGTCGGCGACGAAGAACAACGCGGTCGACCACACCACCGAGACCACCCAGCTGCCCGCCGGCGGTCTGTCGCGACAGACGATCTCCGTCGCCCTCAACGCCAAGGCGACCGCCGTCAAGAACGCCAACCTGCAGAGCATCAACGACCTCGTCTCCGCTGCCGCCGGCGTCGACTCCACCCGCGGGGACCAGGTCCGCGTCGCGATGATGGACTTCGACACCACCGCCGCCGACAAGGCCACGAAGGCGCTCGAGGCGCAGCAGAAGGCCGACCAGCAGGAGGCGCTCTGGTCGGCGATCCGGACGGCGGGCATCGTCGTCGGCGCCCTGCTCGCGCTCCTCACGATCGTCTTCTTCCTCCTGCGCCGCGGCCGGCAGCAGGAGCGCGAGGCCGTGGACCTCGGCGAACTCGACGCGTTCGCCGGCGAGACGTTCCAGCTGCCGCTCGCGCTCGACGGCGACGACCGGGGCACCCTGCAGGCCGGGGACGCGCCGACCGCGGCGCTGCCGAGCATCCCGCTCGACGACGCCCCGACCGAGGTCCTGACCACCGAGGAGATCTCGGCCGAGCGCCGTCGTCAGGACATCTCCGCCCTCGCCGAGCGCGACCCGAAGCGCACCGCCGAGCTCCTCCGCGGGCTCCTCGACGACCGGGCGCCGGTGTGAGCGCGCTCACCCCGAGCATCGGCGCTGCCGGCGGCGCGCCGAGCGACCGTCCGCTGACCGGAGCCCAGAAGGTCGCGCTCATCCTCATGCAGATGGAGACCGAGCGCGCCGCCGAGGTCATGAAGCAGTTCACGGAGATCGAGGCGGAGGAGATCTCCGCCGAGATCGTGCGCATGCGCCGCGTCGAGGACTCCGTCGTCGACCGCACGCTCACCGAGTTCCACCGGATGACCCTGAGCGGCCGGACGCAGAAGCGCGGCGGCAAGGAGACCGCGCTCGGGTTGCTCGAGGCCTCCTTCGGCGCCGAGCGCGCGGCCGGGGTGATGGACCGCCTGGCGTCGAACCTCGCCGGCCAGTCGTTCGACTTCCTCGACGACGCCGAGCCCGGGCAGGTGATCACGCTCCTCGAGGGCGAGCTCCCGCAGACCATCGCCCTCGTCCTCGCGCACCTGAAGCCCGCCCAGGCGAGCGCCGTGCTCGCGGGCGTCGACGAACGCGTCCGCACCGACGTCGCGCAGGCGTTCGCCACGATGGGCTCTGCCACACCGGAGGCCGTCGGCATCGTCGCCGGTGTGCTCCGGCAGCGTGCCGGTGCCGTCGTGTCCCCGCGCGAGAGCGTCGAGGTCGTCGGCGGGATCCAGCCCCTCGTCGAGATCATCAACCGTTCGGACGTCGCGACCGAGAAGGCCGTTCTCGACGGTCTCGAGGCGCGGGACCCCGAACTCGCCGAGGACATCCGCTCCAGGATGCTCACGTTCGAGGACATCGTGAAGCTCGAGGCACGGGACATCCAGCAGGTGCTCCGCGGCATCGACTCGAAGCTCCTCGCGACCGCGATGAAGGGCGCCGCCGGCCCGGTCGTCGAGACCATCCGTGCGAACGTCTCGGAGCGCAACCGCGAACTGCTCGACGACGAGCTGCAGGCGATGGGTCCGGTCCGCGTCTCGCAGGTCGAGGAGGCCCGAGCCGAGGTGGTCCGCTCCGTCCGCGAGCTCGAGGCCCAGGGCGTCATCACCGTCCACCGCGCCGAGGAGGACGAGCTCGTTGACTGACACCGTCGTGCAGCGCGTCACGTTCCCGGTCATCGGGGACGCGTCGGCCAGGGAACGCGCCACCGGTGCGGACGTCCGTGGGCACGCCGCCGGGTACGCCGCCGGGCTCCGCGCCGCGCAGGCCGAGACCGACGCGCTCCGGGCGCGCCTGCAGGCGGAGCACGAGGCCCGCGTTGCCTCCCTGCAGGCCGACACGGCGCGTCGGATCCAGGTGCTCGACGCCGCGACGAACGCGCTCCTGTCACGGGTCGTGCCCGTCCTGTCGGACGCGGAGCAGTCGGTGGCCGCCGCGGCCATGGAACTGGCGGAAGCCGTCGTCGGGTACGCGATCCGCGCCTCCCGGCAGCCCGGAGCGGCGACCGACGGACCGACGGAGACGGCCCAGGAGGCGCGGCACCCGTCCGGTGCGGAGGCGACCGTCCGCCGGGCGCTCGCCTCCGTCGACACCACCGTCGCGCTGGCCGTGCGGCTGAGCGTCGCGGACGCGGGTCGCGTGGCGGACCTCGACCTCCCCGTCCCGGTCGTCGCCGACGCGTCGCTCGTCGACGGCGACGCCGTCGTGGACCTGCCGGACGGGCTGCTCGACGCCCGCATCGCGACCGCGCTCGACCGTGCCCGCACCGCCCTGGGGGTGACCGCGTGACCGCCACGCTCCTCCGTCCGCGCGGCCTCGACGAGGCGGTCCGCAGTGCTGCCCCGCAGCGCGTCGGCACGGTGACGAGCGCCGTCGGCCTCGGGCTGACGATCGCCGGGCTCGACGCGCGCGTCGGCGAGGTCGTGACGGTCGGCCACGAGGACGGCCCGCAGACCGCGGTCGAGGTCGTCGCGACCGACGTCACCGGGGTGCGCTGCATGCCGCTCGGCCGGCTCACCGGGGTCACCGCGGGCACCCCGGCCCGGCCGACCGGGCGCCCGGTGCTGGTGCCGACCGGTGCCGGCCTGTTCGGACGGGTCCTCGACGGGCTCGGACGGCCGATCGACGACCGCGGGCCGCTCGACACCGACGCCTGGGTGCCGCTCGACCACGAGACGCCGAACGCCATGGCGCGGACCCGGATCGACACCCCGATGCAGCTCGGCGTGCGCGTGCTCGACACCCTGACGACGGTGGGGCGGGGGCAGCGCATGGGCCTGTTCGCGGGCTCGGGCGTCGGCAAGTCCTCGCTGCTGTCGATGATCGCCCGGGGCAGCGACGCCGCCGTGAACGTCATCGCGCTCGTCGGCGAGCGCGGCCGCGAGGTGCGCGAGTTCCTCGAGGACGACCTCGGGCCCGAGGGTCTCGCGCGGTCGATCGTCGTCGTGTCGACCTCGGACGAGCCCGCGCTGATGCGCCTCCGTGCCGCCGTCGTCGCGACCCGGATCGCCGAGTCGTTCCGCGACGCCGGGCAGGACGTCGTGCTCATGATGGATTCCCTCACGCGCGTCGCGATGGCGCAGCGGGAGATCGGACTGTCGGTGGGGGAGCCGCCCGCGACCCGGGGGTACCCGCCGTCGACGTTCTCGGTGCTCGCCGGACTGCTCGAACGGGCCGGTACCGACCGCACCGGCAGCATCACCGGCCTGTACACGGTGCTCGTCGACGGCGACGACCACAACGAGCCGATCGCGGACGCCGCCCGGAGCATCCTCGACGGCCACGTCGTGCTCGACCGCAAGCTCGCCGTCACCGGCCACTTCCCGTCGGTGGACGCCCTCGGATCGGTGTCCCGCGTCGCCTCGAAGGTCACCACGCCCCCGCAGCGCCAGGCGGCGACGACCCTCCGGAAGGTCATGGCCGCACGCCGTGCCGCCCAGGACCTGCTCGACGTCGGTGCGTACCAGCGCGGCTCGAACCCGCTCGTGGACGCCGCCGTCGACCACCAGGACGCGATCGACGCGTTCCTCCGGCAGGGCATGGACGAACGCGTCACCGCGGAGGCGTCCTGGCGTGCGCTCGACCGTCTCGTCGCGGTGCTCGGAGGTGCGTCCTGATGGCCCGCCGCTTCCCGCTCGCCGGACTCCTGCGGCTCCGGCACGCCGAGCAGGACCGTGCCGCCGCAGCCCTCGCCGCCGCCAACGACCGGGTGCGCGACGCCGCCGACGCCCGGGTCGCCGCGCGTCGGAGCCTCGCGGACGCGGAGGGATCACAGCCGGTGCAGGACGCCGCGACCCTCAGCGCGGTCGCCGCCGCCCGGGCCGCCACGCGCGGGATGCTCGAGGAGCTCGACGCGGTGGTCCGGAGCCGCCGCGCGGACGCCGACGCGGCACAGGACGCCTACAACGACGCGCGCCGTTCCGCCCTCGGACTGGAGAAGCTCGAGGCGCAGCACGTGGAGCAGCAGACCGCCGAGGAGCTCCGCACCGAACAGAACGCCCTCGACGAGATCGCGGCACGCGGCCGCGCGGAAGGTGGTGCCCGATGAGCGTGGACGCCGTGCTCTCCCGGATCTCCGAGATCCGGAGCCAGATCGATGCCCTGCGCACCGGCACGACCACGACGTCGTCGACCGGGACCGACAGCTCGACCGCGTTCGCCGACGCCCTCGCCTCGGCGAGCGGGACGACGACCGGTGCAGCCGCCTCCGGGACGACCGGGGCCGGCGTGACGACCGCCGCGGCCAACACGGGAGCGGCGACGTCGGTGGACGCCGGTGCGGGCACCATCGCGACCGGCAGTGGTGCCACCGGTGCGGACGTCGTCGCCGACGCGAAGAAGTACCTCGGCGTGCCGTACGTGTTCGGCGGCACGACGACCTCGGGGATGGACTGCTCCGGGCTCGTACAGACCGTGTTCAAGGACCTCGGGGTGACCATGCCCCGGGTCGTGCCGGACCAGGCGAAGATGGGCGTCGAGGTCGGCTCCCTCAAGGACGCGCAGCCCGGCGACCTCATCATCCCGAAGGGCGAGGGGCACGTCGTCATCTACGTCGGCGACGGCAAGGTCCTGCACGCACCGCGCCCCGGCAAGGACGTCCGGATCGTCGACAACTGGTACAAGGACTCGGACATCCAGACGATCCGCCGCATCGTCCCCGCCCAGGCGCAGGCGACCGCGACGACGACGAGCGCCGCGTCCCGGTCGACCGACCTCCAGACCGCGGCACTGCTGTCCCTGATGCAGAGCGGGAGCGCCGCATGAGCATGACCATCGGCACCCTGCCGTCCACGACCCCGCCGAAGCCCACGGCCGCGGCGACGCCGACGTCCGCGGACTCCTTCGGCGCTGCGCTGGCCGCGGTCGGCACCGGCCCGGACCGCCGCACCCCGTCGGACGGCGCCGAGCACGACCGCCGGACGGGGCACGCACGTCCAGGATCGCCCGCACGTCCGGGATCGCCCGCACGGCCGGGTGCCGACCCTGCGCCGCGTCCCGGGCGGAGCGACGGCACCGGCGGGCACGCCCGCCCCGAGCACGCCCGCGCCGAGCGCGACCGGCCGGGGACCGACGCCACCGCGGCTGCGGGTGCGGCTCCGACGCGTGACGGCGCGGCTCCAGGGACGACCGCGACCGACGGTTCCGCCGTCGCCGTCGCGACCGACGGCTCGCAGCCGGTCGGTCAATCCGCGCCGGGGCCGATGACCGCGCCCGTGCCGGTGACCGTCGCGCCGACCGTCGCCGGGTCCCCGACGGCCACCGGGACCGTCGACCCGGTGGCGACGCTCGTCAACGCAGCCCCGACGAGCCCGGCCCCCAGCGCCGCCGGGACCACCGGGGTGCCCGTAGCAGCGATCCCTGCCGCGACCTCCGCCGTGCTCGCGACGGCCACCGCGTCCACGCCCGGGACGACCACGGCCGGCACCGCTGGTGCAGCCGGGAGCGTCGGTGTCGTCGCGTCGCCCGCCCGCACCGCCGCAGCCGAGGGGGAGCCGGTGCCGACGAGCGTCGACCGTGCCGTCACCGCGGCCACGACGTCGACTCCGGCCGGCGTCACGACCGGCGCTGCACCCGCGGGCTCCCCGGGGACCAGCGCAGGCCCGGCAGCGAGCACGCCCGCCACGGCGACCACGACCGGCCCCGACGGGTCGCCCACGCCCGCGGTGCCGACCGCGACGAGCACGTCGCAGGCACCGGGAGCCGCCGCGGTGACGAACACTCCCGCGCTCCCGAGCGCCGCCGCCGCTTCGCCGGGCGCACGCCCCACGGCGCAGACCGCCGACGCGCCGAGCACACCCGTGGTCGTCAGCTCGACGGCGACGGCCGCTGACGGAGCCCGGGCCAGCGGCGCCCAGACCGGCCACGGGACGGACGACGGCGGGACGGGCCAGGGCGATCCGCGCCTCCAGGCCGTCACCGCACCCCGCGGGGCCGACGCGCCCGTCGCGATCCCCACCGTCGCGCCGACCACGTCCGCCACCCCCGCATCGGCTCCGGGCGCCGCCACCGCGAACGCTCCCGCGCCGCTCGCACAGCAGCTCAGCCGGCCGGTGTTCACCCTCGCGCAGGCCGGACCGGGCGAGCACGTCGTCACCGTCCAGGTGACGCCGGACTCCCTCGGTCCGGTCACGATCCGCGCGCACGTCACGACGCACGGGATGCACGTCGAGCTGTTCGCCAGCTCCGACGCGGGGCGGGACGCGGTCCGGCAGGTCCTCCCGGACCTCCGCCGCGACGCCGCCGGTGCCGGTGGCTCCACCACGCTCGACCTGTCCTCGCAGAACCACCCGGACGCCCGCTCCGGGCAGGACGACCGGCCCGGTCCGTTCGTCCGCCGTGACCCCGGCCTGGAGGCGCGCCCCACCCCGCGCGCACCCGGCACCACCCACACGCCCACCGTCCGCTCCGCCGGACTCGACGTCCTCGCCTGAGCGAGCACCGCCCGCACCGGCGGAACCGAAGGGAACGACCATGCCGATCGACGGCATCACCGGCACCGTGGACCAGGCCGCACAGGCCGCGGCCCTCGCTGCGAACCAGGCCAACTCGCGCTCGCAGACGATGGACTCGGACGTGTTCATGAAGCTGCTCGTGACGCAGCTGCGGAACCAGGACCCGTCGTCCCCGATGGACACGAACCAGATGATCAGCCAGCAGACGCAGCTCGCGATGATGGAGCAGATCACCAACCAGACCACGACGGCGAACGAGAACTTCTCGCTGCAGATGCGGATCGCCGCCGCGAACCTCGTCGGCAAGCAGGTCAGCTACACCGACGCGACCACCGGCAAGGACGTCACCGGGACGGCGACCGCGGTGTCGTACGCCGCGAGCGTGCCGACCGTGACCGTGAACGGGAAGGAGGTCAACCTCGACGTGATCTCCGGCATCACCACCACGACCTCCTCCTGACCCTCCACCTTCTTCCTCGTCGTCGTTCCCTCGTCGTCGTTCCACGAAAGGACGCACCATGCTCCGCTCGCTCTACTCCGGGATCTCCGGCCTCCGTTCACACCAGGAGATGCTCGACGTCACCGGCAACAACATCGCCAACGTCAACACGGTCGGCTTCAAGTCGTCGTCCACGGTCTTCCAGGACACCCTGTCGCAGATGACCCAGGGCGCCGGCGGGCCGCAGACCGGCATCGGCGGCACGAACCCCGCGCAGATCGGCCTCGGCGTCCAGGTCGCCGGCGTCTCGACGAACTTCGCCCAGGGGTCCGCACAGGCCACCGGCAAGGCCACCGACCTGATGATCTCGGGCGACGGGTTCTTCGTCACCCGCCTCGGCAACGACACCGTGTACACCCGCGCCGGCGCGTTCGACTTCGACGCCGACGGCCGTCTCGTGAGCGCCGACGGCAAGATCGTGCAGGGCTACCCGGCCACCAACGGGGTCGTCAACGAGAACGGCGCGCTGTCCGACATCGTGCTGCCGCTCGACGCCGCAGCCCCGGCGGTCCGCACCAGCACCGCCGGCGTCACCGGCAACCTGCCGTCCGAGACGGCGGTCGGCACCACCCTGACGCGTGACGCCACGGTGTACGACGCCTCGGGTGCGAAGCACACCATGTCGCTCGCCTACACCCGCACGGCCGCGGGTTGGGACGTCGCCGCGACGGACGGCCAGGGCGCGACGGCGACGACCTCGCTCACGTTCGGCACGGACGGCAAGCTGACCGCCGGCGGCACGGTCACGGTCGGCGGCATCGCCGTGGACATGACGCAGCTCACCGGGTTCGCCTCCCTCAACACGGCGTCGATCTCGTCGCAGAACGGGCACGAGGCCGGGACGCTCCAGGGCTACTCGATCGCGAAGGACGGCACGGTGATGGGCTCGTTCTCGAACGGCGCGTCGCTCGCCATCGGGCGGATCGCCCTCGCGACCTTCGCCAACCCGGCCGGTCTCGAGAAGACCGGTGCCTCGGGCTACCGCGCGACCGCCAACTCGGGCAACGCGACCGTCGGGGCTCCGGGTTCGCCGGGTGTCGGGCAGCTCGCGTCGGGCACGCTCGAGATGTCCAACGTCGACCTGTCGCAGGAGTTCACGAACCTCATCGTCGCGCAGCGCGGGTTCCAGGCGAACGCGCGCATCATCACGACGTCGGACGAGGTGCTGCAGGAGCTGACGAACCTGAAGCGGTAGCGGTCGCGGCACCCCTACCTCGCCGTCGACGGTGAGGCAGGGGTGCCCGGCTTCCGTATCGTGGGAACCGTGCTGATCGTGATCCGCGGGAACTCGGGCTCCGGCAAGTCGACCCTCGCGGCGGAACTCCAGCGTGCATTGGGGTGGCCGACGGCGCTCCTCGGCCAGGACCACTTCCGCCGCACCGTCTACCGGGAGCGTCACGACGCCGGGCACGCGGACGGGATGGAACACGCGGGTCTGCTCGAGGCTGCGGCGCTGCACTGCCTGACCGCCGGTCACCATGTCGTCCTGGAAGGGATCTTCCGAGCCGACCGCTACGCCGAGATGCTCGAACGGATCGCGGGTGCCGCGACCGACGCCCGCTTCTTCGCCTTCGACCTGACGTTCGAGGAGACGCTGCGGCGGCACGCGCAGCGGCCGGAAGCGGCGGAGGTCGATCCGGACCGGATGCGCGAGTGGTACCACGCGTGGGACCCGCTGCCGTTCGTCGCAGAACGGCCGATCCTTCCGGGCGATGACGTCCGAACAGTCCTCGGTCGCGTCCTCGAGGACCGATAGCCGTGGTTGCAGGAGCGGGAAGCAGGACGGGGCGCTCGCGACCCGTGGCCACTTCGAGGAGCCACTTCTTCGTGACCTCGTCCGGCTGATCGACGTCGAAGCGACGTGCGATGAGGAGCACCTGCGCCAACACATCTGCGGCGCCGGACCGGGGGTCGCTCGGGAGTCGGGGGTCGGCACACCCCTCGTCACGACGTTGGATCGAGCCGTTGTCCCGACCGCGGTCGCACACCGTGCCCCCTCTGCGATGATCGTCGAGTGGTGGAATCGATCGAGCCGCTGCGACCGCCTCGACCTGACGAGCGAGCGATCGTCGATGCACTTGCCGACGCGGCCGTGGGGAAGAGCACGAACGCCCTCCGAATGCAAGCGGCGACGATGCTGGTGGCGGGGAACTGCGGCTGCCGTTGCGGGAGCTTCAACGTGTCGTTCCCCGGACCGGTCCCGGTCGTCGTCGCTGATGACGTCCCTGCGTTGCTCAGTGATGAGCTCCCGGTCGAGGTCTTGCCGGTCTTCGACCGTACCGGCGTACTCGTGAGCATCGAAGTGACCTGGTTCGGCGACGACGGGAAGGGCGTGCCCGAACCGCACATGGTCGCGCCGCGTCCGAGTCGCGGCAACGAGGCGTAGGGAGCGCCGCACCGAGCTCACTGCGCTCGCGATGCCGCCCACTCGGCGACCCGGCGAGCGCTCTCCTCCTCGCTGATGTCCACGATGCGGGTCATGACGGACCAGCGGATCCCGAAGGGATCGCGGATGCTCGCGTAGCGGTCGCCCGAAGCGAAGTCGGTGACCGGCTCACGGAGGGTGGCTCCGGCTGCTCGAGCCGCCGCGACGACGGCGTCGACGTCCTGGACGTACAGCCCGAGCGAGTAGCAGTCGTCCTCGCCTGCTGGCGGGGCGACGAGGCCGAGGTCGGCGGTGGGTTCGCCGATCTGGAGGTGGCCGTGCCCGAAGTCGAGCACCGCGTGGACGACGACGCCGCCCATCTCGGTGACGTCGACCACGCGTGCCCCGAACACGTCGTGGCAGAACCCGATCGCTCCGCGGGCGTCGGGGATCGCGAGGAACGGGGTGATGCTGCTGACGCTCGCGGGGGTGCCGTGGTCGGTGTGCGTGCCGTGTGCTGCTGTTGCCATGCCCGCAGCGTAGGGAGCCCGATCCGCGGACCGCTTGCACATTCGCGACACGACCACTCGGTAGGGTCGGGCGCGTGATGCCGGAGCCCGGAGCGTCCCGAGGGGTGCTGTACCCGCGCGCGCTCCCCACCTTCCACCGCGTGCCGGTCACCGGCGACGCGGCGGTGTTCGTGCGCTGGTTCTGGATCCCGGAGTGGGACGTCGCGCCCGGGCACACCGAGCGACAGCACTTGATCGGCTTCCCGGCGTGCAACCTCGTGGTCGAGGACGCCTCGACGGGCATCTGGGGCCCGACGACACGCTCGTCGTACCGTGACCTGAGCGGGTCGGGCTGGGCCGTGGGTGCCCTCCTGCGTCCCGCCGCGGTCCCGACGCTGGCGGGTGACGTCGGGCGGCTGCGTGACACGTCCCGGAGCCTGCGGTTGCCGGACCTCCACTCGGCCGTCCGGGCGGCCATGACCGCGGACGCTCCCCGGGCGGAACGTCACCACGACGCGACGAGCGCCTTCGCCGAGTGGCTGCTGGACCACCTCGGCACGCCGAGCGAGGAGGCCCTGCTCGCGAACCGCATGGTGGCGGCCGCAGAGACCGACGCGCGCCTCCTGACCGTGACGGCCCTCGCCGCCGAGCTCCGCGTCTCCCAGCGCAGTGCGCAACGTCTCGCTGCGAAGTACGTCGGTCTCCCGCCCGCCGCGCTGATCCGCCGCCGCCGACTCCAGGAGGCCGCAGAGCAGCTCCGCCTCGACCCCGGCACCGACCTGACGTCGCTCGCGCACCGGTTCGGGTACGCCGACCACGCCCACCTGACGAACGACTTCCGGAGCAGTCTCGGGATCACGCCGAGCGACTACCGCCGCGCCCGGCCCGACGCCTGACCTCGTCCGGAGCGCAGCCATCGCCGCCGGACCGGCACGGGACGGACCGTGCCGCGGCCGCCCGGCGGTCACGGCGGACAACGACGCGGTCCCGGGGTCACCGCGGACAACGACACGGTCCCGGGGTTACGGTCGGGGCATGAGCGATCCACGAGACGATGCCCTCGACGGATTCCGCGAGGCGCAGGACACCGACTACGAGCCGACACCTGCCGTGCACGACCCCGACGACCTCCCCGTCGTCGACGACGGCGACGCCGAGCTGCTCCCGGACGACGACCGCCCGGTGCCGCTCGACGCCGACGATGCGGACGACGACGAGGACGGCGTGCTCGGCTGACGGTCCGGTCCGGCCCGTCGCCAGTCGACACGGGGGCGTGTCGCAACGCGGGATTGCGGGCCCGCAACACCGCGCTGCTGGCGCCGCGGCCGGCCGGTGCGGGACGATCGCACCATGCTCCTCGATCCCGCCGCCGTCCGGTCGGCAACCCCCGGCGTCACCGTCGCCCTCGGCGTCGGCGTCATCGCCACCCTGGTCGGCACGGTGGTCCCGGTGGTCGGCGGCCCCGTCCCGGCGGTCGTCATCGGCGCCCTCGTCGGCTGGCTCGCCCGCCGTCGTCGATCGGTGGCCGGTGGCGCAGGCGACCTCGGCACGCTGCAGCCGGGTGTGAAGTTCGCGTCGAGTCGCGTCCTGCAGGCCGCCGTGGTGCTCCTCGGCGCACAGCTGTCCATCGGCGAGGTGCTCCGCATCGGCGGCGAGACCCTGCCGGTCATGCTCACGACGCTCGTGGTGTGCCTCGCTGCGGCGTGGGGGATCGGCCGCCTGCTGCGGGTGTCGGGTGCGCTCCGCACGCTCATCGGCGTGGGCACCGGCATCTGCGGCGCATCGGCCATCGCGGCCGTCACCCCGGTCATCGGCGCCGTGAGCGCGGACGTCGCCTACGCGATGTCGACGATCTTCCTCTGCAACATCGCCGCCGTGTTCGTCTTCCCGTTGCTCGGCCACGCGCTCGGTCTCGGGCAGCACGCGTTCGGCGTCTTCGCCGGCACCGCCGTCAACGACACGTCCTCGGTCGTCGCCACCGCGACGGTGTACGGACGCCAGGCCACCGACACGGCGGTCGTCGTGAAGCTGGTGCGGACCCTCATGATCATCCCGATCGTGGTCGGGCTGGCCGGCCTGGAGGCGCGGCGCACCGCCCGAGACCAGGCCACCGCCGACGACGGCGCGGTTCGCGCGGGGGGCGTGCGCGTCCTCCGGCTCGTGCCCTGGTTCCTCATCGGGTTCCTCGTGGTGGTCCTGCTGCGCACGGTCGGGGTGCTGCCCGCGGCCACCGCTCCCGCGTTCGCGACGGCCGCGACGTTCCTCATCACGGTCGCGCTCGCGGCGATCGGCGTCTCGACCGACTTCGGCGCGCTGCGGCGGGCGGGCTTCCGTCCGATGCTGCTGGGAGTCGCCCTCTGGGTCCTGGTCGCCGCCACGAGCCTCGGTGCGCAGGCGGCGTTCGGACTCCTCTGATCCGCGCCGACGTCACCGTCCCCGGGCGCTCGTCCGGAGTGCCACGTCGAGGAAGTCCCGTGCCGGGCCGGCGAGCGTGCTGCCGCCACGCCAGACGGCGCTGAGCGGTCGGACGAGCCTGGCGTCCTCGACCCGGACCCGTGTCACGCGGCCGAGGGCGACGTCGTCGCGGACCGCGAGGCCCGACAGGACGGCCGGTCCGGTACCGGCGACCACGGCGGCGCGGACGCCGGCGGACGTGGGGACGACCTGCTGCGGCGGGGCGGTCGGTCCGACGCCGTGTTCCGCGCACAGCTGCTCGAACGACGTCCGGGTGCCGGATCCGGCTTCGCGGGCGACGAGCGGCACCCGGGCGAGGTCGGCGAGGCGGATGCTGCCGCTGCGTGCGAGGGCGTGCCCCGGCGGCACGACGAGGACGAGTTCGTCGTACGCGACGATCCGGCTCTCGAGGTCGGCGGGCACGTCGGTGGTCTCCACGAACCCGAGGTCGACCGCACCGCTGCGGACTCGTCCGGCGACCTCGGTCGAGTTCACGACGGCGAGTTCCACGTCGTCGGTGGGGGCGGCTTCGACCATCCACGACGGCACGAGGTGGTCGGCGACCGTGAGGCTCGCCGCGACCCGGACGCGCCGCCGGGTGTCCGGGGCGAGGGAACGGATCCGGTCGGCGAAGTCGGCGGCCGCGTCGAGGAGCTCGTCTGCCCGCGACGCCACCAGGCGACCCGCGTCGGTGGGGGTCGTGCCTCCGGGCGTCCGGTCGAAGAGCCGGACGCCGACCTGCTGCTCGACCGATCGCACCCGCGCCGACACGGCCTGCGGGCTGACGCCCAGCCGGGCCGCTGCGGCGGCGACGCTCCCGGAGTCGGCGACGGCGGAGACCACGCGCAGGGCGTCGAGCGGGAGATCGGGCACCCCATGACTCTACGAACTCCACGCGGAGCCTGGTTTGCTGGTCGGATGGCGAACATCCTGGTGGTCGAGGACGACCCGGCGATGGGGGCGCTCGTGGAGCGCGGCCTCAGCGGCGAGGGCCACACGGTCACCGTCGTGACGGACGGCATCGCCGCCCTGGTCGCGGCACGGTCGCAGCCGTACGACGCCGCGGCGATCGACGTCATGCTGCCCGAGATGACCGGGTTCGAGGTCTGTCGTCGGCTCCGGGAGATGGGGCAGGACCTGCCGGTCATCCTCGTGACCGCACGGGACGCCCTGGACGACCGGGTGTTCGGGCTGGACTCCGGTGCGGACGACTACCTGACGAAGCCGTTCGCGATCGCGGAGCTCAACGCACGGTTGCGCGCCCAGCTCCGCCGACGGGCCGCGGGCGGTGCGACGGTGTCGACCGCGGGCTCGGTGCGGCTCGACACCGTGGCGGTGCGGGCGTCCGTCCGGGGCCGGGACCTGCCGCTCAGCGTGAAGGAGTTCTCGCTCCTGCGGTACCTGATCCAGGGGTCGCCGTCGGTCCGGACCCGGGCCGAGGTGCTCGAGGAGGTGTGGGGGAGTGCCGAGCACTTCGACCCGACGATCGTCGACCAGTACGTCAGCTACGTGCGCAAGAAGCTGCAGGCGGCCGGCGCCGACGTCGTGATCCGGACCGTCCGCGGCGTCGGGTACGCGCTCGAGGTCGTGCCGACGCCGTGAGGTTCCTGCGTCGCCTGTCGATCCGGGCGCGGATCACCCTCGGGAGCCTGCTCGTCGGAGCCGTCGTCCTCGCCGGGGTCGCGGTGGCGCTCCACGTCCAGATCGAGCGCGCGACCCTCGCCACCGACCAGTCGCTCGCGTCCGGTGACGCAGCACCCTTCGTCTCCGACCTGCGGCACAACCCGGACGAGCCGCCGGACCGACCGGCCGAGGACGTCTCGGTCGGGATCCGCTCGTCGACGGGGGAGTGGACGGTCGATTCGCTGCCCGCCGACGTGCAGGCCGCGCTGCCGAACACGCCGCCGGACGAGCCCGTGACGCTCCGGGTGCACACCGCCCATCGGGTGGCGACCGTCGTCGGCATCCCCGTGCAGAACCGGGTCGGATCGTTCGTCGTCTGGGCGGCGCACGACGGGCGTGCCGGCCAGGAGACCCTGGAGCGGGTCGACCGGTCCCTGGTCGTCGGGACGGTCCTCGCACTCGCCGCCTTCGCCGGCACGGCGTGGTTGCTGTCGACCCTCGCACTCCGGCCGGTGGGCCGGATGCGCCGGACGGCCGAGGCGCTGAGCGACGGGACCGCCGCCGGCCACCTCCCGGTCGGGACCTCCGACGACGAACTCGCCGCGCTCGCACGGACCCTCAACGCGTTCGTGGACCGACAGCGCGACAACGCCGAACGCGAGCGGCGGATGGTCTCCGACGCCAGCCACGAGCTCCGCACCCCGCTGGCCGCGCTCACGGCGCGGCTCGAACTGGCCCACCGCTCGTCCGGGGACGCCGTCGCGCTGGAACGGGAGATCGACGCCGCCGAGGCCGACGCGGCACGCCTGGTCGCCCTCGCGAACACGCTCCTCGAACTCAGCCGGCTCGACGAGGCCGGGCCGCTGCCGTCCACCCCCGCCGACGCCCTGGTGACCGAGCTCATGGCCTCGATCGACCGCGCGCGTGCACTCGGCGGCGCAGGTGGGCGCGACATCGACTTCGCCGTGTCCGTCGACGTGCCCGACGCCCGCTACGCGCTCGAGCCGGCTGCGTTCGCCCGCATCGTCGACAACCTCGTCGCGAACGCGATCGCGGCGGGCACGGAGGGTGGCGTCGTCCGCGTGACGCTCGACCAGGACGGCGGGCGTGCCCTCGAGCTCCGGGTCACGGACGACGGCCCGGGCGTGCCGGAATCGTTCCTCCCGCGGGCGTTCGACCGCTTCACCCGTGCCGACGCCGCGCGGAGTGCCGTGCTCGGCGGGAGCGGGCTCGGCCTGGCCCTCGTGCGTGGCATCGCCGAGCGGGCCGGCGGCACCGCGGACCTCGGCAACCTCCCCGGGAGCGGCGCGGTCGCGACGGTGCGGTTGCCCGCGCACTGACGACGGGTCGCGCTGCCGGATCACTCGAGATCTCGAACGAACGGGCCAGCCCGTTCCGGGTCGACGCATAGGCCGGGTGCCGATGCTGAGTGTCACCCGATCACACGCTGGAGGTCCGAGACGATGATCGACACCGCTCGCCCCACCGCTCGCCCCGAGCCGACACCCCGGCGCCTGGGTGCTGCCGCCCCGCCGGCGGAGCCCCTCGAGGTCGCCGCCCGGAGACGTCGTCGCGCCGGTCGCCGCCGGAACGCGGTCACCGACCTGCTCGCCGTCCTCGCCTGGACGTCCGCGGCGGTCGCCGTGACGCTCTGGCTCGCCTCGCCGGGCTCGCACACCGTGTCCGGCATCGGCGGCTGGTTGACCGACGCCGGGATCGTGGCGGGACTGATCGGGACGGACCTCGTGCTCGTGATGCTCGTCCTCGCGGCCCGCGTCCCGCTGATCGACCGCACGTTCGGGCAGGACAACGCCATCGCGGTCCACCGGTCGCTCGGCAAGCCGGTGCTCTACCTGCTCCTCGCACACGGCGCACTGCTCACCCTCGGGTACGGTGCGTCGGCCGGGACCGGCCCGATCGCGGAGACCATCGCGCTGTTCTCCACCCCGGACATGCCGCTCGCCTACCTCGGCCTCGGGCTCTTCGTCGCCGTGGTCGTCTCCTCGCTCGTCGCGGTGCGCCGGCGGCTGCCGTACGAGGCGTGGCACGTGATCCACCTCCTCAGCTACGCCGCCGTGCTGGTGGCGTTGCCGCACATGCTCAGCGTCGGGAGCGTGCTCGCGCACGGCACCTGGCAGCGGGTCTACTGGATCGCCCTGTACATCGTCGCGCTCGGGCTCATCGTGCTGTACCGGTTCGCACTGCCGCTCGTGGTGACGTTCCGGCACCGGATCCGCGTCGTCGACGTCGAGCCCATCGCCCCGGGTGTCGTGTCCATCCACCTCGCGGGTCGCGACCTCGACCGTCTCGGCGCACGGGGCGGGCAGTACGGCGTCTGGCGGTTCTGGACCGCGCGGACGTGGTGGCACGCGCACCCCGTGTCGTTCTCCGCTGTCCCGGGGCGCGACCGCGCCCGGATCACCGTCCGTGACCTCGGTGCCGGGTCCGCCCGGCTCGGCCGCATCACACCCGGGGCGTTCGTCTCCCTGGAGGGGCCGTACGGGCTGTTCACGAGCCGGGCCCGCACCGCCCCCTACCTGGCGCTCGTCGCGTCCGGCATCGGGATCACGCCCGTCCGCGCACTGCTCGAGGACACCGACCTGCGTCCGGGCGAAGCGACCGTGCTGCTGCGCGGGACGGACGCCGACCAGCAGTACCTCTGGCAGGAGACCGCAGCCCTGGCGGCGGCCACCGGCAGCACGCTCTACGCCATGGTGGGTCACCGCGCGACGTCCCGGGAGAGCTGGATGACCGAGGACGACGTCCGCCGCGGGGTCACCCTCCGGTCGGTGTTCCCGCGACTGCTCGAGTCCGACCTCTACGTCTGCGGTCCGCGGGCGTGGTCGGACCTCGTGGTCCGGGAAGCACGGCTGGCCGGCGTGCCCGAGCACCAGATCCACCAGGAGAGGTTCGAGTCATGAGAGCACGGGTCGTCGCCGGCGGGGTCGTCTCGTCGATCGCGGTGCTGGTGATCGGGTGGCAGCTCGGCGGCCAGCCCGCGGTCACCGCACCGGCGCAGCAGTCCACCACGTCCGGCTCCGGCAGCACTTCGACGAGTGGTGGTTCCGGCAGCACCTCGACGAGTGGTGGTTCCGGCAGCACTTCGACGAGTGGTGGTTCCGGCAGCAGCTCGACGAGTGGTGGCTCCAGCAGCTCCGGCAACGGATCGACCGTCACCGGGACGTTCACCGGCGACACGACCGAGACCCGCTACGGTCCGGTCCAGGTGCAGATCACCGTCGCGAGCGGCAAGATCACCGACGTCACGGCACTGCAGCTCACCGACAGCGACGGCCGGTCGGTGCAGATCAGTCAGGAGGCGGCGCCGATCCTCCGCCAGGAGGCGCTCCAGGCCCAGTCCGCCCAGATCCAGGCGGTGAGCGGCGCGACCTTCACGAGTGAGGGCTACACGACGTCGCTGCAGTCCGCCATCGACAAGGCCGGACTGTGACCGACGTCCTGACGTTCGAGACGATGGGGACGGTGGTGAGCCTGCGGGGCGCGACGCCCGAGTCGGCCGCCGAGGTCCGCAGCGTCTTCGCCGGCTACGACCACCGCTACACCCTCTACGACCCGTCGTCGGTCCTCAGCCGGGTCGCCGCCGGGACGCTCCGTCTCGGTGACACCCCGACGGCGGTGCGCGAGGTCTACGCACTCGCACTCGACTGGCGGGAACGGACCGGCGGCGCGTTCACCCCGCACCGCCCGGACGGCGTCGTCGACCTCTCCGGTGTCGTGAAGGCGCTCGCGATCCGGGACGCGGGCGCGGTCCTGGACACGGCGTGCACCGACTGGATGATCAGCGCCGGTGGCGACGTCCTCGCTCGCGGGCGCCACCGCGGTGAGGAACCGTGGGCCGTCGGCGTCGTCGATCCGGCACACCGGGACACGGTGGTCGGGGTCGTCCGGTTGGAGGCGCCCCGTCGCGCGGTTGCCACCTCGGGGACCGCTGAACGGGGTGAGCACATCTGGCGGCGGACCACACCGATGTTCGTCCAGGCCACCGTGATCGCCGACGACATCGTGACCGCGGACGTGCTCGCGACCGCCGTCGTGGCGGGGGACCAGGACGACCTGCGCCGCCTGACGAGCGACGGAGCGGTGGACGTGCTGGCGTTCGGTGCCGACGGGACGGTCTGGGCGACCCCCGGCGCCGCACCGGCCGTGCGCGACGACGGGCCGCAGCCTGCCCCCGGAGCCGTCGGCACGGTCTGAACCGGCTGTGAGACCCTCAGGGGCCCGCGGGTTCCGGCTCCTCGGCGTACCGTCGCCGGTGTTCGTCCGGGAGCACCGCCACGAACCCCACGATGGCGAGACCGAGGACCGCCGAGACGAGTCCGGTCCCCGCGCCGAGCCCACCCCGAGCGGGATCGACGGCGACCCAGTCGGCGAACGACGCGCCGAGCGGTCGTGTGAGCACGTACGCCGACCAGAACGCGGCCACGGGCCCCAGCACGCGCAGGCCCCGCAACGCGACGACGACCGCGATGCCCGCGAGGAACAGGAGTCCGCCGACCAGGAACCCCGCTCCCGCGACGGAGGCGGCGAGGTCCCCGACGGCGGTCCCGAGGGCGAAGGTGACGACGACGGCGCACCAGTACCAGACCTCGCGTCGCAGCGTGTCGATCCCGTGGACGTCGAGGGACCCGGCGGTCCGCCGCCACCCGACGAAGACCGCCACCAGCGCGACGGCGAAGACGAGGGTGGAGACCCAGTACGGCACCCCGACGGCCACGTGCGCGGCGTCGGCGACCATCGTCCCGAAGACGGCGACGAGGACGACCGCTGCCCAGTACCGCCACGGCGCGTACCGTCGCGCCCGGATTTGGACGCCCAGGACGACGGCGAAGACGACGGCCGTGACGAGCACCGTGGGGACCGGGTCGAACCGCTTGACGAGGAAGTCCGACAGCGCCTCGCCGAACCCGGTGGTCAGCACCTTCACGATCCAGAAGGACGGGGACGGGACCGGGACCTTGTTCGCACGCACCCGACCACGCTCGCGCCACGCCTCGGAGGAACCTCTGAGAATCGTGCTCAGCGGGGGCGGGGAGGGCGCGTCCTCACCGGTGCGAGCACGTGCGTCAACGACGTCGCGACGAGGGCACCCGCGGCGATGATCGCGGCGAGGACGACGATCTGGAAGCGCCCGGCCTCGAGCGGCGACACCCCGCCGAAGATCGCGCCGACGAACGCGCCGGGCAGGGTGACGAGGCCGGTGGTGCGTGTCTGGTCGGTGCTCGGCACCATGGCGGCGTGGATCGCGCGGCGCACGAGGTCCGCCGTCGACTGCCGGGGTGTCGCGCCGAGGGCGAGCCAGCCCTCCACGTCGTCCCACCGGTCGTCGACGAGTTCCACGAACCGCCGCCCGGACAGCGTCGCGGTCGTCATCGCGTTCCCGATCACGATGCCCCCGATCGCGAGCACGTACCGCGGGGTGAAGGCGATCGCACCGGTGAGGAACACGATCGCGAGCGCAGCGACGATCCCCACGGCCATCGCGGCCGCGACCGGCACGAAGCGGTCGCGCAGGGTCCCGAGCCGGCGAGCAGCGGTGGTGGTCGCGACGCCGAACATCACGAGCAGGGCGAGGGCGATCCAACGGGGATCACGGATGACCCCGCTGAGGACCAGGCTGATGAGGGCCAGCTGCACGGTGCCGCGGAGGACCGCCAACGCCGGTGCCCACGGCGACGGGGCGCGGGCGGCGACCAGGACGGCCGTCGCGAGCGCGACCAGCCCGAGGACCCCGACGAGCGTCCAGAGGACGGTGCTCGCATCGATCACCCCTCGACTCTGCCACGGGTGCACCGTCCCTCGGTTCTTCGAGGGATCTGGGAACGCGACCAGGACGATCGACCCGTGACCGCACACCTGACCCGTCGCGACGCGCGTCCCGTCCGTCGCTCCGCCGCCGTCCTCCGTCCGCCCGCGACCACACGCAGCGCCGTCACCGCCCTGGTGACGGTCGTGGTCGTCCTCGCCGCCGGCGGGGTCCTGCACGCGAGTGCCGTCGACCTCGGCGTCACCGCGGCGCTGAACGCGCTGCACGTCGGGCCGATCGCGGCCTTCACGAACGCCGTCTACACGGTGTTCAGCCCGGTCGAGGCCGTGCTGCTGACGGCGGCCGCGACGGCGGTGGTGTGGGTGGTGCGGCGTGACGTCCGCCCGGCGGCCGCCTTCGCGGTCGTCGTCGCGGGCACCTGGCTGCCGTCAGCCGTCGTGAAGATCCTGGTCGACCGGCACCGGCCGGACCTCGCGCAGCTGCCCCACCCGGTGTCGCCCGCCCAGGTCGACGCGTCCTACCCGAGCGGGCACGCGGTGTTCATCACCGCCGTCGCGATCGGGGTGGTCCTGCTCCTCGCGGACACGCGCGCCGCCCGGACGGCGCGGGTGGTCGTACCGATCGTCGTGGTGGTCCTGCTCCTGTCGCTGCTCGTCGACGGCGTGCACTTCCCCACCGACGTGCTCGCGTCGGTGGGGTGGGCGCTGGGCGTGGCGCCGTTCGTCCGCGCCGTGTGGCTGCGTCTGATCGCCCCGCGGATCCCGTTGCTGCGTTGACGGCCGAGGGATTCTTGGACGTTCCTGGCACGTCGTCGTGGACGGTGGAGGGATGGTCTCCATGGTCCCCGCCGCGATCTCGCTGTTCGACGCCACGTCCCTCCTGCACGCCTTCGGACCGTGGGTCCTGCTCGGCATCGGGGTGGTCGTCTTCATCGAGTCGGGCGTCCTCTTCCCGTTCCTGCCCGGCGACTCGTTGCTCGTCACGGCCGCGATCCTGTCGGCCTCGCTCGGGATCGCCCCGTGGCAGATCGCGGTCGTCGGCATCGTGGCCGCGTTCGTCGGCGACCAGGTCGGGTTCTGGCTGGGACGGGACTTCGGCCGACGGCTCTTCCGGGACGACGCGCGGCTGCTGAAGACCTCGCGCCTCCACGAGGCGGAGTCGTTCTTCGCGCGGTACGGCGCGCTCTCCCTGGTGCTCGGGCGTTTCGTCCCGATCGTCCGGACGTACGTCCCGTTCGCCGCCGGGACCGCCGGGATGCACTGGCGTCGCTTCACGATTTGGAACGTCGTCGGCGGTGTGACCTGGGTCGTCGCGATGACCCTCATCGGTGTGCTGCTCGGCGGGATCCCGTTCGTCGCCCACAACATCGACGTCCTGTCGATCGTGATCGTCGTCGTGTCGGTCCTGCCGGTGGTCATCGGTGCCCTGCGGAGCCGTCGCACCCGGCGTCGGGCGGCGACCTCCGAGCACGACGACACCGCGCTGACCCGCTGATCCGCTGATCGCCCTGGCCCGTGGGGCGGATCAGATCGGCGTCGTCCCGTTCAGCTGGGCTTCCTCGGCGTCGTACCCCGCGCGCACCTGCCGCAGCACGAGGTCGTCGATCTCGTCGGCGTCCCGGAGACGCAGGAGCGTGGCCGCCTTGTGCCGGACGAGCGCGAGTTCGAGCGCGACCGCGCTGTCGTGGCGTTGCAGTGCCGGGTGGTCGTCGTCCTCCTCCGCGCGCGCCTGGATGACGTCGAGGTGCGCCTCGTAGTCCTTGCGCACCCGCTCGACCGTGGCGCGGTCGGCTCCGGTCGAGCGGGCCAGGCGGGGGAGCGCGTCGAGGGCTTCCTCGATCGCCGTGCGTTCGGCGTACCGGCGCTCCTCACCCACCGACTCGTCCTCGGGCAGCGCGGCCCGCCGCAGCACCGCGGGGAGCACGAGCGCCTGGCCGACGATCGTCACGACGACCACCCCGGCGGTGACGAACACGATGAGGTCCCGATCCGGGAACGCAGCACCGGACTCGAGGGTGCGCGGCACCGCGACGGCCATCGCGAGCGACACCGCGCCCCGGAAGCCCGCGAAGCCGCTGACCAGCCGGTCGCGGTGCCCCTCGCGCGGCGTCGCGCCCGTCCTGCGTGTGACGAGCCACACCGTCCCGCCCGCGGCGTTCAGGAAGGCGAACCGGACCACCACGAGCCCGACCGCGACCGCTGCGATGATCCCGGTCGCCCGGAGGAGCTCGGACGGGTGAAGTGCCCTGGCCGCGACCATCGCCTCGATGCCGACGAGGACGAACAGCGCGCCGTTGAGCAGGAAGGTCAGGAAGGACCAGAACGCCCGGACCTGCTGCCGCGTCTCGGCCTGGTCGAGCTTCGGTCCGACCTGGCTGACGACGATGCCGGCCGCCACCACCGCGAGCACCCCCGAGGCGTGGATCGCCTCCGCCGCGAGGAACGCGACGAACGGCACCAGGAGCGTGACGAGGTTCTCGAGCACCACGGTGTCGACCCGACGCAGGACCAGGGTGCCGACCCAGGCGGCGGCGAGGCCGGCGGCGACACCACCGAGGTACGACAGCAGCAGCATGCCCGACACGTTCCAGAACGTCAGCTGCTGGGTCCCGACGGTCACCGCCACGGCGATGCCGTAGACCACCAGGGTCGTGCCGTCGTTCACGAGGCTCTCCGCCCGGAGCACCGTGACGTTCCGTCGTGGCAGCATCTTCGTCAGTGCGCCGACGGCGGTCGCGTCGGTCGGGGCCACGGCGGCGCCGAGCACCCAGGCGGGACCCCACGGCAGTCCGAGCAGGTGGAGCAGGGCGGCGATCGCACCGGCGGTGACGACGACGAGCAGGGTCCCCATGAGCACGATGCCGCGGAGGTTCTTGCGGATCTCGCGCAGGGACGTGGTGAGGCTCTCCCAGTAGAGGAGCGCGGGGAGGAAGAGCAGCAGGACGGCGTCCGCCGGCAGCTGGACGTGCGCGAACTGCGGCACCAGTGCGAGCCCGGCCCCGAACGCGAGCAGCACCACGGGCGGTGCGACGCGGATCCGGTCCGCGATCCCGGCCGTCACCGCGATGGCGAGGCCCAGCACGACCACCAGTTCAGGTCCCAGCACACGTACTCCTCGGTCGACCGACACCCCAGTCAACGCGACGGCGGCTGACAGCGTGCACCCGATCGGCCCGCCTGCGGAGCGCGCTCGGTCGGCTACGCGACGTCGCCGGTGTGCCGGTCGAGGAACTCGAACACCTCGGTGTCGTCCACGCCGGGGAACCGGCCCGACGGCAGCGAGGCAAGCACCCGCGTGTGCATGCGGGCGCTCGGCCACGCCGCGTCCGACCACCGGGACGCCAGCGGTGCCGGTGGGCGCCGGCAGCAGGACTCGTCCGGGCACGTCGACACCCGGCGCTGGTCGGTCTCGCGGCCGCGGAACCACTTCGCGTCGTCGAACCGCACCCCGAACGTGATGCTGAACGCTCCGTCGGGCCCGGACCCGGTCTGCGTCGACGACCAGTACGTCCCCGCCGCGGTGTCCGTGTACTGGTGCGCCTCGGACGTGCGCGCGCCGCGGTCGCCGGCGCGTCGGGCCAGCCACTTCCGGCACACCACCTGCCCCTCGACCGCCCCGGTGACGTCCGTCGGCAGGGGGAGTCCGTCGTTCTCGTACGCCTTGTAGACCGCACCGTCCTCGCCGACGCGGAGGAAGTGCACCCGGATCCCGAGGTGCTCGGTGAGCAGGTTCGTCATCCGGAGCGCCGCGGACTCGTGGGTCACGCCGAACGCGTCGCGGAAGTCCTCCACGGCGAGGTCCCGGGACGCCTTCGCCTCGGTGAGGACGCCGACGGCCTGCTTCCGCGGCATGAGGCACGCGGCTGCGAAGTAGTTGATCTCGAGCCGCTGCTGGAGGAACTCGGCGTACGACGACGGCGGCTGGTGGCCGAGCAGGCGGTGCGCCATCGCCTGGAGCGCCATGGACCGGAGGCCGTGGCCACCCGGGATCGAGGCCGGTGGCAGGTAGATCCGCCCGTTCGCCAGGTCGGTGATGCTCCGGGTGGAGTGCGGCAGGTCGTCGACGTACAGCAGCGTGAACCCGAGGTGCTCGGCCATCCGGTGCACCTCGCGGTGCGTGAGCGCGCCGACCTCGTGCCCGACGGCGCGCACCACGTCCTCCGCCAGTGCGTCGATCTCGGGCAGCGCGTTGTTCCGCGCGCGCATCCGCTCGCGGAGCTCGTTGTTCGCCCGACGCGCCTCCTCGGGCGTCGCGGACGCCTCCCGCGCCTTCCGGTCGAGTTCCTGCAGGGTCCGGACGAGGGCCGCGAGGGCGTCCTGCGGCAACGACCGCGAGACCCGGACGGGAGGCACGCCCAGCGCTGCGTACTGCGGCCCGGCCTGCAGACGCTGCAGCTCCAGTTCGAGTGCGGAGCGCGGGTCCGGGGCCTCGGCCCGGAGCAGGTCGAGCACCTCGACGCCCAGCGCCCCCGCGAGGGCGGGGAGCTCCGCGGCCCGGACCGGTCGCTTGCCGTTCTCGATGAGCGAGAGCGTGCTCGCGGCGGTCTGCAGCTCGGTCGCGAGCGCGGTCAGCGTCCACCCGCCCCGCACCCGGAAGTACCGGATCCGGGCCCCGAGGAGGCGCGCGCTGTCGTCGTCGACCTGCATGGATCGGACGGTACCGCAAAAAGGCGCGGATTTCGACGCCTCCGGTCGGCGAACGGTTGCGCGGTCTGCCGCACGGTGGAGGACACGTCCCGCCGGTCACGCCCGGCGGTCCACCGACGAAAGGCGAAGCAATGACGATCATCGACGAACGGACGGCAGTGACGTCGGACGTCGTGCCCCTGCGCGCCGTCGGCCTCGAGGACATCGCGTCCGTCGGCGGCAAGAACGCCTCGCTGGGCGAGATGCTCCGGAGCCTCGACGGCCTCGGCGTCCGGGTGCCGGACGGGTTCGCCACGACGGCGAGCGCGTTCCGCCGCCACATGGAGCACACCGGCCTCACGGACTGGATCAGCCGGACCCTGGCAGCGCTCGACGTCGACGACACGGCGGCGCTGGCCACCGCCGGTGCCGCGATCCGCGAGCGCGTGCTGGCGACGCCGCTCGAGCACGGGCTCGCTGGCGGGGTCCGTGCCGCGTTCGCCGTGCTCGAGTCGGAGGCCCCCGACGACGCGTCGTTCGCGGTGCGGTCGTCGGCCACCGCGGAGGACCTGCCCGACGCGTCCTTCGCCGGGCAGCAGGACACGTACCTCAACGTCCGAGGCGTCGACCACGTGCTCGACGCCGTGCGCCGGGTGTTCGCCTCGCTGTACACCGACCGGGCCATCGCCTACCGCGTGCACCACGGGTTCGTCCACGACGAGGTCGCGATCTCCGTCGGGGTCCAGCGCATGGTCCGCTCCGACCTCGCCGCCGCCGGCGTGCTGTTCACCCTCGACACCGAGTCGGGGTTCGACCGGGCGGTGTTCGTCACCAGCGCGTACGGGCTCGGCGAGGGGGTGGTGCAGGGGGCGGTGGACCCCGACGAGTTCACCGTCTCGAAGACCGCCCTCGCCGCGGGCCGTCCGGCGATCCTCGGCCGGGTGCTCGGGTCGAAGACGCGCCGGATGGTGTTCACCGACGACCGCACCGTCGGCCGCACCACGGCGTTCGTCGACACGGCCCCCGCGGAGCGCCGGCACTTCTCGTTGCGCGACGACGAGGTGACCGAGCTCGCCCGCACCGCGCTCGTGATCGAGCAGCACTACGGACGCCCGATGGACGTCGAGTGGGGCAAGGACGGCATCGACGGGCGGCTGTACGTCCTGCAGGCCCGGCCGGAGACGGTCGCGTCGCGGATCGCCGTGGGCACCGTCGAACGTCACCGGCTCGCCGAGCGTCCGGGACGGCCGCCGCGGCTCGAGGGGCGCGCGATCGGGCAGCGGATCGGCTCGGGCGCCGTCCGGGTCCTCGCCGGGCTCGACGAGATGCACGACTTCCGACCGGGTGACGTCCTCGTCGCGGACATGACCGACCCGGACTGGGAACCGATCATGAAGCGGGCGTCCGCGATCGTCACGAACCGCGGCGGTCGCACCTGCCACGCGGCGATCATCGCGCGGGAGCTCGGGATCCCGGCGGTCGTGGGCACGCGGACCGCGACGACCGTCCTGGCCGACGGGGAACTCGTCACGGTGTCCTGCGCCGAGGGTGAGACCGGGGTCGTGCACGACGGGCTGCTCGCCGTCGAGGTCGAACGCGTCGACGTGGGGGAGCTGCCGCCGTTGGACGTCGACCTCATGCTCAACGTCGGCAACCCGGAGCAGGCCTTCTCGTTCGCCGCGCTCCCGAACGCCGGGGTCGGCCTGGCGCGGATGGAGTTCGTCGTCAGCCGGCAGATCGGGGTGCACCCGAACGCGCTGCTCCGGCTCGCGGACCAGCCGGCCGACGTCCGGGAGCGCATCGAGGACCGGATCGCCGCGTACGGGTCGCCCCGCGACTTCTTCGTGAAGCGGCTCGCCGAGGGCGTGGCCACCCTCGCGGCGGCCTTCGACCCGAAGCCCGTCGTCGTCCGACTGTCCGACTTCAAGTCGAACGAGTACGCGGGCCTGCTCGGCGGCGACCGCTACGAGCCGGACGAGGAGAACCCGATGATCGGTTTCCGCGGCGCCGCCCGGTACCTCTCGGACGACTTCGCGCACGCGTTCGCGCTCGAGTGCGAGGCGATCCGGACCGTTCGTGCGGTGATGGGCTTCGAGAACGTCCGGGTGATGATCCCGTTCGTCCGGACCGTCGAGGAGGCCGAGGGGGTGGTGCGCCGCATGGCGGAGCACGGTCTGGTGCGCGGCGAACGCGGGTTGCGCGTGGTGATGATGTGCGAGGTCCCGTCGAACGCACTCGACGCCGACCGGTTCCTCGACCACGTCGACGGCTTCTCGATCGGCTCGAACGACCTCACCCAGCTGACCCTCGGCGTCGACCGGGACTCCGGGATCGTGGCCGACGCGTTCGACGAGCGGAACCCGGCGGTCCTCCGGCTCGTCGACATGGCGATCGACGCGTGTCGGGCGCGCGGGGCGTCGATCGGCATCTGCGGCCAGGGCCCGAGCGACCACCCGGAGCTCGCGGACCACCTGCGCTCCCGCGGCATCACGTCGATGTCGCTCAACCCGGACACCGTCGTCGCCACCTGGCAGCGTCTGGCCGCGGCGTCCTGACACCGCGTGTGGACGGACGGGAGGCGCGGGTCGGTGCCGACCCGCGCCTCCCGTCCGTCCGTGACGAGCGTCAGTCGTGGAACGTCTCGATGGACGCCCCCAGCGAGTTGAGGCGCTCCTGCAGCTGCTCGTACCCGCGGGCGATGATGCCGACGTTGCGCAGGACGCTCTCGCCCTTCGCGGCGAGCATCGCCAGCAGGATGACGACGGCGGGGCGGAGCGCCGGCGGGCAGCTCACCTCGGCGCCGGAGAAGTGCGTCGGGCCGGTGACGTCGAGCCGGTGCGGGTCGCGGAGCGTGACGTTCGCGCCGAGGCGCGTCAGGTCGAGCAGGTGGATGGCGCGGCCCTCGTACACCCAGTCGTGCACGAGCGTCGCGCCCTCGGCCATCGCGGCGATGACGACGAAGAACGGCAGGTTGTCGATGTTCAGTCCGGGGAACGGCATCGCGTGGATCTTGTCGATCGGGGCGTGCAGGTCGGACGGGTGCACCGTGATGTCGACCAGACGGGTGCGACCGTTCGCCGCGGCGTACTCCTCGGACACGTCGAAGCGGAGCCCCATCTCGGCCAGCGTGGCGAGCTCGATCTCGAGGAACTCGATCGGGGCACGGGTCACGGTGAGCGTCGACTCGGTGACGATGCCCGCGGTGAGCAGGCTCATCGCCTCGACCGGGTCCTCGCTCGGGAAGTAGTCGACGACCTCGTCGATGTGGCTCTTCCCGGTGATCCGCAGCGTCGTGGTGCCGATGCCCTCGACCCGGACGCCGAGGAGCTCGAGGAAGAAGCAGAGGTCCTGCACCATGTAGTTGGGGCTGGCGTTGCGGATGACGGTCTCCCCGTCGCGCGCGGCCGCGGCGAGGATCGCGTTCTCGGTGACGGTGTCGCCGCGCTCGGTGAGGACGATCGACTTCGTCGGCACCGCGGTGTTCGCCACGTCGACCTCGTACCAGCCCGAGGTCGCCTCGACCTCGACGCCGAAGGGGCGGAGCGCGATGAGGTGCGGCTCCACCGTCCGTGTGCCGAGGTCGCAGCCGCCGGCGTAGGGGAGGCGGAACGACTCGTACCGTCCGCTGAGCGGCCCGAGGAACATGAGGACGCTGCGCGTGCGACGGGCCGCGTCCGCGTCGATGGCGTCGAGCCGCAGGTCGGACGGGGCGACGATCTCGAGGACCTCGCCGTCCGCCGACCACGTGACGGTCGCGCCGAGGCTGCGGAGCACGTCGATGATGCGGTCCACCTCGACGATCCGGGCGACGCGGTGCAACCGGGTGACGCCCCGGTTGAGGAGCGAGGCGCACAGCAGTGCGACGGCCGCGTTCTTGCTCGAGTTCACGGCGATGGAGCCGCTGAGCTTCCGGCCGCCCTGCACGCGGAGGTGAGCACGCTGCGGGGCCCCGCCGATGGACACGATCTGCTGGTCGAGGGCGTCGCTGATGCGGGTGAGCATCTCGAGGGACAGGTTCTGCCCGCCCTGCTCGATGCGGTTGATCGCGCTCTGGCTGGTGCCGACGCGTTCGGCGAGCTGCGCCTGGGTCATGCTGCGGCCCTTGCGTGCACCCCGGATCAGGGCGCCGACCTCGCGGAGCGGAGCCGGCGTGCCCGTGGCAGTCGGCGTGACGACGGTGGTGGTGTCGGACATGGCGCCAACGTAACACGCTCATGAGATAAAACCGGGGACACAATACCCAGGATTCTCAGGATCGGATCGGGAATACACCGTCTGTGAGAAGTCCGACGGGCGTCGTGGAGGCTCGGCGTCCGGTCGCTAACGCCCCGAGCACTGCCGCCGATAGTCCTCGGTGCAGGCCCACGGACGGGCCGCATCCCGCCCCACGGACGGCGGCGGGACGATCGAGAACCAGGACGGGCCATGATCGTCGTCACACGACTCAACGGCAGCGGATTCGCTGTCAACCCCGACCTCGTGGAGCGCATCCAGGAGACGCCGGACACGACGCTCATCATGGTCGACGGCGCGAAGTACATCGTGCGCGAGTCCATGGCCGAGGTCATCGAGCTCATCGCCGCGTACCGTGCCCGCATCGTCGGCATGGCCTACGGCGCCGACGGAACCGTCCGGAACGCGACCGGCCCGCAGCCGACCCTCGCGCCCGTCGCCCCGATCCACCCGCAGCGTGCACAGGACGGGGGTCGCTGACATGGACATCGCGACGATCGTCGGCATCCTCGTCGCCTTCGGCGCACTGTTCGGCATGGTCCAGATGGAGCACGTCGAGGTCGCCGGGCTGTTCCTCCCCGCCCCGATGCTGCTCGTGTTCGGTGCGACGATCGGTTGCGGCATCGCGAGCACGACGCTCAAGGACGCCATCGCCAGCTTCAAGGCCGTCCCCAAGGCGTTCACCGGCAAGGTCACGCCGCCGCAGTCGGTCATCGACGACGTGGTCGGCCTCGCCGAGACGGCCCGGGCGAACGGACTGCTCGCGCTCGAGCAGGAAGCCGACAAGCACGACGACCCGTTCATGAAGAAGGCGCTCCAGAACATCGCCGACGGGACGGACGGCGACGAACTCCGGATCCTGCTCGAGGACGAGATCGAGTCGAACGCGGCACCGGTGCGGAGCGCCAGCGCGTTCTTCATGGGCCTCGGCGGCTTCGCGCCGACGGTCGGCATCATCGGCACGGTCGTCTCGCTCACCCACGTGCTCGCCAACCTCGGCAAGCCGGACGAGCTCGGCCCGCTCATCGCGAGCGCCTTCGTCGCGACGCTCTGGGGCCTCCTCACCGCGAACTTCCTCTGGCTGCCGATCGGCGGCAAGCTGCGCAAGCTCGCACAGCTCGAGGCCGACCGCCAGACCCTGCTCATGGAGGGACTGCTCGCGGTGCAGGCCGGCAGCCAGCCCCGGCTCCTCGGGGAACGGCTCACGGCGATGGTGCCGCCGGCCGCCCGCGGCGGGGACGCGAAGCGCGGCAAGGGCAAGGGCGCCAAGGCCGACGACGTCGCCGACGACCAGCAGCTGGCGGCCTGACGATGAGCGCCAACCCCCGGGGCCGCGGGCGCGGTCGAGGCGGCCGGAAAGGCGGCGGGCACGACGAGGCCGAACACCCCGACGAGCGCTGGATGGCCTCGTACATGGACATGATCACCGTCCTGATGTGCATGTTCCTCGTGCTCTTCGCGATGTCCACGGTCGACCAGCAGAAGTACATCGAGCTGAAGAACTCCCTCGCCACCGGGTTCGGCGAGGTCAAGTCGCAGAAGGTCGACACCGCGTCCGGGACGGTCGTGACCAAGGACGAGGTCGAGAACGGGTCCGGGTACTCGATCGACAAGTCGCACGCCGACCACTCCAGCGCGTCGAGCGGCGAGAAGGACAGCAACGCCGAGGCCGGGGCGGGGACGACCGCGACCGCCGACCCGACGAGCGCCGCGGTGCCGACGGCCGCCACGAAGGCCGACCTCGCCGCGGCGAAGCGCGAACTCGACGACCTCACGGCGATCGAAGCGGCGATCAAGGCGAACCTCGCCGCGGCCGGGCAGACGTCGAACGTCCAGTTCACCGTCGACGCCCGCGGGCTGACCGTCCGGCTCGTGGGCAGTGAGACGTACTTCACCACCAACAGTGCGGACCTCTCCGACCAGGCGAAGCGGATCATGGACGCGATCGCCCCGGTCCTGCGGACGAGCGGCCACGACGTCAGTGTTGAGGGGCACGCCGACCAGCGGAACTCGACCGCCCCCTACGCCACGAACTGGGAGCTCAGCGCGGCCCGTGCCACCGGGGTGCTCCGCGACCTCGTCGAGCGCGGCGGGATGCCGTCGGCGCACATCCAGAGCGTCGGGTTCGGGTCGAGCCGGCCGCTCGCGAAGGGCGGGTCGGACGCCGACCTCACGCTGAACCGGCGGGTCGACATCGTGGTGCTGTCGAACCAGGACCAGGACGTCAGTGCCCTCATGCCGGCGCTCGCGAAGGCGCAGGACGGAGCACGCCAGGGCTAGCACCGAGACCACGAGACCGCACCACCCACCGCCCCAGTACGGGGTACAGCGCTGACGGGAGTCGCACAGCGGACCGATAGACGCACCCGTGACCGAGACCCTGCCAGCGCCCGAGGTGTACGACTTCGCGCGCCCGTCGACGCTCGCCCGCGAGCACGCCCGGGTCCTCGAACTCGCCTTCGAGACCTTCGCGCGCCAGTGGGGCACCCAACTGACGGCGAAGGTGCGCGCCGTCAGCCAGGTCACGAGCGAGCAGGTCCAGCTCACGACGTACGACGAGTACGCGGCGTCCCTGCCCGCCCTCACGGGCATGGTCCTCCTGCCGATCGCCGACGTCGTCCCGAAGGGCGTGCTCCAGGTCCCGCTCGACGCGGCGCTCACCTGGGTCTCGCACGCGCTCGGCGCCTCGAAGCCGCTCCCGACGCCCGAGCGCACCTTCACGCCCATCGAGCAGGCACTCGTCCGGAAGATCGTCGAGGACGCCCTGGACGACCTCCGCTACTCCTTCGGCGGTCTCCTCGCGCACGACGTCGCGGTCGGCGGCTTCCAGTTCAACTCGCAGTTCGCCCAGGCCGCCCAGAAGGGCGACCTCATGATCGTCGCCTCGTTCACGATCCGCGTCGGCGACCGGGTCGCGCCCGGCACGCTGGCCCTCCCCGCCGACGCCGTGCTGCCGCAGCTCGGCGAGACCGCCGCGCACGTCTCGCCCGCCGACGCGCGGGCACTGGTGGACGCGCAGCTGGCGAACGTCCCCGTCGGGGTCAGCCTGCGCTTCGCCCCCGCGACCGTCCTGCCGTCGCAGGTGCTCCGGCTCGCCGTCGGCGACGTCCTGCCGCTGCCGCACCCGCAGCACCGCCCCCTCACCATCGCGGTCGACGGCGAGCCCGTCGGCACCGCCGCGGTCGGCGCGAACGGTTCACGCCTCGCCGGCATCGTCGTCACCACCACCGCCGCAACGAGCACGGAGCAGCACGCATGACCGTCACCACCCTCCACACGCAGGCCGCCGAGGCCCTCGCCGCGCAGCTCCCGACGGCGGCGCCGATGGTGGCCGTGGCCCAGCCGGGAGGCGCCACCCCCGCCGCCCTCGAAGCGGCCGGGGATGCCGTGGTCGCCTCGTTCGTCGGCGGCCTGTCGGCCGACCTGGTCCTCGTGCTCACCGACCTCGCTGCGGTCGCGGCCGCCGGGGGCACCGAGCACGGGATCGTCGACGTGACCGACGTCCTCCGTCCGTCGCTCGAGGCGGCGGCGTCCGTGCTCGGCGTCGGCGTGCTCGGCGACGCCCGGCGCGAGTCGGCGACGACGCTCCTCGCCGACCCCGACACCGTCGTGTTCGAGCTCGCCGCCGGGGGAGAGCCGGGCGGCTGGTTCGCCCTGCGCGTGCGCGAGAACGGCACGGTCTCGGCACCGGCGGCCCCCGTCGCATCGGTGCCCGCGGGCAACCTCGGTCGCATCAACAACGTCGAGATGGCCCTGACCGTGGAGATCGGTCGCACCCGGATGTCCGTCCGGGACGTCCTCGGCATGGAGCCCGGGGCCGTCGTCGAACTCGACCGCAGCGCCGGCGCCCCCGCGGACGTGCTGCTCAACGGCCGGCTCATCGCCCACGGCGAGGTCGTCGTCGTCGACCAGGACTACGCCGTGCGCATCACGAAGATCCTCGACGTCGCCGAGAGCGTCTGAGGTCGGACGTGGACACCGCCTGGATCGTCCTCCGCGTCGCCCTCTCGCTCGGCGTCGTGCTCGGCCTCATGTGGGTGCTGCACCGACGCGTGTCGAAGGGGCAGTTCGGCGCGGCGAAGACGAAGGGCCGTCGCTCGGCCTCGGTCGAGGTCGTCGGCCGCCAGGGCATCGGCGGGAAGGCGAGCGTCGTCGTGGTCGACGTCGAGGGAGAGCGCCTCGTGCTCGGCGTGTCCGAGCACGGCGTCAACCTGCTCACGAGGGGCGAGGCGCCGGCGCCGGAGCTGACGATCGTGACCGGACCCGTGGCGCTGCCGACACGTCCCGCCCCGTCGGCCGACGCGTTCTCCCGCGAACTCGCGCGACAGGACCAGGCCGCCCCGTCCCTCCCGTCCGACGCGGCGGAGCCGCTGCCGATGCGCCCGCGCAACCGTCGGCAGCAGCGCACCGTCCTGCCGACCGCGCAGCAGCTGCAGGGCTCCCTCCTGTCCGCTGACACGTGGCGTCAGGCGGCCGCAGCCCTGCGGAACCGGCGGACCGGGTGACCGCCGCACGGACCGGGCGGCTCGTCGCGCTCGTCCTCCTCGGACTCGCGGTGGTCGCCGGGTTCCTCATGCTCACCGCGACCGGTGCGCACGCCGCCGGGGTCGTGCAGCCGACCGCACCGGCCACACCGACCCCGCCCTCGACCGGGAACTTCAGCGTCGACGTGAACGGTCCGGACGGCACCCCGTCGTCGGCCGTCGTGACGCTCATCGGGATCACGCTGCTCAGCGTCGCCCCGGCGCTCATGCTCATGATGACGTCGTTCACGAAGATCTTCGTGGTCCTCGCGATGACGCGGAACGCGCTCGCGCTGCAGTCGATCCCGCCGAACCAGGTGCTCGCCGGACTCGCGCTGTTCCTCTCGCTCTTCGTGATGGCGCCGGTGCTCGGGCACATCAACGACGACGCACTCCAGCCGTACCTGGCGGGGCACCTCGACTTCAACCAGGCGGTGGAGGTCGGGACGAAGCCGCTGCGGACGTTCATGCTGCACCAGACCCGGGAGGAGGACGTCGCCCTCATCACCCGGGCGGCCGGTCAGCACAACCCGAAGTCGATGGCCGACGTCCCGATGACGACCGTGATCCCGGCGTTCGTGATCTCCGAGCTGCGGAGCGCGTTCATCATCGGGTTCGTCATCTTCATCCCGTTCCTCGTGATCGACCTCGTCGTCTCGGCGGCGCTCATGTCGATGGGCATGATGATGCTCCCGCCGGTCATGATCTCCCTGCCGTTCAAGATCCTCCTGTTCGTCCTCGTGGACGGCTGGGGGCTCATCATCAAGTCGCTCATCGAGAGCTACCACGTTGTCTAGGGGACCGGCATGAACCAGCAGGCCGTCATCGACCTCACGCTGCAGGCGCTCCTCGTCTCGGCGAAGCTCGCCGCGCCCGTGCTCGTGACCTCCCTCGTCGTGGGCTTCGCGATCTCGCTCTTCCAGTCCGTCACCCAGATCCAGGAGGTCACCCTCTCGTTCGTGCCGAAGGCCGTCGCGGTCGCGATCGCCCTGGTGGTGTGCGGCAACTGGATGATCTCGGAGATGGTCGCGTTCACCCACGTCGCCTTCGACATGATCCCCAAGATGCTCGGGTCGTAGCCGGTGGAACTCGTCATCAGCGCGGACCGCCTCGAGGCGACGATGCTCGCGGGCGTGCGGCTCGTGGCGTTCTTCGTGATCGCGCCGCCGTTCTCGTACCGGGCCTTCCCGGCGACGGTGAAGGTGATCCTCGGCATCGGGCTCGCCATCGGCGTCGCACCGAAGGTCGCGGCCGGGTACACGTCGCTCGACACGGGCCCGTTCCTGCTCGCGCTCGTGACGCAGCTCGTCGTCGGACTCGCCCTCGGGTTCCTGGTGTTCCTGGTGTTCGCCGCGGTGCAGTCCGCGGGCGCGTTGATCGACCTCTTCGGCGGGTTCACGCTGGCGCAGGCCTTCGACCCGCAGTCCCAGGTGAACGGGGCGCAGTTCACGCGGCTGTTCCAGATGGCGGCGCTCGCCCTGCTCTTCGCGTCCGGTGGATACCAGCTCATCGTCGGCGGGCTCGTCCGGTCGTTCGACGCGGTGCCGCTGACCGGCACGTTCGAGCTCGGCGGCCTCGCCTCGATCCTGGTCACCGCGCTCACCCAGATGTTCCTCGCCACGCTGCAGATCGCCGGTCCGCTCGTCGTCGTGCTCTTCCTGGCCGACGTCGGACTCGGCCTGCTCACCCGCGTCGCCCCGGCGCTGAACGCCTTCCAGATGGGCTTCCCCATCAAGATCGGCCTGACCGTCGTGTTCGCCGGCGCCCTCTTCATGGCGCTGCCGTCCGTGGTGTCGTCGCTCACCGGTGACGCCGTCGCCGCGATCACCGGGCGGGGGTGACCGGGCATGTCCGACAGCGGCGAACGCTCCGAACGAGCGACGCAGAAGCGGATGAAGGAGGTCCACCAGAAGGGCCAGATCGGCCGCTCGCAGGACCTCGGCGCGTGGATCGGCATCGCCGCGGCAGCGCTCATGATGCCTGCCGCGATCGGCAACGCCGCCGCTGCCGGGTCCGAGCAGCTCCGATCGGTGCAACGCGTCATCGCCGACCCCACGATCGGGACGATGAACGCCGTCTTCCACGACGCCCTCGGGTCGGTCGGCGCCACGCTCGGGCCGCTGCTCGGCGTCGTCGCGGTCGCCGTGCTCGCCGCCGCCGTCGCGCAGGGCGGCGTGCACTTCCGCCGGATGACCCCGCAGCCGGACCACTTCGACCCGATCGCCGGTCTCAAGCGCGTGTTCGGGACCCAGGCGCTGTGGAACGGTGCGAAGGCGCTGCTGAAGACCGCGGTCGTCGGCCTCGTGCTCTGGGCGGCGGTGCAGGCGCTCGTCCCGGTGCTCATGACGAGCGGGTCCCTGCCGCTCTCTGCGGTGCTCGACGCCGCGGCCGCCGGGGCGGGCACCCTGCTGCGCGCCGCGATCGCCGCGGGACTGGTCCTCGCGGCACTGGACGTGTTCGTGGTCATCCGACGCAACCGGAAGCGCACCATGATGACCAAGCGCGAGGTCAAGGACGAGAACAAGCACAGCGAGGGCGACCCGCTCGTGAAGTCGCAGCGGCGGTCCCGGCAGCTCGCGATGAGCCGCAACCGGATGATCGGTGCGATCGGTACCGCCGACGTGGTGATGACGAACCCCACGCAGTACGCGGTCGCCCTCACGTACGAACCGGGCCGGTCCGCGCCGCGCGTCGTGGCGAAGGGCGCCGGACCCGTGGCGGCGGTGATCCGTGAGAAGGCGCTCGAGGCCCGGGTCCCGATCGTGCAGGACGTCCCGCTGACCCGGGCGCTGCACGCCGCGTGCGAGCTCGGGCAGGAGGTCCCCGTCGACCTCTACACGCCCGTCGCCCGCGTCCTGTCCTTCGTCATGGCGCTCAAGGCCCGCGGTGCTGCGGCCGGCACGCACACCCCGCCGCGACCGACGACACCCGAGGAGGTCGCGACCGTGCTCGACCCGGCCACCCTGACCGGCGACCTCCGACCCCGCAAGCTCCGCCCGCACCGTCCCGAGAACGCACCAGCCCCCGAGGGAGTCCCCGCATGAACCGCAAGGACCTGCCGAAGCTCGCCGTCCCGGTCTTCATCGTCGGCATCATCCTGCTGCTGATCCTGCCGGTGCCGTCGTTCCTGCTCGACGTCCTGATCATCTGCAACATCCTGCTGGCGCTCGTCATCCTCCTCACGACCCTGTTCGTGAAGAAGCCGCTCGACTTCTCGGTGTTCCCGTCCCTGCTGCTCGTCGCGACGCTGTTCCGGCTCGGCCTCAACGTCGCGTCGACCCGCCTCGTGCTCGGCCAGGGGTTCGCCGGCGACGTCATCCAGGCCTTCGGCCACGTCGCCGTCTCCGGATCGATCATCATCGGCGCGGTGATCTTCCTCATCCTCGTCGTCATCCAGTTCGTCGTCGTGACGAAGGGTGCCGAGCGCGTCGCCGAGGTCGGCGCCCGGTTCACCCTCGACGCCATGCCGGGCAAGCAGATGGCGATCGACGCGGACCTCAACGCGGGGCTCATCACCGACGCGCAGGCGAAGGAGCGTCGTGCCGCGGTGTCCGCCGAGGCCGACTTCTACGGCGCGATGGACGGTGCGTCGAAGTTCGTCAAGGGCGACGCCATCGCCGGCATCCTCATCATCGTCATCAACCTCATCGGCGGCATCGCGATCGGCATGGTCCAGAACGGGCTGTCGATCACCGACGCTCTGTCGAAGTACGGCATCCTCACGATCGGCGACGGCCTGGTCACCCAGATCCCCGCCCTGCTCATGGCGGTCTCGACGGGCATGATCGTCACGCGCTCGGGTGCCGAGACCGAGATCGGCGCGTCGGCGACCACGCAGCTCACCCAGTCCCGGAACGCGCTCCTCATCGCCGGCGTCGCCGCGATCGCGATGGGCTTCATCCCGGGCATGCCGATCGTCCCGTTCCTCGTGATCGGCGCAGCGCTGCTCGTCATCGGTTGGCGGCTCGGGCAGCAGTCCAAGAAGGCGGAGCAGGAAGCCGAACAGCAGGCCGCGCTGGCCGCCGCGGCACCCAGCGCGGACACCCCGGAGGACCTCATCGAGCAGATGCGCGTGCACGCCCTCGAGATCCTGCTCGCACCCGACCTCGTCGACATGGTCTCCGGCGCCTCCGACGACCTGCTCGGCCGGGTCCGTGCGCTCCGCCGCAAGGTCGCCGTCGACATGGGCATCGTCGTGCCGCCCGTGCGGACCCGGGACAGCATCGAGCTGCCGCCGTCCACCTACGCGATCCGGATCGCCGGGGTGGAGGCGGGCCGCGGCACCGCCCCGTCGCGGAGCGTGCTCGCCCTCGGCGACCACCTCGAGGGACTGCCCGGCGAGACCACGGTCGAGCCGGTCTTCGGCCTGGCCAGCAAGTGGGTGCCGGCCGAACTCCGCCACGCCGCGGAGATGACCGGGGCCACCGTCATCGACCGCGTGTCGGTGCTCGTCACGCACCTGCAGGCGATCATCGGCGACAATGCGGCACGGCTCCTCACCCGCGAGGACGTCAAGGTCCTCACCGAGGGTGTCAAGCAGGTCAACCCCGCGGCCGTCGAGGAACTCGTCCCGGGGATGCTCTCGCTCGCCGAGGTCCAGCGCGTCCTGCAGGGCCTGCTCGCCGAGCGCGTGCCCATCAACGACCTCGGCCGCATCTGCGAGGCGCTCACCCTGCGGGCGAAGGTGTCCACCGACCCCGAGGGGCTCGTGGAGGCCGCCCGCGCCGCCCTCGGCCCGGCGCTGCCCGCACGGTACCTCGACGCCGGCACGCTCCGCGTCATCATGATCGACCCGCTCCTCGAGCAGTCGATGCTCGAGGGACTCCGTCCGTCCGAGCAGGGCACGCAGATCGTCCTCGACGCGCACCGCATCGAGCAGGTCCTCGCCTCCGTCCGGGACGCCGTCCGCACCGTCGAGGAGGCCGGCCTCTCCGCCGTGCTCGTGTGCGCGCCCCAACTCCGGCCCGCCGTGCACCGGATGGTGTCCGCCCAGTCGAACGGCCTGCCCGTGCTCTCCTACCAGGAGGCCACGGCTGCGGGGTCCACCATCGAGACCGTGGGAGTGGTCCGTGCCGCCGACCCGATTGCAGCGTAGCGGCGCCACGCTCGACGCGGTGCGGGACGCCGTCCGCGCCGAGTTCGGCGCTGCCGCACGCATCGTGGCCGCCGAACGGGTCACCACGCCGGGCATCGGCGGCCTGTTCCGGAAGGCGCACGTCGAAGCGACCGTCGAGGTCCCCGCCCCCGACGACCTGACGTCGGCCCGCGTCGCGATCGCCGACGGGCCCGTGCAGCGCATCGGCATCGCGGCGCTCCTCGCCGACGCCGAGGAGGCGGAGGCGCGCATCGCCGGCGGTGACGGCACCGCCGCCACGCGCGCCGACGCGTTCGCGTCGCTGCTCGACGGGTTCGTGGCGGACGGCATCACGACCAGCGCCCCGCGCCCAGCCCTCACACCGACGGACGCGGGGACGACCGAACGGGCCGAGCCGCGCCTCCCGGCGGACACCGGACCAGGAGGCGCACCCCGTCGCCGCGACGACGCTGCCGGTCCCGGGACGGGCAGCTCCTCCGCGCCGCCGGTACCCGCGCCGGCTGCGGCCGTCCCCGCGGTGCGGTCCGCCGACGGCGACCTCGTCCTGCTCGTCGGCAGACCCGGCGACGTGGACGCGGCGGCGGGGGTCTTCGCCGCGCGGCACGCGCTCCGTCCCACGGACGCCGCCGACCGCCGGAGCGGCATCCTCGCGCGCGCCGACGGGGTGCGCGAGGGACACGCCCTGCTCGGCGTCGCCGGGTGGGAGGACCACGCGACCCTCACGGCGCTGACGCCGGACCAGGTCTGGGTCGTCGTCGACGTCGGGCGGAAGCCGGCGGACACGGCCGCCATGGTCGCGGCAGTCGCAGGACGGACGCCGATCGCGGGGGTCGTGTCGATCGGTGCGGGGGAGACCGCCACGCCGGAGTCCGTGCACCTGCTGGGGCTGCCCGTCCTGTCGCTAGGCTGAACGGGTGCTGGTACTCACGCGGAAGGTCGGCGAGCGGATCCTCGTCGGTGACGACATCGTCATCACGGTGCTCGACAGCCGCGGGGACGGCGTCCGGATCGGCATCGACGCCCCGCGCGGTGTGAAGATCCAGCGCGAAGAGGTCGTGCGCGCCGTCACCGAGGCGAACGCCGAGGCCGCGGCAGCCGCCGCGGGGTCGGGCGACGACGCCGAGGCGCGGCTGCGCCGGGCGCTCGGGGGCCTGTCGACCCGCGAGACGCCCGACGCCTGACGACGCTTCCGCGCCTGCTGGGAGCTCCAGCTCTGGCGCGCTGGTGCTGGCGCTCGCAGCTCCTGCTCCCGCGCCTGCTCCCGTTACGGGCGGGGCTTCTTCTCCTGCTCGGGCAGCCGGCCAGCGGCGGCCTCGGCCGCGAACCAGGCGCGTGCCTCGTCCTGCCGCGCCTGCTCCGCGCCGAGCGCGATCGGCGCACGGACGTGACCGGGCTCGTACCCGAACGACTCGAGCAGCTGCGGGACGACCGGACGGACCCGCGCGACCAGCCGGTCGATGTACGCGGACACCGCCCGGGCACGCTGTGCCGTGATCCGACCGTGCATGAGGTACCAGTCGAGGTGCTGCTCGAGCAGCCCGAGCGCGAACAGGTCACGCAGCCAGACGAGTACGCGGCGGGTGTCGCCGACGGGCACCTCGTCGATCGCCTCCGTGAAGGCGTCCCACTGCATCAGCTCCGCGTGGGCCTTCGCGGCCTCGATGAGCTCGTGCTGCGAGCGGTTGAGGAGCAGGGCGGCACGGGCTCGGTCCTTGCCCGCCGAGGCCAGGCGCATCCCGATCTCGGTCACCATCGTGTCGACCCGACCGGCGAGCAGCTCGCGCTGGGTCCGGGCGTCCCGCAGGTCGGTGACCGAGGCGGCGAGGGAACCACGGTCGGCCACGGCCTGGCCGATCCGTCGGATGCCGGTCGCGTCGGCGAGCTTCGTGGCCGCCTGCGCCGCGACGAACCGTGCCGTCGACGCCGGGTCCTTCGGCGCCTTCGCACGGAAGTCGGTCAGCAGCCGCTTGCCGACGAGCTGGAGCAGGACGGTGTTGTCGCCCTCGAAGGTGACGTAGACGTCGAGGTCGGCACGGAGGCCGGTGAGCCGGTTCTCGGCGAGGAAGCCCGCTCCGCCGCAGGCCTCGCGGCACTCCTGCAGCGTGTCGAGCGCCGACCACGTCGACATCGACTTGAACGCGGCCGCCTGGGTCTCGAGGTCCTCACGACGCTGCGGCGTGTCCTCGCGACCGCTGAAGACGTCGTCGAACGTCCGCAGCAGCTTCTCGTGGGCGAACGACTGCGCGAACACGGTCGCCAGCCGGGGGATGAGCCGCCGCTGGTGCCGGCCGTAGTCGAGCAGCACGCCCTCCGTGCCGTCGCCGGTGGGGAACTGGCGGCGCTGGGCGGCGTACGTCAGGGCGATCTGCAACCCGATCTTCTGCGCGACCACGGCGGCGCCGTCGAGCGACACCCGGCCCTGCACGAGCGTGCCGAGCATCGTGAAGAAGCGCCGACCGGGTGAGGCGATCGGTGACGAGTACGTGCCGTCGGGCGCGACGTCGCCGTAGCGGTTGAGCAGGTTGGTGCGGGGCACCCGGACGTGGTCGAAGTGCAGCCGACCGTTGTCGATGCCGTTCAGACCGCCCTTGACGCCGTCGTCCTCGCCACCGACACCGGGGAGGAACGCGCCCTCGTCGTCACGGAGCGGGACGTAGAAGGCGTGCACCCCGTGGTCGACGCCCGCGGTGACGAGCTTCGCGAACACGACGGCCGCCTTGCCGTGCAGTGCGGCGTTGCCGATGTAGTCCTTCCACGCGCCGCGGAACGGCGTGTGGATCTCGAACTCCTCCGTCGCCGGGTCGTACGTGGCCGTCGTGGCGATGCTCTGGACGTCAGATCCGTGCCCGGTCTCGGTCATCGCGAAGCAGCCGGGGACCTCGAAGGACACGATGCCGGGCAGGAACTCGCGGTGGTTCCGCTCGGTGCCGAGGTGGTGCACGGCCGAGCCGAACAGTCCCCACTGCACGCCGGCCTTGATCTGCATCGACGGGTCGGCGGTCGTCAGCTCCTCGAACGCGGCGAGGTTGCCGCCGTGGTTGTCCTGGCCGCCGAACTCCGCCGGGTACGGTCGTTGGATCGCACCGGCCTCGACGAGCGTCCGGAGCTGGTCGAGCGTCCGGGCGCGGTGCTCCGGGACGGGCTGGCCCTCGATCTTGTGCATCGACGGGTCCAGGGCGAGCCGGCGGGAGATGCGGCGGTCCTCGGCCCACCGTCCGAGCAGGTGCTCGGCGAGCAGGTCGACGTCGATGCGGACGTCGGTGTCCGTCCCGCCCGTCGGGGTCCCCGCCGCGGGGTCGCCCGCGGCGTCGGCCTTCGGGGTGTTCGTGCTGTGGACGGGTGCGGTGTCGACCATGGTGTCGGAGCCCTCCTGAACTGCTCTGTCCGGTGTTGCAGAGACCACGCTATTGAGCGCACCCGCGAGTGGCATGAACGCCGTCCGGGCCGCACAACGCCGGACCGCTCGTCGGTGCGGCGCCTCGTGGGAACCCTCCAAAACCGGCGCCCGCGAATTCCTGATCGCGCCGTGACGATTGTGCACGGCGGGGTCGGAGCAGGCAGACTGTCCGGCATGTCAGGTACCACCGCACCGGAACGCAACCCGGAGCAGAAGCGCACGTTCTTCGGACAGCCGTTCGAGCTGTCGACGCCGTTCGCGGTCGAGCTCTGGGAGCGGTTCTCCTTCTACGGGATGCAGGGCATCGTCCTCATCTACATGTACTACACGCTCTCGCAGGGCGGCCTGGGGATCGACAAGGGCATCGCCAGCGGGATCATGGGTGCGTACGGCGGTGCCGTGTACCTCTTCACGATCATCGGCGCGTGGATCGCCGACCGGCTGCTCGGCGCGGACCGCACGCTGTTCGGCAGCGCCATCGTGGTCATGCTCGGGCACATCGCCCTCGCCCTCATCCCCGGAGTCGCCGGAGTCGGTGTCGGCCTGGTGCTCATCGCGCTCGGCTCCGGCGGACTCAAGGCCACGGCGACCACGATCGTCGGCGGGCTCTACAGCCGCGACGACCCCCGCCGCGACGCCGGGTTCTCGCTGTACTACCTCGGCGTGAACCTCGGCGCGTTCTTCGGTCCGCTCCTCACCGGGCTGCTGCAGACCTCGCTCGGCTTCCACTACGGCTTCGGCCTCGCCGCCGTCGGCATGGCAGCGGGCCTCGTGCAGTACGCGATCCGGCGCCGAAAGCTCCCCGAGGTCGTGCGGCACGTCACGAACCCGGTCGACCGGCGTCGGCTGCCCCTCATCGGCGGGATCGTCGTCGTCGGCCTCGTCGTCATCGTCGTCGCGGTGCTCACCGGCCTGCTCAACGTCGAGAACCTCCCGACGGTCGTGGTCGCGATCGTCGTGCTCGCCACCATCGCGTACTTCGTGGTGATCCTCACGAGCGGCATCACCGCCGTGGAACGCTCCCGGGTGCTCGCGTTCATCCCGCTGTTCATCGGGAGCGCCGTGTTCTGGTCGCTGTACCAGCAGCAGTTCACCGTCGTGACCGTGTACTCCGACCAGCGTCTCGACCGCTCGCTGTTCGGCTGGGACATGCCGGTGTCGTGGGTGCAGTCGATCAACCCGGTGTTCATCATCGTGCTGTCGGGCGTCTTCGCCGCGATCTGGACCAAGCTCGGCGACCGCCAGCCCTCGACGCCGACGAAGTTCGCGCTCGGCACCGGCATCATGGGCGTCGCGTTCCTGCTGTTCCTGCCCTTCGTGCACTCGGGGAAGAACGGCACGCCGCTGCTCGCCCTCGTCGGCATCCTGCTCGTCTTCACGATCGCCGAGCTCCTGCTCTCGCCCGTCGGTCAGTCCGTGGCAACGAAGCTCGCTCCGCCGAAGTTCCAGACGCAGATGGTCGCGCTGTTCTTCCTGTCGGTGTCGCTCGGCACCGCCGTCACCGGCGTGCTGTCGCGGTACTACTCCCCCGAGAACGAGGCGCCGTACTTCACCGTCCTCGGACTCGCCGCCGTCATCGTCGGTGTCGTGCTGCTCGTCCTCGCCAAGCCGGTGCTGAAGCTCATGCGTGGCATCCGCTAACCTGAGGACAGCCACACCGGCCCCGCAACCAAGGAGTCATCAATGCTCGAACTCATCGCAGGCGTCATCATCGGAGTCGGCGTGCTCGGTGGCGTGGGGGTCTGCATGGCCTTCGCCGCCATGATGAAGAGCGGCTCCGAGGAGTACTAGGCCTCGCTCACCGGTGCCGTCTCGATCGGCACCAACTGACGACTCAGGACGGTCGCGCGCTCGAAGGGGCCGCGGCCGTCCTCCGTGTACACGGGGTCCTCGAACGCGACCGTCCACGACAGCGGCTCGCCCACGCCCGGGTAGCCGACGAGCTGGTTGCCGCCGGGAGCGACGATCACGCCGATGGGTTCGCCGGCCCAGCGCTCACCACCCCGGTCGGTGGGGACGACCTGCACGAGCGCCCCGATGCCGAGGCCCGGGCGGTCGTCGGGCTGCGGGCTGGGGGAGCGACGGCGTCCGAACACGCGCCAACCGTAGCGCGTCCCGTTCCGGTCGCGCGCCTCCTGGCCTGCGCTCGGCCGGCCGCGACGAGTGCGCGCGACATGCCTCGTGCGTTCCGTCGAGGGGGCAGAACGTGCCGCCGGCGGGCGCCGAGAGTGACGTATTTCGCGCACTCGGGGTGGGGGCGGACGGACGGGAGGTGCGGGTCGGGCCGGTTGCGCGCCTCCTGGCCCGCGGACGGCTGGCGGCGCCGAGTGCGCGGGGCACGCCGCGTGCGTTGCGTCGAGTGGGCAGAACGTGCCGCTGGCGGGCGCCCAGAATGACGTATGTTGCGCATTCGGGGTGGGGCGGACGGACGGGAGGCGCGGGTCGGGCCGGTCGCATGGCTGGCGGCGCCGAGTGCGCGGGACATGCCGCGTGCGTTGCGTCGAGTGGGCAGATCGTGCCGCTGGCGGGCGCCGAGCGTGACGTATTTCGCCCACTCGGCGCGGCGCGCCGCCGCCGGGCGCGGCTACGCCTCCGGCGCCGCGGCCCGGGCGATCTCGGTGATCGACGAGTGGCCCGTGTCCGGGTGCTTCCGCATCGACAGCAGCCGCTCCATCGAGGGCTCGAGCGCCGTCACCTTGTCGAGCGGCGCGCTCACGACGAGCTGGAACCCGAGCCGGAGCCACGCCGTCACGGCACGTCCGGCGAACTCGGAGTCCGCCTTGATGAACGCCTCGTCGAGGAACACCGGTGCGAACCGCGGCCGGGGCCGGGTCTCGTCGCCGAGCTGGTAGCGCAGGGCGGCGCCGACGATGAACGCCACGAGCTCCTGCGTCTCCCCGCCGGACTTGTCGCCGAGCGACGAGTACACGCCGAGGTCGTTGCCGTCGGTGTCGTAGCGGACGGCCGTGATCTCCATGTGCCGACGGACGTCGAGCACGGCGTCCCGCTGCGTCGTCCGGCCCCGGGGTGCCTCGGGGTCGGGGCGGATGACGGCCATGAAGCGTCGGAGCCGGCGGAACCGGGTCTCGAGGACGTCGTCGGTCAGCTCCGTGTCGACCGACGCGGACAGGGCACGGAGCTCGCGGCGGAACGCGGTGACGTCCTCGCGGGTGACGCGGCGGATCTGGATCTTCAGGCGGTCCCGGTTCGCGCCGAACGGCAGCTCGCGGAGGATCTCGTTGACGGGCTCCAGGCGCTCCTCGATCTCGACGACGGCGCGGTCGAACGCCCCGGCGAGCGGGACGAGGTCCTCACCGCTCCACTGCGACAGCCGTCGGCGCCACTCGGAGCGCCGGGCGTGCAACCCGGTCGCCACGATCTGGTCGAGGATCGCTCGGTAGTCGGGGTAGGAGGCGACACCGGTGCCGAGGTTCGGGTCGGGCCAGGCGTCCTGGTAGCGCTGGAACGTCAGCGTGAGCGCGTTCGACGCCGACGCCGCGCCGTCGAGCGCCTGTGAGAGCCGTTCCTCGAGCCGGCGCTTCAACCGTCGCGTGGCGTCGTCGAAGCCGTCGATGCCGTCGGGCGCGCCGACCTCGGCGAAGGTCTCCGACAGCAGACGCGCCTGTTCGGCGTCGGGGAGGGACCCCGGTGCGTCCGAGAACCGCTCGAGGATCTCGGCGGCGGCGTCCTGCCCGTCGACCAGCACCGCGTGTCGCTCCTCGAGCCGTGCGACCGTCTGTCGGGCGGCGGCGCGGCGGTCGGCGGCCTCGTCGAGGGACTTCCGGAGGCGCGCCACCGACTCGCGGAGGGTGCGGAGCCCGTCGTCGGCTGCGAGCAGGGCCTGCCGTTCCTCGTCGAGCCGCGCCAGCGAGGCCTCGAGGCCCTCGACGTCGATCGCGTCCCACGTCACGTCCACGACGTGCTGGTGCGCCGCCCGGAGGGTGTCGAGCGCTGCGATGTCCTGCGCGACGTCCGTCCGCCGGGCCTCGAGCGTCGCGAGGTCCTGCGCGATGGACGCGAGCTCGTCCTCGACCGAGGCCACGCGCGCCTCGTTCGTGAACCCGATGACGTTCGCCTGGCGCCGGTCGCCGTGGGCGCCGCGCCGTCCGTCGCGGAGCTGACCGGACTCGGTCACCCGACGGCCCGGACCGGAGAGTTCCGCCGCGTCGGTGACGCAACGGGCGTCGGTGCGCTCCGATTCGATCCGCTCCCGCACCCACGTGCTGAACGGCGACGACTTGATCGCGAGCTTGCCGGACACCATCGAGGGGTCGCCGGCGAGGTCGAGGTGGGGACCGGTGGGGACCCCCTCGAACTGCACGCGCACGGGCAGCCGGAGGGAGTCGATCGCCTCGCTGAAGTCGGCCAGGCGGTCCTGGTCGACCAGCAGCGTCCGGGCGACCGGGGCCAGCACGGACTCGATCGCCGTGCGCCAGCGTTCCTCGCCGGGCAGGACGTCGAGCAGCTCCGCGACGAAGGGCAGGTCGGCGGGGTCGATGCCGGCGGCGCGGGCCATGGCGAGCCGCGCTTCGTGCATCGGCAGCGGCATCGCGCCCTGGCGGTGTTCGAGCGACTGGCGTTCCTGGCGGAGGGAGCGCTCCCGGTCGAGCAGCGGGTACTCCTCGCGCGTCAGGGCGTCACGCCGGTCGTCGAGTGCCGTGCGCTGTGCGGCGTAGGTGCCAAGGAACTCGTGCGAGGCCCGCTGCGCCGCGGTGAAGTCGGCCTCGGTCGTGACGGGTCGCGCGAGCACCGCCGTCCGCTCGTCGAACGTGGCCCGGGTCCGGACCACGGCGTCGCGCTCGCGGGTGCGACGGTCGATGCGGTCCTCCAGCTGGGCGAGCGCGTTGCCGCCCTGGTCGCGCAGTCGGGCCTCGGCGTCGCGCAGTTCGATCTCGACGGCCCCGTGCCGGGCCTCGGCGGCGGCGACCTCGGCGCGGGACGCGGTGCGCTCCCGGGCGTTCCGCTCGACCTCGGCGTCGAGCAGTTCCCGCTTGCGGGTCGCGGTCCAGTGGGCGAAGGGGGACACCTCGGCGCCCGTGGCGATGCCGTCGAGCGCCTCGGCCGCGGCACGCGAGCGCTCGATCTCCTCGTGGAGCCCGGTGATGGGGGAGAGGATCCGGACCTTTCGCTCCTCGGTGTCCATCGCCTCGTACGCCTCGTCGAGGGCGGAGAAGTGCGCGAGGGCCCGGTCGGCTGCGTCGTACGTGCCGGGGGTCTCGAGCACGAGCGACTTGTACAGCGCGTCGACGGTCGGCAGGTGCTGCCCGGCCTGGATGCGGGCGAGCAGGCGCATCGCCCGGTTGCCCCCGCCGGAGTCGCCGATGCCGAGCCGGGTCTGCAGCGTGTACGCGAGCTCCTGGTAGGTGTCCCGGATGACGAGCCCGGGCACGCGGCCGGTGAGCTCGAGGTGGTGGAACCGCGACGGCACGAACTCCTCGAGCCGGCGGAGGTCGAACGTGTCGTCGACGGTCGCCATCGTCATCTGGATGTCGCCGACACCGCGGGCCCGCTTCGGCACGATGTACGCGCGCAGCACGGTGAACCGTCGCTCGTCGTCGTTGCGGAACGTGACCGCGACCGCACCCCACGTCGTCTGGTCATCACCGCGGAGGTTCACGTCGCGCAGGGCGCCGGACTCCGGGTCTCGGCGGGTGTCGACCTTCCCGCGCAGGTAGGTCAGCAGGTTCCGTTGGTCCGCGCTCCTCGCGCGCCCCGTGGTGGCGTCGTTCGAGGCGCCGTTGAACGGCACGTCGGAGGGCATCATCACGGCGAGGTACGCGTCCATGAGCGTCGACTTGCCGGTGCCGGACGCGCCCGAGATGAGCGTGGCGGTACCGGACAGCTCGACCTGCCGGTGCCCGTGGAACCCGCCCCAGTTCACGACCTGCATCGACTCGGCGCGCCACTGCGCCACGGTGTCGAACAGGGCGGTCATCCCGAAGGCGTCGGTCGCGGTGTCGGTCATGCTTCCGTCTCGCCTTCGTCGTCGGTGTCGGTGGGTGCGGACGGGAGGCGCGGCTCGTCCCCGTCCCTCGGGTCGCCGCCCTGCGCGGCGGCGTTCCGCAGCCAGGCGTCGAGTTCGAGGAGCCGCTCGAGGGGGAGCAGCACCTCGACCACGCTGGCGACGCGGAAGCGGTCCGGGTCCGTGGTGCGGAGCAGGATGCGCGCGGTCACGAGCCGTTCGATCGCCTTCGCCACCCGGCCCTCGTCGCGGGTGCGGTCCGTCGCGGTCGCGGGACGGAACCCGGCGACGTGGCCGAGGATCTCCGACCGGTCGACGACGACCTGGTCGAGCCCCGGCCGGGTGTCGGCGCGGAGGCGCATCCGCAGGTAGACGAGGACGATCGTCTCCTCGCGGGTGTACGGCACGTCGCGGAGCAGGGTCGGGAAACCGCGCCGCTGGCTCTCCGGACGCGCCTGGCGCTTCCAGGCGACCTCGCGGTCCCGGTCCACGTGGAGCTCGAGGAAGAGGTCGTTGAGGCGGGAGCGCAGCTGGTACTCGGTGTCGAGCACGGTGCGCCATTCGTCGGCGTGGGTGCGTGCGCTGACGTACGGGTTCCGCAGGAGGGCGACGAGCGCGCGGCGCTGGCGGTCGTCGAGCCGTCCCTCGTCGCCCTCGAAGAGCGCGAAGCTCGTCTCGTCGCGCTCGTCGTCGTCCTCGATCGTCGCCGTGACGTCGTCGGGGACCGTCTCGTCGACCGGTGCCGGCGTCGTGTCGCTCACCGCGCCTCCTGTGCGTGCTCGTCGTTCGTCGTGTCGTGGGGCCGGTCGCGGTGCTCGCCGGTGAGGGTCGCCGTCGGCATGTGGAAGGTGACCGGGGTGCCGTCCGGCCGCACCGTGCGGTGTTCGGCGACGTGCGCGGCGGTCTCGAAGTCGTCGTGCCCGGTGAGCAGGTGCGCGAGCCCGAACAGCTCGACCGGGCGACGCTGCTCGGGCGGCAGCTCGTGGAACGCCTCGACGCTCGAGTCGCCGGCGGCGAAGCGCAGGGCGGCGCGGAGCTCGGTGAGCAGCGGGCCGCCGTGGCGGCGGAGCGTCTCGACGTCGAGCTCCTCGAACACGTCGTCGTCCGGCTCCTCGATCGGCGGCGGGACGGACTCGGCATCGGGGTCGTAGAACCGCTCGCGCAGCGTCCCGACCTCGGCCGTGGCGGGGAGGAGTCCGAGCGGCAGACGGTCCCGCGGGGACCCCTGCTCCATCCACGTCGCCAGCCCGCGGTTGACCGACCGGAGCACGGCGTCGAGTTCACGGTCGCGGACGACGTCGTGCGCCACGATCTGGTCGCGCAGGGTCGCGGTGAGCTGCCGTCGCTGGGCGAGGACGTCCTCGATGCCCTGGCGGAGGATGACGACCGTGTTCCGGAAGGCGCGGCGCTCGGCGGCACCGAGCGACTCGGCGAAGGGGTGGGCGAGGATCGTCGCGATGTCGTCCCGGAGACGGAGCAGGAGCGCGTCGTCGCGGAGGAGCTCGAACGCGCCCTCGAACGCACGCCCCTCGGGGGTCGCCTCCATGAGGTTGTCGGTGCGCGCCAGGTAGTCGTCGAGGATCTCGCCGATCGGACGGACCTCTTGCCGGAAGTCCTCGACGATCGAACGGTGCATGGCCGCGACGGCTTCCTCGACGCGCTTGAAGTCGCTGGGGAGCTGACGTATGAGGTCGGAGATGTTCGTGTACCCGTCGCGCATGCGGGCGTCGTCGACCGTGTCCACCTCACCCTGCGCGAGCCGGTCGCGCTCGGCCTGCAACTCGGCGATCTGCGCGTCGATGCGGCGGATCTGCACGTCCGGGTCGGGCTCCGCGCGCGCCGCCCACCGGTGGACGGCGTCGACGATCATCGCCAGGCGGCTCTCGCTGATGAGCGCGCGGTCCGCCGAGAGCGCGTCGACGAGGGAGAGCGCTTCGAGGGCGTGGCTCGTCAGCGAGTACTGCTCGTCGCCGTCCGGGGAGTTCGACCGGACGAGCCACTGCGCCGCGACCCACTCACGGCAGAGCGTGCGGCCGTTCGGACGCGCGTCGGGGTCGCCCTCGGGGTTCTCGCTCGCGGGGACACGTGCACCGGTGGCCTGGAGCCGCGCCACGTGCTCCTCGACCTGCAGGTGCATGCGGTCCGCGGGGACGTACTGCACGTCGCGGTCGAACACCGTGCGGAACACGGCGAGCACGGTGGCGCTGGTCGGCCGGGACATGAGCCGCAGGGTCGGTCGCTCGAGGACCGCTCGGACCCGGGCGAACTCGAGGTCGACGTCGGTCATGTGCCCCTTCGTCCGGTCCGGTTGCCTGCTTCGTGAGATGACGAGAGCCCGACGCGACTGCGCCGGGCTCTTGGGGTGGGCGATACCAGACTCGAACTGATGACCTCTTCGGTGTGAACGAAGCGCGCTACCAACTGCGCCAATCGCCCCCTGCACTGTGCGTGCCAGTCGATAGTAGCGGATCCCGGGCGGTCCGCCGAACACGACGTCCTTCCCGGGTGTGGCGCGGTGGTGGATCGGAGGCGACCACCTGCTGTTCGCACGCCCGAACGGCCATCGATCGGCATGAACACGGGGGACACGCCCGGTGAACGAGGAGGATTTTGGCGGATGCCCCTCGGTTCGTATAGAGTTTACGTCGTCGCCGCGACAGCGGGTCAGACAAATGCGGATGTGGCGCAGTGGTAGCGCATCACCTTGCCAAGGTGAGGGTCGCGAGTTCGAATCTCGTCATCCGCTCGAGTGTGGTTCCCCACGGGGCGCCACGACTCACCAGAGGGTATCCCACCGTTCGGGTACTCACGGAGACGTGAACCTCGATGGTGGGGTGGCCGAGAGGCTAGGCAGCGGCCTGCAAAGCCGTCCACGCGGGTTCGAATCCCGTCCCCACCTCCAGTTCAACTCCTCTGGGCGATTGGCGCAGCGGTAGCGCGCTTCCCTGACACGGAAGAGGTCACTGGTTCGATCCCAGTATCGCCCACAGAATGAAAGCCCCCGGAGTTCCGGGGGCTTTCGTGTTCCATCACCACGCCACTGATGGAGCGTGCGCCGAGCACGATGGTGGAGACGACGTCAGGAGCGCGCGCGGCGCGCGACGCGGCCGTCAATGACACCGTCTCGGGTGCGCCGCGGCGGTGTCCACCGCTGCGGCGACGAGGAGGGGTGCGGCGAACGCGAGGATCCGGCTGCCCATCGCGATGACGAGAGGCTGTCACGGAGCGGCTTGGTCGAAGAGCCGGCCGGTGACGCTGGTCGGCTCGAGCACGACGGTGGCGCGCTTCGGCGTGGGGAGCATCGAGCGGATGCGCTGCGCCGTCACGTGCCGGATGTCGGGGATGTGGGCGGTTCCCCTCACCACGACGCTCCATGCGGTCCACCCGTCGTGTTCGTCGACCTCCATGACGATCTCGCGCCCGGAATGGACGGCGTCGAGGATGACGTTGCTCGACGTCGCGAAGACCAACTGTCGCGCCTCGGCGACGTAGTTCACCGGGACGACCTCCAGGGACTCCTCTGTGCGGAAGGCGACACGAGCGATGCGCGAGCGGTGGAGTCGTTCCCAGCACTGGTCGGCGTCGAGCCTGACGACGAGTTCGTCCAGCGGGGTCGCGTCGGCTCGCTCCGTTCCCTGAGCCTTCGCCTCGTTCGTCTCGTTCGAAGGTCCGGTCGCCGCTGCGTCCATTGTCTTGCCTCCTGGTCTGCGGGACGGAACGAGCGTGATCGCTCCGATTTCTCGCCCGGTCGGACCAGCATGCGACGGCCCGTTGCTCGTGCCCAGGGTCGGAAGTCCCACGGACGCGGGACGAGGGCCACGTCGAGTGTGGACGCGCCCAGGGACCGTTCCGGGTTCGAGGAGCGGAGGATCCGGTCGCGGACTCCGAGCTCCAGGACCGCGGCCCGGCAGGACCGGCGGCAGGGCACAAGGGTCCCGCCCCGTCCGCGTGGTGACCAGGCAGGGTCGGGAGGCGCGGTG
>NZ_JBQEPN010000019.1:0-27990 GCF_052045775.1 Curtobacterium sp. 22159
GCTCCCCGAGGGCTCGCGCGCCACGGACGAGAAGGGCGGCGCGGACATGATCAAGCGGTTCATGCGCGACGAGGTCCTCGAAGCCGTCCAGCGTCTCCAGCCGATCGCCGATCAGGCCGGTCTGACCCTCGCCCAGCTCGCCATCGCGTGGACGCTGCAGAACGACAACGTCGCCTCGGCGATCGTCGGCGCGTCCCGCCCCCAGCAGGTCACCGACAACGTCAAGGCGGCCGGCGTGCGGCTCGAGGCCGAGGCGCTGCGGGCCATCGACGAGGCGCTCGGGGACATCCCGGAGCGCGACGCGTCGAAGAACGTCAGCCCGGCGTCGCGTCCCGCGTAGACGCTCGCCCGCTCGTCGACGGGAGGCGCGGTGCCGGCTGGCACCGCGCCTCCCGTCGTGTTCGCGGAGCCCGCTCCGCGCGCAGTCTGACCGACTTCGCAGAGCGCTCGTCGGATCGTCGCAGCTGCTGCCCGATACCGTGGGAGGCTGAGCGCAAGGAGCACCATGAGCACGACCCTGGTCATCATCCCGACCTACGACGAGGCGGAGAACGTCCGTCCCATCGTGGCGCGCACGCTGGCCGCCACCGACGACTCGGTGCACGTGCTCGTCGTGGACGACAACTCACCGGACGGCACCGGCGACATCGCCGACGAGATCGCCCGCGAGACCGAGCGCGTCCACGTCATGCACCGCACGGTGAAGGACGGCCTCGGCGGCGCGTACCTCGCCGGCTTCGCCTGGGGGCTGGAACACGGGTACGAGAAGCTCGTCGAGATGGACGCGGACGGCTCGCACCACCCGGAGTACCTGCCCTGGATGCTCGAACTCGCCGACACGAACGACCTCGTCCTCGGGTCCCGCTGGGTCCGTGGCGGCGAGGTCGAGAACTGGCCGTGGTACCGCGAACTGCTGTCCCGCGGCGGCAACCTCTACACCCGCATGGCCCTCGGCATCGCCGTGCGCGACGCGACCGGCGGCTTCCGGGTGTTCACCTCGCGGGCGTTCGAGCGGATCGACCTCGCGGGCGTCGCGTCGAAGGGGTACTGCTTCCAGGTGGACCTCTGCTGGCGCGCGCTCGAGGCGGGCCTGCGGGTCGTCGAGACCCCGATCACGTTCACGGAGCGGGAGTTCGGTGTCTCGAAGATGAGCGGCAACATCGTGCGCGAGAGCCTCACCCTCGTGACCAAGTGGGGCATCGACCGACGGCTGCGCGAAGCACGTTCCCTGGTGAAGGACCACCGTCGGCTGCCGTCGGTGCGCACGAACGCGCACGCGGTCGCCGACCGCACGGCGTGACGGTCGTCTCGCCCGACGTGACATCAGGCGCGGTGCCGGTCGGCACCGCGCCTGACGTCGGTCGGCCCCGGCCGCTCAGCGCACGACGACGATGCCCCGGCCGGTGAACCGGACGCAGTCGGTCTCGACCTCGGCCTCGCCGAACCGGTACAGCTCGTCGCCGGTCGCGCCGGGTACGGGCACCTCGGCGGCGTCGTCGAGGAAGTTCACGACGACGTGCACCGGCGGGACGTCGGGGCCGAGCAGCCCTCGGGTCAGGACGAGCCAGCGACGGTCCTCGCTGAACCGCACGGCGTTGGCCTCGTACCGTGGGTCGACGAACGCCTGGTCCGTCCGTCGCAGGGCGATGAGCACCCGGTAAGCGCGGAGGATCGCCGCGCCCCGCTCGGAGTCGACGTCCGACCAGTCGAGCTTCGAGTTCGTGAACGTCGACGGGTCCTGCGGGTCCGGCACGGCCGATTCGTCCCAGCCGTGCTCGGCGAACTCTCGGATGCGGCCCTCGGCCGTGGCCTTGCCGAGCTCCGGTTCGGGGTGCGACGTGAAGAACTGCCACGGCGTCGTCGCGGCGAACTCCTCGCCCATGAAGAGCATCGGCGTGAACGGGCCGAGCAGCGTCAGGGCCGCGGCGATGACGAGCCCCTCGTCGGAGAGCGTGGCCGCCAGCCGGTCGCCGGCGGCCCGGTTGCCGATCTGGTCGTGGTTCTGGTTCGCCACGACGAGGGCGGTCGTCGGCGAGGTCCCGCGGTCGATCGGACGCCCGTGCCGCTTCCGGCGGAACGACGACCACGTACCGTCGTGGAAGAACCCGTGCTGCAGCACCTTCGCCAGCGCCGACAGTGGTGCGAAGTCCGCGTAGTAGCCGTTCGTCTCGCCGGTGAGCGCCACGTGCACGGCGTGGTGGAAGTCGTCCGACCACTGGCCGGCCAACCCGTACCCCGCGGCCTCCTGCGGTCGGAACATGATCGGATCGTTGAGGTCCGACTCGGCGATGAGCGACAGCGGTCGGCCGACGAACGCCGAGAACGCGTCGGTCTCCGAAGCCATCGCCTGCAGCACGTGCGGCCGCGTGGTGTCGCGGATGGCGTGGACCGCGTCCAACCGGAGCCCGTCGACGTGGTGGTCGCGGAACCACATGCGCACGTTGTCGAGCACGTACCGGCGGACCTCCGGGTGCTCGACGTTCACCGAGTCGCCCCAGGTGTTGCCGAGGCCCTGCAGCAGGTACGGCCCGTAGAGCGGCAGGTAGTTCCCGCTCGGCCCGAGGTGGTTGTACACGACGTCCTGGATGACGCCGAGACCGAGCGCGTGCGCCCGGTCGACGAACCGGTCGTAGGCGTCCGGACCGCCGTACGGGGCGTGCACGGCGAACCAACCGACACCGTCGTACCCCCAGTTCCACTCGCCGTTGACGGCGTTGACGGGCAGGAGCTCGACGAACTCGACCCCGAGCTCCACGAGGTGCTCGAGCTTGGCGGCCGCTGCGTCGAGGGTCCCCTCGGGCGTGTAGGTGCCCACGTGCATCTCGTAGACGACGCCGCCACGGGCCGGGCGTCCGGTCCACGCGTCGTCCGTCCACGAGAACCGCTCCGGGTCGACGACCTCGGAGGGGCCGTGGACGCCCTCGGGCTGGAACCGGCTGCGGGGATCGGGCCGGACGGCGTCGTCGTCCCCCAGGCGGAAGCCGTACCGGGCGCCGACGACGGGGACGATCGCGTCGGTGGTCCACCAGTCGTCGGAGCCGCGGGTCAGCGGGTACTCGGTGCCGTCGACGACGAGGCGCACGCGCTCCGCGGTCGGTGCCCAGACGGCGTAGCGGTCGGGTGCGGTCATGCGTGCCCCTCCAGGATGTCGATGTCGGCCTGCGCGTCGGACTCGACGACGGATCCGGCGTCGGCGGTCGTGGTCCGTGCGGTCCCGTGGTCGGTCGCCTCGGCGACGTGCGCGGGGACGAGCAGCGCCACGGGGAAGTCCGTGAGCAGTTCGGCGAGCGCGATGCCCCGGTCTGCGGGGAGCCGTCGACCGGTCAGGAGGTCCACGCGCTCCAGTGGGCTGGCGTGCACGAGGGTGTCGCCCCAGCCGCCCACCCGTTCGAGACCGATGGGCAGCCGGGTGGCGATGGTGATCGCGCCGCCGCGGTCGAACGCGACGACGTGGTCGGCCGCGCTCCCGGTCGCCTCGAGGGCGAGGTAGCGGGAGAACAGCTCCGGGTGGTCGCGACGCAGCCGCAGGGCACGACTGGTCACGAGGAGCTTCGCGGCCCCGTCGAGCCCGATGCCGGGGAGGCGCTCCGGGCCGTCGTCGTCCGGTCCGTCGAGTTCCGCCAGGACGTGTCGGCGTTCGGCGTAGTCCACCGGGCGGCGGTTGTCCGGGTCGACCAGCGAGCGGTCCCAGAACTCGGTGCCCTGGTAGACGTCGGGGACGCCCGGCGCCGTGATCTGCACGAGTTTCTGCCCGAGGCCGTTCGACCAGCCGGCGGCGTCGATGCGTTCGTCGAGGGCGTCGAGCACGGCGACCACGGCAGCGTCGTCGAACGCGGCGTCGACCAGCGCGTGCATGCGACGCTCGAAGTCCTCGTCGGGGGACGTCCACGTGGTGCTGTCCCCGGCCTCACGCGACGCCTTCTCGGCGTAGGCGTGCAGTCGTTCACGGCTCGCCGGCCGCGCCCCCACGATCGCCTGCCAGAGCAGGTCCGCCAGGACGGCGTCGTCGAGCGGCGCCAGCGACTGCAGCCGCTCGAGCGTGGCCGTCCATTCGTCACCGAGCTCGGCGAGCACGGCGATGCGGGCGCGGGTGTCCTCGCTGCGCTTGGTGTCGTGCGTCGTGAGGGTGGTCATCGTGTTCGGCCAGCTGCCGAGGCGGTCCCGTTGTGCCTGGTGGAAGTCGTCCACCGTCACGGAGAAGACGCTCGGGTCGCCGCCGACCTCGCTGAGCGACGTCAGGCGTGAGGTGCGGTAGAACGCGGTGTCCTCGACGCCCTTCGCCATCACCATGCCGCTGGTCTGCTGCAGCCGGATCGCCGCGGCGTTCGACGGGTCGACGAGTGCCGGGGCGATGCGGTCGATCACGTCGTCGAGGTCCGGTCGGGTCTCGGCAGCGCGCTCGAGCGCCGTGATGAGGTGGTGTGCGCCCTCGGGCAGGTACGTGCGGTACACGTCGAAGGACGCCACGATCTCGGCGAGGGCGTCGACGATGCGCTCGTGCGGGAGCTGCGGGGCACCGGCACCGGCGGTCGAGGGGCCGAGCAGCCGGGCCAGGCGTTCGACCTCGCTGCCGAGGATCCCGTCGGCGATGCCGCGGCGGGTGTCGTGCGTGAGCTGTTGCCAGTCGGTCGGCTCCGCGCCCGAGGCGGCCGTCAGGGGCTCCTCGCCGGCGGGGTCGACGAAGACCCGGTCGAGCACCCCGAGGGCGTCGTACCCGGTGGTGCCGTCCACCGGCCAGCTCGACGGCAGTGCCTCACCCGGCTCGAGGATCTTCTCGACGAGCGTGTAGGCGCCTCCGGTCAGCCCGGCGAGGTCCTGCAGGTACCCGGCGGGGTCGTACAGGCCGTCCGGGTGGTCGATGCGGAGGCCGTCGACGAGTCCGTCGCGGAACCACGAGCCGATCGTGTCGTGCGAGGCCGCGAACACCTCGGGCTCCTCGACCCGGATCGCCGCGAGCGTGTTGACCGCGAAGAACCGGCGGTAGTTCAGCTCGTGGTCGGCGCGCTTCCAGTGGACGAACTCGTAGTGCTGGCGTGCGTGGACGTCCTCGACGGTGTCGCCGTCGTGGACGGTGCCGGGGGCGGTCGGGTAGGCGGTGTCACCCAGGTACAGACGGCCGTCACGGAGGGTCACGCCGTCGAGCAGACGATCGTCGAGCACCGGCACCCGGAGCCTGCCGTCGCCGGCTTCCCAGTCGACGTCGAACGCCCAGGCCACGGGCGAGCCCTGCCCGTGCTCGAGCAGCGACCACCACCAGGGGTTCGCCGCGGGGGTGGCCACGCCGACGTGGTTCGGGACGACGTCGACGAGGACACCGAGGCCCGCCGCGTGCGCCGCTTCCGCGAGCACCCGGAACGCCTCGTCGCCGCCGCGCTCGGTGTCGACGTGCGAGTGGTCGACGACGTCGTAGCCGTGCTGCGACCCCGGCTCCGCCTGGAGCACGGGGGACAGGTACAGCCAGTCGGCCCCGAGGTCCCGGACGTAGTCGACGAGGTCCGCCGCCGCCGTCAGGTCGAAGTCCGACGTGACCTGGACGCGGTAGGTGGAGACCGGGACCCGACGGGCGGTCACTGCTGGCCGCCGGAGGTGTCGGACGGAGCGGTCGCCCCGGCGGGGTTCGCGGGCGTGACGGCGTCCTGCGGCGCCGGGGTCGCCGGGCGTTCCGCCGAGGTGTCGACCGGCGTGACCGTGACCTCGTGGTCGGGCTCGGCGCGCAGGACGATCATCGAGCGCGCGGGGACGTCGAGCGGGGTACCGGGTTCGAGCACCTCGTCACGAGCGCCCGGGTCCGCCGTGTCGATCCGGACGGTCCAGCCGGGCGCGTACTCCTCCGGCGGGATGGTGAACGTCACGGTGTCGTCGTGGGCGTTGAAGTACGTGATGAAGCCCACGTCGGTGACGCGCTCGCCGCGGGCGTCGCGGCCCCGGATGCCGTTGCCGTTCAGGTACATGCCGACGCTCTTGCCGAAGCCGGAGTCCCAGTCCTCCGGCTCCATCGCGTCGCCGGCCGGCGTGAGCCAGACGACGTCGGGCAGCGGCTCGCCCTCGCCCCGTCGGACCGGCCGCCCGTTGAAGTAGCGGGTGCGCCGGAAGGTCGGGTGGTCGTGGCGGAGCTTGACGACGTCGGCCGTGAACTGGATGAGGTCCTCGTCAGCGGTCTCCCAGTCGATCCAGCTGAGTTCGGAGTCCTGTGCGTAGACGTTGTTGTTGCCGGACTGCGACCGTCCGAGCTCGTCGCCGTGCGCGATCATCGGCACGCCCTGGCTGAGCAGCAGCGTCGCCAGGAAGTTCCGTCGCCGCTGGAGCCGCAGGGCGTTCACCGACTCGTCGTCGGTCGGCCCTTCTGCGCCGGAGTTCCAGGACCGGTTGTGGCTCTCGCCGTCGTTGTTGTCCTCGCCGTTGGCCTCGTTGTGCTTCTCGTTGTAGGCGACGAGGTCGTACAGCGTGAAGCCGTCGTGGGCGGTGATGAAGTTGATGCTCGCCTTGGGGGTGCGGCCGTCGTGCTCGTAGAGGTCCGCCGAACCCGAGATCCGCGAGGCGAACTCGCCGAGCGTCGAGGGCTCGCCGCGCCAGAAGTCCCGAACCGTGTCGCGGTACTTGCCGTTCCACTCGGACCACTGCGGCGGGAAGTTGCCGACCTGGTAGCCGCCGGGGCCGACGTCCCACGGCTCGGCGATGAGCTTCACCTGCGACACGATCGGGTCCTGCTGGACGAGTTCGAAGAACGCCGACAGCCGGTCGACCTCGTAGAACTCGCGGGCGAGTGCCGCGGCGAGGTCGAAACGGAACCCGTCGACGTGCATCTCGGTCACCCAGTACCGCAGCGAGTCCATGATGAGCTGCAGCGAGTGCGGGTGCCCGACGTTGAGCGAGTTGCCGGTGCCCGTGTAGTCCATGTAGTACCGCTTGTCGTCGTCGACGAGGCGGTAGTACGCCGCGTTGTCGATGCCGCGGAACGACAGGGTCGGGCCGAGGTGGTTGCCCTCGGCGGTGTGGTTGTAGACGACGTCGAGCACGACCTCGATGCCGGCGCGGTGGAGCTCGCGCACCATCGTCTTGAACTCCTGGACCTGCTGGCCCTGGTCGCCCGAGGACGAGTAGTGCGAGTGCGGCGCGAAGAAGCCGATCGTGTTGTAGCCCCAGTAGTTCGACAGTCCCTTGTCCTGCAGGGTGGAGTCGTTCACGAACTGGTGCACGGGCATCAGCTCGAGCGTGGTGACGCCGAGCCGCTGGAGGTGCTCGATGACCGCGGGGTGTGCGACGCCGGCGTAGGTGCCGCGCTGCTCCTCGGGGACGTCCGGGTGGGTCTCGGTGAGGCCCTTGACGTGCGCTTCGTAGATGACCGTCTCGCCGTACGGGGTCCGCGGTGCGCGGTCGCCCTGCCAGTCGAAGAACGGGTTGATGACGACGCCCTTCATCATGTGCGACGCCGAGTCGTCGTCGTTCGTCGAGTCGGGGTCGCCGAACGTGTACGAGAACAGCGACTGGTCCCAGTCGATGTCCCCGCTGGTCGCCTTCGCGTAGGGGTCGAGCAGCAGCTTGCTCGGGTTGGCGCGCAGTCCCTTCGCGGGGTCGTACTCGCCGTGGACACGGAACCCGTACTGCTGTCCGGGGCCGACGTTCGGGAGGTACGCGTGCCAGACGTACGCGTCCACCTCGACGAGGGGGACGCACTCTTCGTTGCCGTCGTCGTCGAAGAGACAGAGATCGACGCGCTCTGCGACCTCGCTGAAGAGCGCGAAGTTCGTGCCGCTTCCGTCGTAGGTCGCACCGAGCGGGTACGGGTTGCCGGGCCAGGTGTGCAAACGGTCCTCCAGGTGTGGGTGGCGCCAACATATCGGCGCTGGCCGTCCGCGTCCGCAGACAAGGCACAGCCGTGGGCGGTTCGTGGACACCGCGTCCTGTGGAGGGAGGGGCGAGTAGCCTCGCGCGCATGGCCAACATCGTCACGCAGATCGCAGACAAGGTGCGCCCCGTGGGCGTCTCCACGAACTACGGGGAGCCGGTCGAGGTCGGCGACCAGACCCTCATCCCGGTGTCGCTCGGCTGGTTCGGCTTCGGCGGCGGCGGTGACGGCGACGAGAACGGCGGCGGGGGCGGCGGTTCCGTCTCGATCCCGATCGGCGCGTACGTCCGCCGACCGGGCCGGGACCTCGAGTTCGAGCCGAACCTCGTCTCGCTGCTCGCGGTGAGCGTCCCGGTGATCTGGGTCACCGGGACGGTGCTGCGCAAGCTGGTGCGCGTCCTCAAGAAGTGACGTCCTGACGAACGGGAGGCGCGGTGCCGGTCGGCACCGCGCCTCCCGTTCGTCACGCAGTCGCGTCCCGTCTACACTGGCGGGACACACACGGGAGTCCGGGACCGCCGGGCTGAGAGGGAGCGAGTGGCGCTCCGACCGTCGAACCTGATCCGGATCATGCCGGCGCAGGGAGGAGTCAGGACCATGTCCACAGGCACGTCGTCAGCCGTACCGTCCACCGCGAAGCGCTCGTTGCGCTGGCGCGTCGTCGACATCGTCGTCGCGAGCGTGCTCGCCGTCGCGATCGGTGTCGTCTTCAAGGTCTGGGAGTTCCCCTACGAGCCGCTCAGCGCCGCGATGACGCTCCTGCTCCCGGGCACCCAGGCGTTCTTCGGCGGCGTCTGGCTGCTCGCCGGTCCGGTCGTCGCGATCATCGTCCGCAAGCCGGGAGCGGCGTTGTACGCCGAGATGGTGGCCGCTTCCGTCGAGGCCCTGCTCGGGACGCAGTGGGGCTGGCTGACGCTCGAGGCCGGACTCGTGCAGGGTCTCGGCGCCGAGCTCGTCCTCGCGCTGTTCCTGTACCGCAGCACCCGCCTGCCGGTCGTGGTGCTCGCCGGTGCGGCCGCCGGGCTGGCGCTCGGCCTCAACGACACGCTGCTCTGGTACGCGGCCCTCGACGCGGGCTTCAAGGTCGCGTACGTGGTGTCGGCGATCATCGGCGGTGCCGTGATCGCCGGGGCCGGCGGGTGGCTCCTCGTCCGCGCGCTCGCCGCGACCGGCGTGCTCTCGTCGTTCGCCGCTGGACGGGAACACGCCAGGCGCCGGAACCGCGCCGTCGCGTGAGCACCGCGTCCGGGACGACGCCGGCACGGATCACCTTCCGCGACTGGGGCTGGCGCTACGCCGACCGCGGTGACTGGGCGGTCCGTGGCGTCGACCTGACGGTGGAGCCGGGGGAGCGCGTCGCGATCGTCGGGCCGTCGGGAGCGGGCAAGTCGACGCTCCTGCGGGCCGTCGCCGCGGTGCTCCCCGATGAACCGGACGACGCGGACGACACCGCGGCGTCGGTGCAGGGCACGGTCCTCGTCGACGGAGCCGACCCCCGCGCGGTCCGCGGACGCGTCGGCCTCGTCATGCAGGACCCCGAGGCCCACACCGTGATGTCCCGCATCGGGGACGACGTCGCGTTCGGGTGCGAGAACCTCGGTGTCCCGCGTGCGGAGACCTGGGAACGCGTGCGATCGGCGCTCGACGTCGTCGGCCTCGACCTGCCGCTCGACCGATCGACCACGATGCTGTCCGGTGGCCAACGGCAGCGGCTGGCCCTCGCGGGCGTGCTCGCCATGCGGCCCGGCGCGCTCGTGCTCGACGAACCGTGCGCGAACCTCGACCCGGCGGGCGTCGAGCAGGTGCACGGCGCCGTCCGGGCGCTGCTGGACGCCACCGGCGCCACGATGCTCGTCGTCGAACACCGCATCGGCACCTGGCTCGACCTGGTCGACCGGCTCGTGCTCCTCGAGGCCGGCGGGGGTGTGGTCGTCGACGGCCCGCCCGACGCCGTGCTCGCATCGCACCGGGAAGCGCTGACCGCGGCCGGAGTGTGGGTGCCCGGCTCCGGACCCGCCCGCGCTTCCGCCCGCCGCGCGGACCGCACCGAGGGCGACGAGCTGCTCACGGCGCGCTCGCTCGGCACCGCCCGGGGCCGACGCCAGCCGGTCGGTCGCGGGATCGACCTCGACGTCCGCGCCGGTCGGGTCCTCGCCGTCACCGGGCCGAACGGCGTCGGCAAGTCCACGCTCGGACTCACGCTCGCCGGGCTCCTCCGACCCGCCGAGGGGACGCTCCGGGCCACCCGCGCGCTCACCGACGACGACGAGGACGCACCGGCAGCCTGGACGAGCCGTCGCCTCGCCGCCCGGATCGGCACCGTGTTCCAGGACCCCGAGCACCAGTTCGTCGCCCGGACCGTCCGCGAGGAGCTCGCCGTCGGACCGCGCGCACTCGGTCTGCCCGACGTGGACGCCCGTGTCGACGAGCTGCTCACCGACTTCGGCCTCGCGCACCTGGCGGACGCCAACCCGTTCACCCTCTCCGGCGGCGAACAGCGACGGCTCGCGATCGGGACCGTCATCGCCGCCCGTCCGCCCGTCGTCGTGCTCGACGAACCGACCTCCGGGCAGGACCGCGCGACGTGGCAGGCCGTCGTCGACCGGCTCGGCGCGCTCGCGGATTCGGGCACCGCCGTCGTCGCCGTCACGCACGACCGCGACCTCGTGCGGGCGCTCGACGCCGACGAGGTCGTGCTCGGGCCGTCCGGCGCGACCCCGGCCACCGACGACACCGACGACATCGACGCGGCGCCCGACGCGCCGCACGTCGGCGACCCAGCGCTCCCGCACCGCCCGCGCAGCACGGCGGTGCAGCGGTGACCGCCCCGACTCCCGCGGCCGGTGCACCCGACCGCGCCGCGCCTCCAGGACGCCCCGACGGAACGGAGCGGGCCCGCGGCATCCGCGGAGTGCAACCGGTGGCCCCGCTGCTCGGCGTCCTCGCGCTGGGCGTCTGCCTCGTGACGAGCCTCGACGTCGTCACCGCAGCGGTCGCCCTCGGCATCGAGGTCGCGCTCCTGCCGCTCCTCCGCATCCCGCCCCGGACCCTGCTGCTCCGCACGTCACCCGTCCTCGTCGCCGTACCCCTCACGGCCATCAGCATCGCGCTGTACGGGCGGCCCTCCGGACGACACTGGTTCGACCTCGGCCCCGCGCACGTGACCGACGGATCGCTCACCCTCGCGCTCGCGACCGCGTTGCGGGTGCTCGCGGTCGGGCTGCCCGCGGTCGTGCTGTTCATCCGGGTCGACCCCACGGACCTCGCGGACGGCCTCGCGCAGCTGCTGCGCCTCCCGGCCCGGTTCGTGCTCGGCGCGCTCGCCGCCGTCCGGATGATGACCCTGCTCGGTGAGGACTGGCGGCAGCTCGGGATGGCGCGTCGCGCGCGCGGCGTCGCCGACACCGGTCGGCTCCGGCGCGGGGCGACCATGGCGTTCGCCCTCCTCGTGCTCGCACTCCGCCGCGCCACCACGCTCGCGGTCGCGATGGAGTCGCGCGGGTTCGGCGCTCCCGGACGGCGGACCTGGGCACGGACGGCACGGTTCGCGGGGCCGGAGTGGGCGATGGTGGGGGTGCTCGTCGGGATCGGCGTCGTGTCGATCAGCGTGGCCGTGTGCGCCGGGACGTGGCGTGCCTGAGCGCTCGGCCGTGGACGACGCACTCGTGGACGAGCTCGTGGCCCGGGTCGCGGCCGGCGCCGACGACGGCCGGACCGAGCGGGTCGTCGTCCTGGTCGACGGACGCTCGGGCACCGGGAAGACGACCCTCGGCGACGCCCTGGCGGAACGCCTCGGCGCGCAGGTCGTGCACCTCGATGACGTCTACCCCGGATGGGACGGCCTCCGGGCGGCGTCCGACGCGGTCGTCACGGACGTCCTCGGAGCACGCTCCGGGTACCGCCGGTGGGACTGGGCGGCCTCGGAACCGGACGGGTGGACGGCGGTCGACCCGCGCCTCCCGGTGGTCGTCGAGGGGTGCGGTGCGCTGTCGCGTGACTCGGCCCCGCTCGCGACCCTGCGCGTCTGGCTCGAGGCGGACGACCGGACCCGGTGGCAGCGGGCGATCGGCCGGGACGGCGAGGTGTTCGCGCGGCAGTGGGAACGCTGGGCAGCGCAGGAGGAAGCGTTCATCGCGGCCGAGGACCCGGCAGCCCTCGCCGACCTCGTGGTGCGGACGGATCGGCGGCACCCGCACGCCGCCGGGCTCCGCTCGGGTCGACCGCGAACGCCGCCGCCACGACGCTGAGCACCGCGTACACACCGATGTAGGCGCACAGGATCCACGGCGAGCCCTCACCGACCTCGACGAACACGGCCGCCAGCAACGGCGTGAGCCCCACCGAGAAGATCGACCCGATCTGGTACCCGAGGCTCATCCCGGAGTAGCGCCGCCCGGTGGGGAACTGCTCGGCGAACCACGCGGCCTGGGGTCCGTAGATGCTGTCGTGGAACACGCACATCCCGACCAGCGCCACGAGCGGCAACAGTGCGAGCGGCCCCGCGTCGAGGAACGCGAAGAACGGCCAGACGAGCACCCCGATGCCGATCGCCGACCCGATGGTGAGCACCCGGCGCCCGACCCGGTCGGACAGCCAGCCCCAGAACGGCGTGGACACGAGTGAGACAGCGGAGATGATCAACACGGCCTGCAACCCGGCGGCGGACCCGTCCTCGCCGCGCTTCGCACCGAGGTACGTCAGCGAGTAGGTCGTCAGGATCGAGTACAGCGCCGGCTGGACGAGCCGCAGCCCGGCGGTGACGAGGATCGCCCGCGGGTGCCGTCGGATCGCCTGCCAGACCGGGAAACGCTCGACGCCGCCGGAGGCGCGCAGCTCCTGGAACACGGGCGCGTCCTGCACACCGAGCCGGATGACGAGCCCCACGGCGACGATGACGGCCGAGAACAGGAACGGCAGTCGCCACCCCCACGCGAGGAACACCTCGTTGCCGAGCACGGTCCGCACGAGCGTGAACACGCCGGTCGCGAGCAGCATCCCGCCCGCCGATCCCATCTGCGTGAAGGCGCCGAAGAGCCCGCGGTGACGCTCGGGCGCGTGCTCGACCGACAGCAGCGCGGACCCGCCCCACTCGGCACCGGCCGCGACCCCCTGCAGCAACCGCAGGAACACCAGCGCGACGACCGCGCCGATGCCGATCGTCGCCGCGGACGGCACCGCACCGATCAGCGTCGATGCGACCCCCATCAGCACCAGCGACGCGACGAGCAGCTTCTTCCGGCCGATCCGGTCGCCCAGGTGCCCGGCGATCACCCCGCCCAGCGGCCGTGCGACGAAGCCGACCCCGTAGGTCGCGAACGAGGCGATCACGCCCACGGCCGGCGTCACGGCCGGGAAGAACGTCGGCGCGAACACGAGCGCGGACGCCGTCGCGTACAGGTAGAAGTCGTAGTACTCGACGGTCGTGCCGACGAAGGACGCCAGCGCGACACGACGACGCGTCGCGCTGGTGGACGGTGCGGTGGGCCGGACGGGAGGCGCGGCTGCGGTGGTCGGGGTCGACATGCCTCAGGAGCATGGCCGGGTCCGGCGCGCCGGGGAACACCCCGCGTAACGCGGTGTCACCTCGGGCCCCCGGCCGCGGGTCCGACGGGGAACATGGACGCATGAGCGATGCACCGAACCGCCCGCTGCGCTTCGCGGCCTTCGTCATGAACACGACGTCGCACATCCAGCACGGCCTCTGGCGCCACCCGGACGCCCGGCAGGCCGACTTCGACGACGTGACCCTCTGGACGGATCTCGCGCGGACCCTCGAGCGCGGCAAGTTCGACGCGATGTTCTTCGCGGACGTCGTCGGCACCTACGGACCGGGGCGCGGGGACTACTCCACGAACCTCCGCGAGGGACTGCAGATCCCCTCGAACGACCCGTCCGTGCTGCTCTCCGCGCTCGCCGTGTCCACGGAGCACCTCGGGCTCGCGTTCACGTCGAGCGTGATCCAGGCGCACCCGTTCGACTTCGCCCGCAAGGTGTCCACGCTCGACCACATCACCCGCGGTCGCATCGGGTGGAACGTCGTCACGAGTGCGCTCGACAGCGCCGCCCGGAACTTCGGGCAGGACCGGCTCGAGGAGCACGACGAGCGCTACGTCTGGGCCGAGGAGTACCTCGAGGTCTGCGCGAAGCTCTGGGAGGGCTCGTGGGAGGACGACGCCGTGCTCAAGGACCCGGTGCGCGGGTACGCCGACCCGGAGAAGGTGCACCGGATCGACCACCACGGGAAGCGCTACGACGTGCAGGGGCCGCACCTGTCGGCGCCGTCGCCGCAGCGGACGCCGGTGCTGTTCCAGGCGGGGTCCTCGCCGGCGGGCCGGGCGTTCGCCGCGCGGAACGCCGAGGCGCAGTTCATCCTCACGTCGAACCGCGACGCCACCGAGCAGCTCATCCGCGAGACCCGGGACCTCGCCGCGGCAGCGGGCCGCCGACGGGAGGACATCGCGTTCTTCCTCGGTCTGACCTTCGTCACCGGTTCCACGGAAGCCGAGGCGAAGGCGAAGGAAGCGGAGATCGACGAGTACCTCGCCGCCGACGGATTCCTGGTGCACTCGAACCTCGGGTTCGACCCCGACACCGGCGAACCGCTCGACCCGGCGACGCCCCTGTCCGAGGTCCGCACGCACGCCGGGCAGTCGCACCTGCAGTGGCTCCGCGAGGCCGCGGGCGACCGCGAACCGACCATCGCCGACCTCGCCCGCCTGTCCGCCAAGCTCCGCGCCCGCGTCGTCGGGACGCCCGAGCAGATCGCCGACGAACTGGCCCAGTGGCAGCGCGTCGGGGTCGACGGCGTCAACGTCATCAACTGGACGCTGCCCGGCTCGTACGAGGAGTTCGTCGACCACATCGCGCCGACCCTGCAGGAACGTGGACTCATGCAGTCCGAGTACCGCGAGGGCACCCTGCGCCAGAAGCTCTTCGGCCACGCGCAGCTGCCGGACACGCACCCGGCACGGCGGTGGCGCGGTGCGTTCTCCGGTGGGGCGGGCGCGACCGGCGCGAGGGACGTGCGTGACGCCGTGGAGGTGACGGCGTGACCGACGCGACGACGACCACCGGCGGCGATGCGCGCCTCCCGACCGGAGCCGGGCGTGACCGCCTGACGGAGCTGCGCGACCGCTTCCGACCGGTGTTCGAGCACATCCGCGAGGGTGCCGTCGAACGTGAGCTCGCGTCCGCGACACCCGGCGACCGGCCGCTGCCGCACGACGAGGTGCGCGCGCTCGCCGCCGCCGGGTTCGGACGGCTGCGCGTGCCCGAGGACCGGGGTGGCTTCGGCGTGAGCCTCGTCGAACTCGTGCACCTCGTGGCGGACCTGGCCGCGGCCGACTCGAACATCGCGCACCTGTGGCGCGGGCACTTCGGGTACACCGAGCTGGTGCTGCTGCGACCGGACTCGCCGACCCGCGACGAGTGGCTGGACCGGATCGTCGGGGGTGCGATCGTGGGGAACGCGACCTCGGAGCGCACGGGGACGACGCTCGCGGACATCTCGACGACCGTCGCTCCCGACGCGGACGGGACCTGGCGGCTGGACGGGCGGAAGTTCTACTCGACCGGGACGCTGTACTCCGACTGGATCTACCTCGCCGCCGACCGTGCCGGCGAACGCGTCACCTTCGCCGTGCCGACCGACGCCCCCGGGGTCACCGGCATCGACGACTGGGACGGCTTCGGGCAGCGGCTGACCGCGTCCGGCACCACCGTCTTCGAGGACGTCGCCGTCGACCCGTCGGTGGTCTCGGCGTACCGGGATGCGCCGCTGTCGCACATCCAGGCGTTCTACCAGCTGTACCTGCTGGCGGTCCTCGCCGGGATCGGGCAGGCGGTCGTGGACGACGCCGTGGCGTTCGTCCGGCCACGCACCCGCACCTACATCCACGCCAACGCGGCGACCCCGGGGGAGGACCCCCAGGTGCTGGCGGTCCTCGGGCGGCTGTCCGCCGGGGCGTTCACGGCGCGGTCGCTCGTCGTCGCCGCGGCGGGGATGCTCGACGCGGTCGTCGCGACGAACGAACCGGGGGTCGGGGTCGACCACGCACTGCTCGACGCCGGGGAGAACGCCGTCTACCAGGCGCAGGTCGAGGTCGGTCCGCGGGTGCTCCGGGCCGCGACGGAGCTGTTCGAGGTCGGGGGAGCGTCGGCCGCCGACCGCACCCGGGCGCTGGACCGGCACTGGCGGAACGCGCGGGTCGTGGCGTCGCACAACCCCGCCGTCTACAAGGAGCGGCTCGTCGGGGAGTACGTGCTGCACGGGCGGGGGCCGGTGGACGCGTGGGAGCGGTACCACGAGGTGGGGCCGACGCGGTTCTGAGCGGCCGGGCGGCGGGGCGGGTGGCGCGTGTGGGCGGCGCGGCCCGTCGCGGTCGGCCCGTCGCGGTCGGACGACTTTTCGTGCTGGGCGACAGTTCACGGCGTCGTTCGCCCGTGAGGTGTCGCTCAGCGCGAAACTTCGCCGACCGAAACGTCGCGGACCTCCGCTTCGCGACTACGCCCAGCCGAGCTCGTGCAGCCGCTCGTCGTCGATGCCGTAGAAGTGCCCGATCTCGTGCACGAGCGTGGTGTGCACCTCGTCCTGGAGCTCCTCGAGGGTGTCGCACTCCGCCAGGTGCTGCTTCCGGAACACCACGATCCGGTCGGGGAGCTCGCCGAACCCGTACTGCCCGCGCTCCGTCGCAGCCACCCCGTCGTAGATGCCGAACAGCTCCGAGCCGTCCTCGGGCTCGTCCTCGACGACGAACACCACGTTGTCGAGCCCGTCGACCATCTCGTCGGGCAACCGGTCGAGTTCGTCGGTCACGAGCTGCTCGAACGCGTCGGCGGACATCTCCATCACGGCGCGATCGTCCCACACCGTGCTGGTGGTCGGCCGTCAGGGGACGGGCTCGAGGGAGCGTACCGGCCGGGCCGGCACACCCACGTACACCGTGTGCGGGCGGCAGTCCCGCGCAACCACCGAACCGGCACCGATGATGCAGCCCTCGCCGATGCGGACACCGGGCAGGATCGTGACGTTCGCCCCGACCCAGGCGCCCCGGCCGACCACCACCCGTGCCGTGGTGCCGTCGCCCCAGCGCTTGGCGGCCGGGCCGATCTCGTGCGTCGCCGTGATCACGAGGGTGCCCGGGCCGAGACCGGAGTTCTCGCCCATGTACAGCCCGCCGCTGTGGTTCACGACCACGCCCCGGTTGAGCGTCATGCCACGCTCGAACGTCACCCGTCCGCTCCCGAACCACTCGACGCCGTGGAGCACCGTGCACCGGCGGAGGCGGAGCCCGGCGAGGCGGAGGAACAGGAAGCGCGCCTGGCTCGGGATGAGACGGGAGGCGCAGATCGAGTTGACCCAGATCTCACGGACGAGGTGCGGCCAGAGCTTCTGCATGAGGTTGATCACCCGTCGAGTGCACCAGGCATGCGGCGCCGACCGGAAGTTGTCCACATGTTGTATTCCGCCAGGGCCGCACGACGGCACCCCGGGGGTTGGTCCGGGACGACGAAGGCCCCGGTCGATCGACCGGGGCCTTCCACGTGGGGTGAGTAACGGGTCTCGAACCCGCGACCTCCTGGACCACAACCAAGCGCTCTACCAACTGAGCTATACCCACCATGTGCACACCGGCGGACCGGCGCGACCACTCAATAGTAGTACATGCCCGACGGCGCTCGGACCACTACTGCGCCAGGCGCGGCTCCCACTTCGCCACGACCTCGGCCGCCACCGCGCGGACGTCGTCGCTGGTCGGACCGGGCTCCGCGACGAAGCCGGCGCGGCGGTAGTACTCCAGCTCGCGGATCGACTCGAGGATGTCCGCGAGTGCCCGGTGACCACCGTGCTTCTCCGGCGCGTTGAAGTACACGCGCGGGAACCAGCGACGGCACAGCTCCTTGATGCTCGACACGTCGACGCTGCGGTAGTGGAGGTGTCCGTCGACGCGCGGCATGTACTTCGCGAGGAACGCGCGGTCGGTGCCGATCGTGTTGCCGGCCAGGGGAGCGGTGCCCTCGGCCGGCACGTGCCGGAGGATGTACTCGAGCACCTGGTACTCGGCGTCCGCGAGGCTCACGCCGTCCGGGATCTCGTCGATCAGCCCGGACGTGGTGTGCATGTTCGTCACGAACTCGTTCATGTTGTCGAGCGCGGACTGGTCGGGCTTGATCACGATGTCGAACCCGGGGTGCACGGGGACGAGGTCGAAGTCGGTGATGACCACGGCCACCTCGACGAGTTCGTCGACCTCGAGGTCGAGGCCCGTCATCTCGCAGTCGATCCAGACGAGGCGGTCGTTCGCAGTTGCCATGGTCTCGATCCTATTCTGCGGTTCCGTCGTCCCCGGGCGGCCGGAGCCGGTCAGGACATCTCGCCGGCGCTGATGGCCTCGGCCTCGACGGGCTCGGGCTCGGCGCCGTCGTCCACGCGGCGCAGGACCTTGGTGGTGAGCAGCACGACGATGAACGCGACGGCCACGGACGCACCCGCGAAGACGTACGCCGCGCTCGGGGAGTACGCGTCGGCGAGGAGCGTCGCGACCGGCGGGGCGATGGCGCCGCCGATGAACCGGACGGCCGAGTAGGCGCTCGACGCGACGGAACGCGGGAGGTCGGTGGCCTCCATGACGCACTCGGTCAGGACGGTGTTCAGGACACCGAGCACGAGACCGCCGACGACCACGCAGACGATCAGGCCGACCTGCGAGTGCACCACGACCGCGGCGCCGAACAGGTCGAGCGCGAGCAGCGGGAGTGCGATCTTGAGGACGGTGGTGCGCCGGAGTCGGGCGGTGAGCATCGGGGCCACCCACACCGAGGTGATCGCGAGGCCGACGCCCCAACCGAAGAACGTGAAGCCGATGCCGAGCGCGCCGAACCCGAGCGGGAACGGTGTGTAGGCGAGCAGCACGAAGAAGCCGATGTTGTAGAACAGCGCGGTCACGGCGAGTGCCGCCAGCGCGGGACGTCCGAGGGCGCGGAACGGTGCGGAGAGCTTCGTCGGGGTGGGCTTCTCCAGCCCGGAGGACTTCAGGAGCGAGACGATGGCGATGAACGCGATGGCCATGAGTGTCGTGACGCCGAAGAAGGGGCCGCGCCAGCTCACGGAGCCGAGCAGGCCGCCGACGAGCGGGCCCACCGCGATGCCGAGTCCGAGCGCCGCCTCGTACAGGATGATCGCGGAGGCGGTGCCGCCGGATGCCGCACCGACGATGGTCGCGAGCGCGGTGGAGATGAAGAGCGCGTTGCCGAGCCCCCAGCCCGCGCGGAAGTCGATGATGTTCCAGACGCTGTTCGACAGCGCTGCGAGGACCGAGAACACGACGATGAGCGCCAGTCCGATCAGCAGCGTGTTCTTGGCGCCGATGCGGCTCGACACCCAGCTGGTGAAGAACATGGCGACGCCGGTCACGGCGAGGTAGCTCGTGAAGAGCAGCTCGGTCTGCGCGGCCGTGGCGTCGAGCGACTTCGCGATGGCGGGGAGGATCGGGTCGACGAGGCCGATGCCCATGAAGGCGACGACGCAGGCGAACGCGATCGCCCACACCGCGGACGACTGCTTGAGGATGCTGCCCGAGGCAGCGGGTGCGTGGGTGCTCACGCGGTGATCTCCGTTCTGGTGGTGATGGAGCTGCGGGTGGCGACGATCGCGGCGGCTTCGTGGAGCGCGTCCCACTCGTCGTCGGTGAGGTCGGCGAACAGCGGCCCGACGGTGCGGGTGAGGGTGGCGCGCCAGGCGACGAGCCGGTCGTGCCCGGCGTCGGTGAGCGAGATGAGCTGCCCGCGGGAGTCGTCGGGGTCGACGGTGCGCGACACCAGGCCGTCGTCGAGCATCCCCCCGACGAGGCGGGTCATGGTCGGCTGCGCGACGCCCGAGGCCGCCGCGAGCTCGCCGAGGCGCAAGGGCTGCTCGGTCTCGAGGATGCCGAGGGTGCGCCAGACCGCGGGCGAGGTGGTGTTCCCCGTCGCCCGGACGGCGCTGCGGATCAGTCGGTTCACGGAGACGAGGAGCGCCTCCACCGTCTGTTCGCGATTCGATTCCATAGCTGAACTATATAGCACGGCTATGCATCATGCAACAGGTGGCGCCTGGTAGAAGGGACGCATGAGCGACATCACCATCCACGAAGGCGACGAGTACACCGCGATCTTCCACGGCGGACCCTTCGACGGCACGACCGACACCCGCACCGCCACGAGCGATGCGCTGGACGACGAGGTCACGGTGTTCGCCGACGTCGAGGGCCTCCAGACCGCGTTCACCTACCGGCAGACCAAGGCCCGCCAGGTGCTCGACCAGACCTCGGTCGAGTTCGAGTACGTCCCGGGGGAGTCCGACCCCGTCGACGACCTGCAGGACCGCGGCGACCGTAGCGGCGAGTTCGACCGGGAGTAGATCCCCCACCCGCCGCGTTGCAGGGTCACATGCAGCTCGACCTCTGGACGTCCTCGTTCTGCGCTCCGTGCGCCGCCGCCCGCCGGGTGTCGGCCGAGGCGTCGGCGCTCGTCCCCGGGTTGCACGTGACCGAGCGCGACGTGGCTGCCCACCCCGACGACGCTGAAGACCTCGGCATCCGCTCGACCCCCACGATCATCGTGCGACGGGACGACGGTGCCGAGGTCTTCCGCTCACCGGGGGTCCCGACGAGGGACCAGCTCCTGCTCGCGGTCGCCCGCGCGCTCTGACGTCGCACTCTGCGACCGCTGGCTCGTCGGGGCGAGCACGGTCGGTGCCGCCACCGGGCGCAGGACCCGTCGGACCCGTCGGGCCGCTCGCTTCACCGCGCGGACGGGCGTGCCGATCGCCAGCGCGACGACGCCGAGCGTGCTGCGGTCGTCCGGTCCCAGCGCGTTCTTCCGCTCCCAGGCCCGGCGGAGCACGCCGCCGCGGCTCCGACGTGCTGCGGGACGGTCAACCAGGGTGCCGACGTCGCGCCTCGTCATGAGCTCCTCGGTGCGCTCGGCCCAGTCGTTCTCGGACTCCGGGTGGAAGTGGTTGTCGTGCATCCATTCCGCCCGCACCGTGCCGAACCGGCCGTCCACGAGGTCGATCGCGTCGCCCTCGAGCCCACTGCCCACGAACACCTCGTTGATGAGGTGTCGGCCGATCCCGAAGTCCGTCAGGGTGAGTGCCGGCACGCCCCGCGCCGCTGCCTCGAGGACGGCCGTCGAGCTGATCGTCACGAGGGCGACCGCTCGGTCGAGGTGCTCGGACATCGGACCGCTCTCCACCACCAGGTTCGGTGGGGCGTCGGACGGCACCAGGTCCGGGTACGGGTCCTGCTCCCGGTGCGTCTGGTGCTCACCGGCTCCCGCACGCACCTTGATGACCACGCGCCACTCCGGGTGCCGCCGTGCGGTCGCGACGAGCCACCCGACCACCCGTTCGCGATCGCTGCGCTGTGCCGGGACGCTGGGCTGCGCCGCGAAGACCACGGCGTCCCGGACCGCGCCGGGCCCGGCCCCCGCTGTGCTCGTGCGCCGGGCGAACGGGAGCGTCGCGAGGGCGAAGTGCGGGGCGACACCGCCCTCGGTCGCGAGCTCTTCGTAGGCGCGGACCTCGCGGTGGCTGTGCAGCACGAACAGGTCGGCGCGCGCCCGGAAGAACACGCCCTTCCACTTGGCCGGGAAGGAGATGCCCGGCAGCCCCGTCACGAGCACCGGTCGAGGCGCGACGCGGCGGTGCACCTCCTCGAGCACGAGCTCCGCCATCGGGCCGATCAAGGAGACGAGCACGGCGTCGGGTGGGTCCAGCCGGAGCCGCTCGATGATCGCGTCGACGTCGAGCGGCGCGGGCGGGGACGCGGCCAGGTGCGCGAGCCGGTCGTCGAGACCCCGGAACGCGGAGCGGAGCTGCGCGCGGCTCGCCGACCGCGGGGTGGCGACGGTGAGCAGTTCCAGCTCCCAGTGCGCGGGAGCGCCGGCGAGGAGGTGTGCGCCCCACTTCGCGAACGAGTCCGTGTCGACCAGGCCGACCACCCGTCGGGCGCGTGGCGGCGAGCCGGACGGGAGGCGCGCCTCCCGTCCGTCCGTCGACCCGCCCCCGTCGCGGGTCACGCCCCGACGCGGCGCAGCTTCGCCAGCGGCGCCTGCTCGCCCGGGAACACGCGCTTCACGCCGTCGCCGAGCGCCGTCTCGATGATCCGGACGTCGCGGGCGAGGGTCTGCAGGCCGTGCGGCTCGAGCGACGCTGCGTGGTCCGAGCCCCACATCGTGCGGTCGAGGGTGATGTGCCGTTCGAGCGCCGTGGCCCCGAGCGCGATCGCCGCGATCGAGATCTGCAGGCCGGGCTCGTGCCCGGAGTAGCCCACCGGGACGCCCGAGTAGCGGTTCGCGAGCGTGTCGATCATCCGCAGGTTCGCCTCCTCGGCGGGGAGCGGGTACGTCGACGTCGCGTGCATGAGCACGAGGCGTTCGGTGCCGAGCGCCTCGACCGCTCGGTCGATCTGCTCGAGCGTCGACATGCCGGTCGAGAGGATCACGGGCTTGCCGGTGGCGGCGACGGCGGCGAGCAGCCCGAGGTCCGTCACCGACGCCGAGGCGATCTTGTAGGCGACGACGTTGAGGTCCTCGAGGAACGCCACCGACGGCTCGTCCCACGGCGATGCGAACCAGTCGAGCCCGCGGAGCGTCGCGTGGTCGCCGATCTCGATGTACTGCTCGCGGTCGAACTCGACCCGGTAGCGGTACTCGAGGTAGGTCATCTCGCCCCACGGCGTCGACCGGGGCGTGTTCTTCATGTGCTCCGGCGTCGCGATCGCGGGCGTGCGCTTCTGGAACTTCACGGCCTGCAGACCCGCGTCTGCCGCGACGTCGATGAGCCGCTTGGCGATGTCGACGTCGCCGTTGTGGTTCAGGCCGATCTCGCCGATCAGGTACGCGGGGTGACCCGCGCCGATCGTGGACGTGCCGATGGTGACGGTCATGGTGCTCCGTTCGGTGCGGGGACGTGCGGCACGGTGGCCACGCGCTGGTCGTGGACCGGCTGCTCGAGCCGGGGTGCGAGGGCAGAGGCGAGTGCGAGGTCCGACGGGTCGTCGATGTCGATCGCGCCTCGGGGATCCACGAGCGCCAGTTCGACGCGGCCGTGGAAACGGTGCCGGTGCTGCCGGAACGGGGCAGCCCGGAAGACGTAGAACGCGCCGGTCTCGCGGTACTCCGGCTCGCGGTCCTGGCGACGCGGACGGACCGCGGCGTCGTGGTTGACCGCGCGGGCGGTACCGTCGGCGTCGAGCCGCCACAGGAACGCGTGCGAGGGCGCGGCCGCGAACACGGAGTCGGCGTGCCCGTCGCGGACGCGGGCGATCGCGCCGTCCAGGTCCGCGGGGGCGATGAACGGCGAGGTGGCCTGGAGGAACACGACGACCTCGGGCTCCTCGCCGGCGGCGGCCAGGGTGTCGAGGACGTGCAGCAGCGCGGACTCCGACGACGCCTCGTCACCGGCCAACGCGACCGGTCGGCGGACGACCGTGGCGCCGGCCTCGTGTGCTTCGGCCGCGATCGCGTCGCCGTCCGTGGAGACCACGACCTGGTCGATCCTCTCCGCCGCGAGCGCGGACTCCACGGCACGACGGACCAACGAGCGCCCGGCGACCGCGCGGAGGTTCTTCCCCGGGATGCCCTTCGAGCCCGCTCGTGCCGGGACGACCGCGACGACGGAACCGGTGGTGCGCATGTCCCGGACGCTACGAAGTCACGGTGACCCGGAAGCGAACGCGAGGCAGACGTGGGTCGAACCGTTCCGGAACCGGCCCGGCCCGCGCCCGGAGGCTCTGTCCGGTGACTAGGGTCGGATGGTGCTCGGAGCGGACGACCCCCTCGACCCGCTACCGCGGCGCGTCCTCGTCGCCGGGACGAGCGGCGTCGGGAAGACGACCACGGCGGCGCGCATCGGGTCGGTGCTCGGGGTCGATCACACCGAGATCGACTCGCTCCTCCACGGACCGGACTGGGAACCGCGGCCGTCGTTCGTGGCGGACGTCGAGCGGTTCACGCGTGCGGCGGGCTGGGTCACGGAATGGCAGTACGGGACCGTCCGGATGCTGCTCGCGGAGCGAGCGGACACCCTCGTCTGGATCGACCTGCCGACCGTCGTCGGCCTGTGGCGCCTGCTGCGGCGGACGGTCCGGCGTCGGATCGGTCGCGTCGAGCTCTGGAACGGCAACACCGAGCCGTCGCTCTGGATGTTCTTCACCGACCCGGGTCACATCCTCCGGTGGGGGTTCCGGACGCGCCACGCCGTGCGCCGACTCGTTCCCGAGCTCGCGCTGACGGCGCCGCACCTGCGCGTCGTGCACCTCCGTTCGCAGCCGGAGATCGACCGCTTCGTGCAGCACCTGGACGGGCGCCGCGGATAGAATCGGTGCCGTCCGCCTCCGTAGCTCAGTGGATAGAGCAGGTGGTTTCTACCCACCGTGCCGCGGGTTCGATTCCTGCCGGGGGCACGCACGACGAAGGCCGCCGTCCCTCGGGACGGCGGCCTTCGCGCTGGGCGTGTCGGTCTACTCGTCGTCGTCTGCGGCGCGACGGCGGAGCTCGCTGGCGCTGATCGGCTGCGTGTACGTCGCTTCCGAGGTCTCGTCCGGGTCGGTGGGCTCCGCGGCCGGACCGGCGATCCGGGTCGGGACCGACGTCGTGTGCGTGGTCGACGAGCCCGTCGTGTGCGTGGTCGACGAGCCCTCGGTGCGGTTCACGTGCGAGTCGGCCGTGGTGGGCTTCGCGACGGCCGGCGGGACCGGAGCGTCCTTGGTGACCCCGACGCCGGCGCCGGCAACGGACCGGCTGCTCGGCGCGTCGTCGACCGCGTCGGCGTTGTCCACGTCCACCTCGTCGGCGTGGCTCTCGACGGCGTCGCCGGAGCCGATGGCGTCGTGGGCGCCGACGGCGTCATGGGCGCCCGCGGCGTCGTCGGTGCGGGGTCCGGCATTGTGCGGCGCCGCGGGGGACGCGGAGCTCGTCGCGGAGGCGGGTCGTGCGGGCGATGCCGGCGGACCGAGGGGTGCACGGGTCGGCGGCGTCGCGCCGTCGCCGTACGAGCGGGTCGCCCCGTCGGCCCCGTTTCGGGTCGCGCCGGCGTCGGACAACGGCGTGGTGGCGTTCGGGTCCGCCGCCGGCGCCGCGCCGCGGGTGACGGAGAATGCCGGAGCGGCGCTCGGCGCGGACGCCGGAGCGGTTCCCGCAGCGCCCGACCGCTGGGCTGCCGGGCGGAGGGACGTGGTCGTCGGGGTGGGGCGCTCCGCTGCCGGTGCGGTCGATGCTGCGGGCGTGGCCGTGGTGGGAGCGGCACCGTCCGTTGCGCCGGACGGTCGGGACTGGTCGGCGTTCCACTCCTGCTGGCGGGCGATGAGTTCGGTGTCCGGGTCGGGAGCGTCGAACTTCCAGCGTTCGAGGTCGCTCTTGAACAGCTTGCGGGCACGGTTCGGGCGCGCCTGCCACTCGAGCAGCCGGTCACGGAACTCGGCGAGCGACTGTTCGGCCTGGAAGCTGAACGTCGACGAGTTCTTCTTGATGTCGGCGATCTCGTGCTGCGCCCAGTTCGCGGCGAGCGGCGCACCGGAGACCGGGAGGAGCCGGAGGCGGATGTCGGCGTCCTCGGCGAGGTGGTCCGCGTAGGCGCGCTCGTCGTGACCGAGGGATCCCCAGGTCGCGGCCTTGCGCGCAGCGGAGACGACGCCGGCGACCGCGGAGTTGCGCGCTTCACGCTCCTGCATCGCCACGACACGCTTCGTCGCGCCGCGCCCGATGAGCGCCGCGACGATGCCCGCCACGACGATCGCGACGAACGGGATGATCGCGCCGGAGACGATGCGCCACCCGTTGTCGGACGAGATCCAGTCGGTCAGGTCGTTCCACCAGTCCATGCGCGCACCCTACCGACGAACCCGTCCCGGGCCGGGGAGGCCGAGCGGCAGTTCCGTCCATCGGCCCCGGAGGGGCGTCGTCGTTCCGGTATCAGCCCCAGCGGAGGCAGTCGACGGCGTCGTCGGCCGACCACACGTTCGGCAGCTCGACGAACCGGCGTTCGGTCGAGACGTACCGGCGTGCGCGGTAGGCCGTGCCGCCGGCGACGTCGACCCGGTCGACGTAGCCGACGATCTCGCCGTTCGCCCGGGTCACCCGGCTCAGGTCGTCGCGCACGTCGAGGATCCGGAGTTCGCCCCGGGAACGTGCGACGGGGACGGAGCGGATCCGCAGGGCGGGTTCGGTCGTCGTCTCCATCGTGGGTGCCTCCTGTCGTTCGGTGTGTGCTCGACGCTACGGGCGACCACCGACACGCCGGGCGGCCCGGTCGTCGCCGGTGGAGCGCCGACCAACGACTGGCCCTGTGGAGGAGGCGTGCCCCGGTCCGGGCTCCCTCCGAGTCACGGACGCTAGGTTGTCCTCATGACCACGTTCGTGCTCGCAGGTGGATGTTTCTGGTGTCTCGACGCCGTGTACCGCACGCTGCAGGGCGTGCAGGACGTGGTGTCCGGCTACGTCGGGGGCACGGTGGAGAACCCCTCGTACGAGCTGGTCTGCACCGGGACGACCGGGCACGCCGAGGCGGTCGCGGTGACCTTCGACGAGACGGTCATCCCTTCTGACGTCATCCTCGACGTCTTCTTCACGCTGCACGACCCGCGGCAGCTCAACCGCCAGGGCGCCGACGTCGGCACGCAGTACCGCTCCGCGATGTTCCCGCAGGACGACGAGCAGCGTGCGCAGTTCGAGCGCGCGATCGAGCGCGCTTCGGACATCTGGGACGGCGGCATCGTGACGACCATCGAGCCGCTCGGTACCTTCTACCGTGCGGAGGAGTACCACCAGGACTTCTTCGCGAAGAACCCCGGGCAGGGCTACTGCCTCGCAGTCGCACTGCCCAAGGTGAACAAGGTCCGCAAGGCCTACAGTCAGTACATCCTGGCGTCCTGACACGCGGACGTCGGGGCCACGAGGAGGTGGTCGAACGATGACGAACAGCACCGGGACCTGGGTAGCGGTCGGACCGGCGGGAGCGGTGGGCAGCATCCACCGCTCGGACGGCGGATTCCGTGTCGAGCTCTACGGGCGGAGCGGCTCCGGTGGGACGTACCCGTCGCTGGAGTCGGCGAAGGGCGCGGTGCACGCTGCGCTCGGGCCGCTCGCCGACCGACCCGAGTTCCGCGCGCACTGAGCGCGCAGGCACCCGGTCGCGGCCTGGAGGCGCGGGGGACTCGTCCTCCAGAAGTCGCCTGGTCGCGACAACAGTGCACAGATCGAGCCCCGGGGCGCTTCCGCGCCCCGGGGCTCGATCACGATCGAGGCATGAACGACACCATCACCGTCTGCGGGATCATCGCCACCGAGCCCCGCCACCTCGTCACCGACACGGGCATCGCCATCACGAGCATGCGGCTCGCGTCGCCATCGCGCCGCTGGGACCGGTCGACGTCCGCCTGGACCAACGGCGCGACGAACTGGTACACCGTCACGGCCTTCCGGTCGCTCGCGGCCAACGTCCACCGGTCCCTGAAGAAGGGGGACCGCATCGTCGTCACCGGGCGCCTCCGGATCCGGACGTGGGAGCGCGACGGCCGTGGCGGCACGTCGGTCGAGATCGATGCCGAGGGCGTGGGGCACGACCTGGCCTGGGGCATCAGCAACTGGGTGCGCGTTCCCCGACAAGCGGGCGAGGCAGCGGCGGCTCCCGGCAGCACGTCCGTGCTCGCGCCGGACGTCGACCCGGAGACCGGCGAGATCCGTGGTGTCGGCGACGAGACGCGCTCGGACCCCGACGCGGCTGCAGCGCTGCACGCCGCCCCGGGTCCGGACGTCGACCACGACGAGGACCTGCCCGATTCGACCGAGGCCGCGCGTCACACCGCGGCGGTGAACGGGCACGAGTTCGACCCCGCCGACGTGGCCCTCCCGTTGGACGAGCACGACCGTGTCGCCGCGTGATCGGCAGCACCCGCCCTCGCCGGTTCCGGCCGAGGGTGACGGGGGACACCGACCGCGGGCGCGGTCAGTAGACTTGGCGCGATATGGCTGAGTACATCTACCAGATGGTCCGCGCCCGCAAGGCGGTCGGCGACAAGCTGATCCTCGACGACGTCACCATGTCGTTCCTCCCCGGCGCCAAGATCGGCGTCGTGGGGCCGAACGGCGCCGGCAAGTCGACGATC
>NZ_JBQEPN010000020.1:0-20176 GCF_052045775.1 Curtobacterium sp. 22159
CGGCATCGGCCTGGCGCTGCTGCTGCTCGCGCTCGGTGGTGGACTCCTCGTGGTCCGTCGTCGCCGCCAGCAGGGTGACGAGACCGACAACGCCTGACGAGTTCACGGGTGCGGCCGGAGCAGACGCCACACACGCCGCTCCGGCCGGCCCCGGAACGCCGCACGTCGGGCCTGACCCCCGAGGTGCGGTACCCCTCAGGACCCGGGGTCCCTGAGGTCGCGGGGATACCCGCAACACGACCGGCGGGCCGCGCGGAGCGGCCCGCCGGTCCGTCTTCACCGACGACGCGGCCAGAGCCGGACTGGAGGCGNCGCCTCCAGTCCGGCACTCGGTCCCCATGACCGCCGCCCGCCGCGAGCGTCCCCAACCGCGGAGGCGTACCGTCGTCTGCACCTGCCGACGCGATCTGGAAGGCCCCCGCATGCCCCACCGCCTGGAGTGGACCCACGACACCGTCGACCACTGGGAAGCGCGCATCGGCTCGACGACGATCTGCGACGTGACCCGCACCGATCACTTCACCGTGGACTCACCGGGCCACGCGATCTCCGGCGAGCACTCGTCCTTCGAGAGCGCCGTGTCGCAGGTGCAGGCGTGGGTGCGGTGGAGTTCGGCGCACCCGGACTGACCAGGCAGCGCAGGTCGGTCCGCCGGGGTCAGCCGCGGAACGGCTCCGCTCCCACGACCTCGACGGTCACGACCCCGCCCGACGGCGCGGTGTACTCGACGGTGTCCCCGGGGAACGCTCCGTCGAGCGCCTGACCGAGCGGGGATGTGGGGGAGTAGACGTCCACCGCGATGGTGGGCTCGACGCCGATGAGGTCCCGCGAGCCGAGCAGGAACGTCGTCGTGTCCTCCTCGTCGCCGAACCGGACGGTGACGAGCATCCCGGGTTCGACCAGGCCGTCGTCGGGCTTCTCGGACGCCTCGGCGCGGCGGATCGCCCGGCGGAGTGCACGCACGCGCTCGTTGCGGGTCGGGCTCGGGGTGGGGTCGGCGGTGAGGGCTTCGAGCTCCTCGGTCATCCGCTGCAGGACGCTGGGCGGCACCCACGTGGTCTCTCTGGTGTCCATGGTCGTTCCGTTCCGTGATCGCGCGCCTCGGCGACGATCGGTCGATGGTGAACCCCCGACCGTAGCACCGACCTGTGCGGACGCAAAGGTTCGCGATCGGACCCGGGGTCATCGCCGCCAGGGCAGCGGGAACGCGGTCACGGGCGCCCCGGCCGCGATCCCCGGCGCGGCGACGAGCGCGAGGACGTCCGCCTCCGCCAGCGCGCTCGCCATGCCGGCCCCCTGCCGTGCCGTCGCCGCGAGCCCTGACCCGGTGTCCCGCGCCGCGAGGAGCCGCGGACACGATCCGCGGCCGGGCAGCTCCTCGGCGGCGATCCGGAGGCGTCCATCGGGGAGCGCCGAAGCGAGCATCCCGGAGACGAGCGCTCCGCCGATCGTCGTCAGCGCCGCGAAGGCCGCGAAGGGGTTGCCCGGCAAGCCGAGCACCGGGGTGCCGGCGACGTCGGCGAGCACGGTCGGGTGCCCCGGACGGACCGCGACGCCGCGGAACACGATCCTGCCCCGGGCCGCCGTGACGGCCGGCACCAGGTGGTCCGCTCCGCTGTGTCCGGTCCCGCCGGTGCTCACCACGAGGTCGGAGCAGTGGTCGTGCACGGCGTCGAGCAGGGCGTCCCGGGTGGCGCCGGGGTCGTCCTGGACGTGGACGATCCGGTGGACGTCGACACCGAGCATCCGGAGCGCGGCGGACATCGGGACGGCGAAGGCGTCGCGGACCTGGCCGGGGGCGGGGACTCCGGCGTGCACGACCTCGTCGCCGAGCTGCACCAGGGTGGCGCGCGGAGTGCTGCGGACGAGCACCTCGTCGAGGCCCGCGACCGCGGCGGCGGCAGCGATCCCGGGTGTGACGACCGATCCCGCGGAGGCGACACGGTCACCCGCTCGCAGTTCCTCGCCGGCCGGGCGGACGTCCGCGCCGGGCACGACGTCGACGGTGGCGTGGACCACGACCCCGTCGGAGTACCCGTGTTCGGAGCGGAGGACCGCGAACGTGCCGGCCGGGACCGGTGCGCCCGTGGAGACCACGCGTGCGGTGCCGGCTGTCAGCCGCCCGCCCGGCGCGGAGCCCATCCACACGGTGCCGTCCAGGCGCCACGGGCCGCGGCCGGCCACGACCCACCCGTCCATCGCGGACACCGACGCCGGGGGGATCGTCGCCGGCGCCGTGACGGGCGATGCCAGCGTCGCACCCAGGGACGCAGCGAGGGTCACCGGTCGAGCACCGGTCGGCACGCCGCTCCCGAGCCGGTGCGCCTCTGCCCGCGCATCGTCGAACGACACGTCGAGTGCGGGCGTCGTCCGGTCCCGGGCGGCCTGTGGCGTCGTCACGACCCCTCGTCCGGCAGGGTGCGGGCGACCACGTCGAGCGCGGCGTCCAACGGCATGCCCCGGCCCACCGCGATCCCCACGACGTAGGCGGTCAGTGGCGCAGCCGGACGGGCGACGCCGTGCGCGGCATCACGGGCGAGATCGAGCACGGCAGCGACGTCGACAGGGGCGTCCTCCAGGCCGAGCGCGGCCTGCAGTCGGGCTGTCCAGTCGTCCAGGGTGGAGGGATCGGTCATCGTGGACCTCCGACCATGGTCACCGCGCCGTGGTCGGACCGTGCGCGAGCGAGGTCGTCCGGGTCGTCGACGTCGGCGCAGAGTGCGTCAGGGAGCGGGACGTCCCGCAGGAGGAGCGGCTCGAGTACGACCTGCATCGAGACGTTCTCGAGTGCCCCGGTGCTCCGAGCTGCCGCGGCGCAGGCGTCCCGGAGCGCCGCCGTCCGGTACACGGCGAGCAGCGGTTGGCGGTGACCGGACTCGTCGCGCGCGACCCAACCATCGACGGCCTGTTCGTCCTCGACAGCGCTGAGCAGCGCCTCCAGGGCCGCTGCAGGGCGGACGAGATCGACGGACAGGACGGCTGTCCGGTGATCGGGCCCGTCGGCGTGGAGGGCTCGGAGTCCGGCGGCGACCGCAGCGGCAGGACCCGAGAAGGCCGGTTCTTCGCGGACCACGAGCACATCCGGCGGCATGCCCGTCCGGGGTGGTCCGACCACGACGGTCCTGGCGTCGCCGACGGCCCGGAGCGCGCGGTCGAGCAGTGTCTCGCCGCCGACGCGCAGAGCGGCCTTGTCGGCGCCGTCCAGACGCCTGGCGCGCCCACCGGCCACGATGACGGCGTCCTTCACCTCGGTGATGGCGTCCTGCTCGGGCGTCATGACGCCACCACGAGGGCCTGCGGCGCCGCCTGCTTCAATCGGGTCGACAGCCACGACAGCTGCAACTCGGTCCCGGACGAGCAGGCGGACACGATGCCGAGGAGCTCCTCGTCGCGGAGGCCGCTGCCGGCCTGGCGGACGAGCGTCCAGGTGATGTCGACGAGCGAGGCGAGCACGTAGACGTCCTGCAGGTCGCGGAGCAGCCCGAGCGGCCCGGAGCGCGTCGATGCCAGCGCGTCCGCGTGGAACCGTTCCGGTTCGTCGTCCGGCGCTTCGCCGTAGCGGTCGACGACGGGCCCGAGTGCTTCGACGTGGGCGTCGCACTGCCCAGCGAGGGTGTGGCAGAGGTGGAAGACGTCCGGTTCCGCGGCGTGGCCGTCACCCACCTGCCGGAACGAGGCGGCGAGGGACTGCTCGGCCCTGCGGAGGAGCCCGAGGTAGACGGGGAGCAGCATCAGTGGACCTCCTGACCTGCTGCACGGGGTGGTGACGTCGGTCGCAGCGACTCGTCGGCCTCGGCGTCCGGGCCGCCGACCGTCGCCGGGACACGTGCCCCCACGGAAGCCGCGGGGCGCGAGGCTGCGGTCGTCGGCGCGGGTGCTGGACCGTCGCCGTCGGCCACCTTCTCGACCCGCACCGCGGCCACCTTGAACAGCGGCTGCTTCGACACTGGGTCCCATTCGGTCGAGGTCAGTTCGTTCGCGGCGGTCGGGCGGGCGTCCGGACCGGTCCGGTCGTCCTCCCAGTAGCCGTAGTGGAACGGCGCGAACACCGTGCCCTGGCGGATGTCGCTGACGCGAGCGGGAACGACGATCTCCCCTCGGGGTGAGACCACCCGGACGATGTCGCCCTCGTGCACGCCCAGGTGCTGGGCGTCGGCGATGGAGATCTCCACCCACGCCTTCGGCGCCGCCCGGTTCAACTGCTTCGCGCGGCCGGTCCGGGTGCGTGTGTGGAACTGGTAGACGGTCCGGCCGGTCGTGTAGCGCAGCGGGTACTCGTCGCTCGGTTCCTCGTGGGGCGGCTGGTAGGACGCAGCCTTGAGGATCGCACGGCCGTCGACGCGCATCGCCGAGTACCGCACCGGCCCGACGGTCGCCCCCGTCAGCAGGTCGTGGCCGTAGGTCTCGGCGTCGGACATCCCGGTCCGGAACACCCCGTCGCCGTAGAGCCGCACGGTGCCGTCCGGGTGCTCGTCGTTGCAGGGCCAGGGGATCCCGCTGCCGCCACGGAGCCGGTCGTAGGTGATGCCCGTGTAGTCGCAGAGCCGCCCGCGCGTGCACTCCTGCCAGGCTCGGAAGCCGTCCTCGGGACCCGTCCAGTCGAGCAGCGGCGCGCCGTCGTTCCGCCGGAAGTCCATCCGGCGCGCGTAGTCGAGGAAGATGTCGAGGTCGCTGCGAGCCTCACCCGGCGGTTCGACCGCCTTGTCGGCGAGGTGCACGGTCCGGTTGACGTTCGTGAACGCGCCCTGCTTCTCGCCCCAACCCGCGGCCGGCAGCACCACGTCGGCCAGCAGCGCGGTCTCCGTCATGTAGAGGTCCTGGACGATGAGGAACAACCCCTCTGTCGCGAGGATCTCCCGGATGCGCCCGGACTGCGGCATGGACACAGCCGGATTCGTCGCCGAGACCCACAGGAACTCGATGGACCCCTGCTCGACGTAGCGGAAGATCTGCATCGCGTGCGTCGGCGGCGACCAGTGCGGGATGCGGTCCACGTCGACGCCCCAGAGCTCGGCGAGCTCGGCGACGTGGTCGGGGTTCTCCCAGTTGCGGAAGCCGGGCAGGTCGCCGTCGGATCCCGTCTCCCGGTTGTTCTGCGCCGTCGGCTGCCCGTTCATCTGCAGGATCCCGCATCCGGGCCGACCGATCATGCCTCGTAGCAGGTGCAGGTTGTTCACCTGGCACGACGATGCCGTGGCCTGCGAGGCCTGGTAGAAGCCCTGCAGCACGGTCGACAGCACACGCTCGCTCGTCCCGATGATCCGAGCCGCGGCGCGGACGTCGTCGGCATCGACCCCGCAGGTCGCGGCGACGGCTTCCGGCGTCCACGGTTCGACCGTCCGTCGGAGCTCGTCGGCTCCGACGGTGTGGGCCGCGACGTAGTCCGCGTCGATCCAGCCGTGGTGGAAGAGCTCGCGGACGAGCCCGTTCATGAGTGCGAGGTTCGTCCCCGGTCGGACCGGCAGGTGCACGTCGGCGTGCCGGGCGACCTCGGTCTCGCGCGGGTCGACACAGACCACGAGCGGGCGGTCGGGGCCGGCGAGCCGGTCGAGGACGCGCATCCACAGCACGGTCTGGGTCTCGGCCATGTTGTGCCCGTACAGGACGATGGCGTCGCACGAGTCGATGTCCTCGTAGCTCCCCGGCTGCCCGTCCGACCCGAAGCTCTCCTTCATGGCGGCGGCCGCGGTCGCGGTGCAGAGCCGGGTGTTGCCGTCCATGTGCGGGGTGCCGAGACCGGCCTTGCCGATGATCCCGAGGGCGTAGTACTCCTCGAGGTAGAGCTGCCCGCTGGTGTAGAAGCCGTGCGAGAGCGGCCCCTTCGTCGCGAGGAGCTGCTTGCTGCGGTCGACGATGCGGGACATCGCGGTGTCCCAGTCCGTCTCGACCAGCTCGCCGTCCACACGGACCAGCGGGCGGGTGAGCCGGTCGGGCCCCTGCATGCCCTGCCAGGAACCGAAGAGGCCCTTCGGTCCGAGCCGGCCGTGGTTCACGACGTCCATGGTGCGGCCGCGCACACCGACCATGCGCCCGTCGCGGACGGCCACGTCGCAGGCGCAGCCGTTGCTGCACAGCGTGCAGGCGGACTGCACCCATCGTTCGACGTCGGACTCCTGGACGCCGTCCTCCAGCTTCTGGTCGAGCCGGACCGGCCACAGGCCGTCACGGGGGAAGGGCGTCCGGGTTCCCCAGACGTCGGCGATACGGTCGGACATCATCGGCCTCCTGTTCACGGCACTGCTTACCGCGGACGGACCGGGAGCGGTCGCAGGCGGCGGTGTGGGGGAGGGCTCACGGGGCGGCGAGCACCGCGGTGACCATGGCTCGGACGTGCTCGCGGTAGCGGCGACGTGCCTCGTCGTGGTCGGCGCCGTAGATCATCCGGACGACCTGGGGCGCGGCGACGAACCAGTGGGCCATCGCGATCACGGACATGAGCAGCGACTCGGGGTCGACGTCGTCGCCGGTGACCTCGCCGATCGTCCGCACCCGGGCACCGTGCGCGTCGGCTCGAGCGGCGAAGGCCGGCACCGCCGTGAGGTCGTCCGCGTAGTGGCTGGCCTCGTGCTCGAACAGCCGGACGACCTCGGGGTGGTCGCACACGTGGTCGAACAGCTGGACCGCGTACCCGGGGAGGTCGTCGCCGTCCAGGGGCACCGCGTTGATCGGGACCTCTTCGGCCATGCGGGTCATCACCGCCTCGATCGTCGCGGCGAAGAAGTCCTCCTTGCTGCCGAAGTACGAGTAGATCCCGGACTTGTTCGTCCCCGCGTTCTCGGCGATCCGGTCGACCCGAGCCCCGTGCATGCCCATGTCGGCGAACTCGTCGATGGCCGCATCGAGCAGGAGCTTGCTCGTGCCGGCTCGGTCGTAACGACGGGGCATCGGCGGTCCTCTCGGCATGGTCCGGGAACCGCGGCTCCGGAACAGATCCAACTCGTTGGTTGTATCGTACGGACAGTCCCACCGACGTGGAAGGAGACGACGATGACTCCACTGATCGATCGGCCGACCGTCATCGCGGTGAGCACGGCGATGGGCGCCGACAGCCGCCAGGAGTGGCACCGACCGAGCGTCGGCCACCGCGACGACGTGCTGCGGGAGTCCGTGGTCCTCCGCGGAGCCGGCAGGTGCGAGCGGATCTGGCCGCGCGGGCCGGAGGACGACGACCGGCTCGTCCACGAACCCGCGCCCCGCGGCTACGCGACCGCCCAGCACGGGGACGGGCGGGCCGATGTACTCCGACAGGCGTAGAACGGCAGGAACCGCCGTACCGCCACGGTGGCCAGGTGAGGAGGCCGGGATGCAGATCGCTCCGTTCCACACCGACGCGACCCCGAGCGTGCACCACGTCTGGGACGACTGCCCGGACCTCCCGAAGGGCTGTGTCCGGCGACGCGGGACGCACGGGTGGCCGATCTGCGTGAACTGCCTGCGCCGTCTCCGGGACGCCGCTCCCCAGGTCCACCGCTGACGGACGGGAGGCGCGGTGCGGCGCCGCCCCGCCCCTCCAGACCGTCTCGGATCAGGCTGGGGTACGCACGACGCGCTGCGGCGCACGCCGGTGCGGTGCGATGCGCGCCCGCCGCCGAACGGGGCGCGACGGTCCGGACGCGGGAGGATGGAGCGTGCCCACTGCGACCCGCCTCCTCGACGCGATCGTCGACCACGTCGACGCGACCGGCTTCCGCGCCCACGGGCTCCACGTCCTCGTCGGCGACGACTTCGCGCAGCACCAGTGGGCCCCGGACGTCCGCCGCGAGGTGCACTCCATCGCCAAGGGCGTGTGCGTCCTCGCCACGGGCATCGCCGCCGACGACGGACACGTCGACGTCGACACGCCCGTGGCCCGGTACCTGCCCGAGGTCGCGTTCGGCCCGGGGACCGACCGGGTCACGCTCCGGCACCTGCTCACCATGACCAGCGGGGTCGACATGCCGTGGTCCGCGACCGAGCTCACCGACTGGCCGGACCTCGCCGTCGAGTTCCTCGGTCGACCGTCGCGCGGTCGGGTGTTCCAGTACGCCAACGCGAGCACGTACACCGCGATGCGCGTGCTCCGGGCCCGGGTCGGGGACGTCGGCGAGTTCGTCTCCCGGCGGCTGTTCGAGCCGCTCGGCATCGCGGACGTCCCGTGGCGGCGATGCGCGAACGGACACGTGGCCGGCGGCGAAGGTCTGGCGCTGCGGACGGAGGAGCTCGCGCGTCTCGGGCGCCTCGTCCGCGACCGAGGGGTGTTCCGGGGCGAGCGCGTCGTCGGTGCGCGGTGGTGCGACGCGATGCACACCGACTGGGTGCGGCGCGACGGCGTCGACGACGGGTACGACCGCTACGCCATGGCCGGTTGGGGCGGACCCGGGCGACTGTGGCGGCTCCACGGCGCGTACGGCCAGCTGCTCCTCTTCGACGGGGACACGGTCGTCACGGTGACGGCCGACGACCACGCCGGCGCCGACGCCCTCGCGGCGTTCGTCGCGGAGGAACTGGCGCGCCGGGCACCGACGCTCCCGGCCAGCTGAGCACCCGGCGCCTCGGAACCGGGGTCTGCAGACCCGCTCGCACCGCGCCTCCCGTGCGTCATGTGCGCAGCCTGCGAGCGCTGCTGCTCCCGCGGTGCGAAGATGAGCGGCGGCCGCCGCCCGGGCGGCCGGAGACGGAAGTGACGAGCGTGACCGAGACCCGCTCCCAGACGCCGACGACCGACACGGTCGACGACGGTGACCACGGCCTGCGCAAGGGCGTCGCCGCGCTGGCGCTCGCCGCGCTCGGCGTGGTGTTCGGCGACATCGGCACGAGCCCCCTGTACGCCCTCCGGACGGTGTTCACGATCGACGGCGGGATCGTGAAGGCCAACCAGGAGGACGTGTACGGCGTCATCTCGATGATGTTCTGGAGCATCACGATCATCGTCTCGATCAAGTACGTCCTCGTGCTCATGCGTGCCGACAACGACGGCGAGGGCGGCGTGATGGCGCTCGCCGCACTGGCGCGGCGGCTGTACGCGAAGCGCCGTGGCGGTGCCGTGATCTTCCTGGTCATCGGCATCGTCGGCGTCTCGCTGTTCTACGGCGACTCCGTCATCACGCCGGCGGTGTCGGTGCTGTCCGCCGTCGAGGGCCTGCAGACCGCGGCGCCGTCGGTCGGGCACCTCATCGTGCCGATCGCCGCGGTGATCCTCGTGGTGCTCTTCGCGGCGCAGCGGTTCGGCACCGGCAAGGTCGGCAACCTGTTCGGCCCGGTGATGCTGCTCTGGTTCGTGGTGATCGCAGTGGCGGGCGTGCCGCACATCGTCGCGCACCCGGGCGTCCTGCAGGGCCTGTCGCCGACGTGGGCGATCGCGTTCCTCATCGCGCACCCGTACATCACGTTCGTGGCGATGGGCGCGGTCGTGCTCGTCATCACGGGTGCCGAGGCGCTCTACGCGGACATGGGCCACTTCGGCCGCCCGGCGATCCTCCGCGCTTGGTTCTTCGTGGTGTTCCCCGCGCTCGTGCTGAACTACCTCGGGCAGGCGTCCCTCGTGCTGAGCGATCCCGCCGCGGCGAAGGACCCGTTCTTCCTGCTGTTCCCGAACGCGTTGCAGATCCCCGTGGTGGTCCTCGCGACCATCGCGACCGTGATCGCGAGCCAGGCCGTGATCTCGGGGGCGTTCTCGCTCACCCGGCAGGCCGTGCAGCTCGGTCTGCTCCCGCCGCTCACGATCCGGCAGACCTCGCGTCAGGAGAGCGGTCAGATCTACCTGCCCGCGGTCAACCTGCTGCTGTTCATCGGTGTGCTCGCGATCATGCTGGCGTTCCGCTCCTCGGCGAACCTCGCGACGGCGTACGGCGTGTCCGTCACCGGCGCGCTGGTGGTCGACACGCTCCTGCTCCTGCTCGTCGTCCGGCCGCTGTGGCAGTGGAAGCCGTGGAAGATCGTGCTCGCGGCGGTGCTCTTCGGCGGTCTCGAGCTGACGTTCCTCGCCGGCAACCTGTCGAAGATCCTGCACGGCGGGTGGGTCCCGCTCCTCATCGCGCTCGCGGTGATCACCCTCATGACGACGTGGCGCCGGGGCCGGGCGCTCGTGCAGGACGAGCGCAAGGAACGCGAGGGGTCGCTGGCGGACTTCATCGAGCGGGTGAACCGCGACCACATCCCACGCGTGGCGGGCGTGGCGATCTTCCCGCACCCGAACAAGGAGACGACGCCGCTGGCGCTCCGGGCGAACGTCGAGCACAACCACGTGGTGCACCGGACCGTCCTCATCGTGTCCGTCCTCACCGCGAACGTCCCGCACGTCCCGCACGCGAAAGCGTTCTTCCGGGACGACCTGGGCTACGAGGACGACGGCATCGACCACATCACGATCAAGTTCGGCTTCTCGGACGACCAGGACCTGCCACGGGCCCTGCACGCCGCGTGCCTGGCCGAGGTCCTCGACATCGACCCGGACGAGATGGAGAAGGCGTCGTACTTCATCTCCCGCGGGGCGCTCCGGCCGATGCCGGGCAACCGCGGCATGGTTGGGTGGCGGAAGAAGCTGTTCGTCGGGCTGGCGCACAACGCCGCCGACCCTGCCGCCCGGTTCGGCCTGCCGGCGCAGCGCACCGTGACGATGGGCAGCGACGTCGAGATCTGACGGGCCCACCCGCGCGGGGCGGGGGTCGGTCAGCCGAGGGTCGTCGCGGCAGCGCGGAGCTCCGTGAGTGCGGCCGCGGTGTGCCGGGCGAGGCGGTCGTCGTCCGTCCGGTCGCCCGCGGTCCAGCGGTCGAACCCGAGCCCGAACGCGAGCACCCCCATCTCGGCGGCGAGCCGTGCTGAGGCGTCGGGCACCCCTCGGGCGCGCAGCGCGTCGGTCATGGACGCCGCCAACCCGACGGTCTTCAGCGCGTCGCGTTCGCGGAGCTCGGCGCTCGCGGCGACGGCGGCCTTGAGCCTCGGGCCGAGCTCCCGGTTCATCGGGCCCATCTCGTCGGACGCGCGCTCGAGCCCTGCTGCGACGGCGTCGAGCGGTGTCGCTCCGGCGGGGGCGTCAGCGATCCCCTCGGCGAGGAGGCGGCTCAGGGTCTCCTGCCCCGCGACGAGCAGCTCCCGTTTGTCGGGGAAGTGTCGGAAGAACGTGCTCTTCGTCACGCCGGCGCGTTCGGCGATCTGGGTCACGGTGGTGTCGTCGTAGCCCTGCTCCGAGAAGAGGTCGACGGCCGCCAGGACCAGTCGTTCCCGGGCCCCGGGTTCCCATCGCGCCATGCGACGATCATACGTGACGGGACAAGAGTCCCATCGTGGGTGTACCGTGACGGGACAAAAGTCCCATCACCGTGGACTCCCGAGGAGGACCCATGCACGTCTTCACCACCGGCGGGACCGGGACGATCGGGACGGCGGTCGTCGCCGAGCTCGTCGCCGCCGGCCACACCGTCTCCGCGCTCGCCCGTTCCGACCGGTCCGCCGCCGCACTCACCGCGGCGGGCGCCACACCCGTCCGCGGCGCCCTCGCCGACCTCGACGTCCTCCGCGAGGGCGCGCGTGCGGCCGACGGGGTCGTCAGCCTGGCGTTCTCGAACGACTTCAGCTCGGCGGAGGCACTCGCACGCGGCATCGCGGAGGAGTCCGACGCGATGGCCGCGCTCGGCGAGACGCTCGTCGGCTCCGACCGGCCGTACGTCGTCGTGTCCGGGACGCCGTGGGTGCCCGGACGGGCTGCCGTCGAGTCGGACCCGCTCCCGCTGGAGGGACCGGTCGCCGGTCGCGCCCGGTCCGTCCTGGCCGCCCTCGACCTGGCCTCGCGGGGCGTGCGGGTCTCCGCGATCCGCCTGCCCCGCACCGTGCACGCCGACGGCACGGGTGGGTTCGCCGGCATCCTCACCGAGGTCGCGCGGAACACCGGTGCGGCGGGCTACCCCGGCACCGGTGACCAGCGGTGGCCGGCCGTCCACGCCCGGGACGCCGCCGTGCTGTTCCGGCTCGCGCTCGAGGGCGCTCCGGCGGGGACGGCCTGGCACGCCGTCGCGGACGAGGGTGATCGGGTGCGCGACATCGCCACCGTGATCGGGCGCCGCCTCGGGCTCCCGGTGCGACCGGTCCCGGACGAGACGTTCGGTGCCTTCGCACCGATCTTCGCGATGGACCAGCCGGCCAGCGGCGCGTTCACGCAGCGCACCCTCGGCTGGGTGCCGAGGCACCCGAGCCTGCTCGAAGACCTCGAGAACGTCACCCCGTGACGGTCGGGAGGCGCGGTGCCGGCCCGCACCGCGCCTCCCGACCGGCGGTCAGTCGAGGCAGAACTCGTTGCCCTCGACGTCCTGCATGACGATGCAGGACTCGTTGACCTCGTCCGCGGTCATGCGGCGGAACTGCGTGGCGCCGAGCGCGACGAGCCGGTCGCTCTCGGCGTCGAGGGCCGCGAGCCGCTCGGCCCCCGTGAGGCCCGTGCCGACGCGGACGTCGAGGTGGACGCGGTTCTTCACGACCTTGCCCTCCGGGACGCGCTGGAAGAACAGCCGCGGCCCGACGCCGTTCGGGTCCACGCAGGCGAACGCCCAGCCCTGGTGCTCCGGCGGGAGCGCCCGGTCGAAGGCGTCCCACGAGTCGAAGCCGGGCGGGGGAGGCGGCACCACGTACCCGAGCACCTCGCACCAGAACCGGGCCACTCGCTCCGGGTCCGCGCAGTCGAACGTCACCTGCACCTGCCGCACCGTCGCAGTCATGCCGCCACCCTAGGCTGAACGTCGTCGCCGCGCTGTCCGTATGCTCGCGGCATGGCTGACTTCACCGCCGCGCAGGCCGCCGTCGTCCGGATCGAGCGGGCCGAGGAGGGACGTTGGGACCTCTCGGTCATCAGCGACGCCGGGGTCAGGATGGGGCACGGCGAGTACCTGTTCGACGCCGCCGACGACGATCCGGCCGGTGAGCAGGCAGCTGCCCTCGACTTCGTCCGCGGGTACGGGTTCCGGTTCGAACCCGACGCCGTGGTCGCCGACGGGCCGGACGCCTACTGGGCGCCGCTCCTGCCGATCGACGAGCGGTAACGCCACCGGGGCGCCCCGCCCGCTCCCTCACAGACCGGCGACGAGCTCCTCCACCCGTCGGCGGATGGCGTCGCGGATCGGGCGCACCCGCTCGAGCGGCAGTCCCGCCGGGTCGTCGAGCGCCCAGTCCTCGTACCGCTTCCCGGAGAACACCGGGCACGCGTCGCCGCACCCCATCGTGATGACGACGTCGGACTCCCGCACCGCACCGGTCTCGAGGATCGCGGGCTGCGCTGCGGCGATGTCGATGCCGTCCTCGGCCATGGCCGCCACGGCGACGGCGTTGACCCGGTCGGCCGGTTCGCTGCCGGCCGAGAGCACCCGGACGCGGTCGCCGGCGAGGTGCTGCAGGTACCCCGCCGCCATCTGGGAGCGGCCGGCGTTGTGCACGCAGACGAACAGCACGGTGGGACGCTCCGCGCTCATGCCAGCGCCGATCGCTCGAAGCCGATCAGCCACGTGACGCCGAACGCGTCGCGGACGATCCCGTCCCAATCGCCCCACGGACGTTCCTGCAGCGGGTCGACGACCGTGCCGTCGGATGCGAGGTCGTCGAACCACCGCCGCAGGACATCCGGCTCCGCCGCGCCGAGCAGGGAGAACAGCACGCCCGTCGCACGGAAGGGCGTCTCACCCGTGGCGACGTCGGCGGCGAAGAGCTCGACGGCGCCGGTGAGTCGTCCGTGCGCAACCGCCGTACCCGGGCCGTCGGTCCGGGAGAACTCGGCGAAGGTCGCGATCTGCACCTCGCCGCCGAAGACTGCCTGCCACCGCGTGAGTGCCGCTCGGGTGGTGCCGTCGAACTGGAAGTAGGGCGAGGGGCCGTGCACGCTCATGCCCAGACCGTACGGCACGGCGGATCAGACGACCAGTCCGAGGGCGCGGTCCACGACGTCCTCGGGGCGCCCGTCGTCGTGCACCGCCCACCACGTGAGTGCGGCACTCGCGGCGGCGGTCAACGCGTGGGCCCGCACGGTGGTCGCGAGGTCGTCGGTGGATCCGCCGTCCCGTTCGGCCACGAACTGCTCGATCAGTGTCGTGAGCGCGGACGTCGCGGCCTCACCGCCGCGGTCGAGCGACGGGTTCGCGCGGATGACGCGCAGTCGGTGCCGAGTGACCTCGACCGCGTCGTCGGGGAAGGAGGCGCCCGCTCGGTACGCGGCGCGGAGGGCGACGAGCGCGGGCTCGTCGGCGGGTCGTGCGTTGAGGGCGTCCGTGAAGCGCACGGCGAACTCGTCGAGGCCGCCCCAGACGAGCGCGGCCTTGCTCGGGAACAGGCGGAACAGCGACCGGCGGCTGACGCCCGCGGCCGCGGCGACGTCGTCCATCGAGACGGCGTCGAACCCCTGGTCGTCGAACAGCCGCAGCGCGACGAGGGACACCGCCGCGGGGTCGATCGTCCGGGGCCGGCCGGTCGGGCGATCGCTCGTGGGACTCATGGCATCCTTTCGGCACTGAGTGCTACAACTGTCGTGGCGCAGCCAGCGCAGCTCAGTGAGGAGACTGACATGACCGACACCACCGCCGGACGGTTCACCGGCAGGACCATCATCGTCACCGGGGCGGGTTCCGGCATCGGACGCGCCACCGCGACGCGCATCGCGAACGAAGGCGGCCGCGTGATCGCCACCGACGTCGTCCCCGGACGACTCGACGCGCTGGCAGAGGAGCTCGCCGGACTCGACGTCGAGACGGTCGTCGGGGACGTCGCCGCGGCGGACACGATCGACGCCCTCATCGCCGCCGCCGGCGAACGCGTCGACGGTCTGGCGAACGTCGCCGGGATCATGGACGCGTTCCTGCCGCCGAGCGAGGTCGACGACGCCACCTGGGACCGCGTCTTCAGCGTGAACGTCACCGGTCCGATGCGGCTCACGCGGGCGGTCCTGCCGCTCATGATCGCCGCCGGCCGCGGTGCCGTCGTGAACGTCGCGTCCGAGGCCGCACTCCGCGCATCGGCGGCCGGGGCTGCGTACACCGCCTCCAAGCACGCGATCGCGGGCTTCACGAAGAGCGTCGCGTTCTTCCACGGGCCGCAGGGCATCCGCGCGAACGCGGTCGCCCCGGGAGCGGTCGCGACGAACATCGAGGCACCCATGCGCAGTGACTACGCCGCGGGTCGCGTCGGCCCGATCATGCAGGTCGCGATCCCGCCGGTCGCGCAGCCGGAGCAGCTCGCCGCGGCGATCACCTGGCTGCTGAGCGACGACTCCGCGAACGTCAACGGTGCCGTGCTGCCGAGCGACGGCGGCTGGTCCGTGGTCTGACAGGCGTCACCACCTGACGGACGGGAGGCGCGGTGCGGGTCGGCACCGCGCCTCCCGTCCGTCCGTGGGTCAGGCCCGCAGGACCGCCGCGACGGTCGCGACCACGACGGCGCGCCGGCGTCCGGCGTCGACCTCGTCGGTGAGGCGTGCATACTCCGGGGTGGCGCCGCTCCACAGTGCCGCGGTGTGGATGACGATCCCGAGGAGCTCGGCAGCCGAGAACGTGGTCGAGACCGAGCCCTGCCGCTGCGCGTCCTCGATCGCGCGCAACTTGCCCGCGTTGCTGTGGACCACCGCGTCGATCGGTCGACCGGCATCGCCGCGCTCGAGGCGGTACCAGGTCGCGAGGCGCTGCACCCACGGGCGGTGGGCGTACGAGTCGTGCAGGCGTCCGGCGTACTCGGCGAGGTCCGAGGCGTCGATCGTCACCTCGTCGAGGGTCTCCGCCACCATCGCGTCGAAGACCGCGTCGAACAGCCCGTCCTTGCTGCCGAAGTAGTGGTAGATCTGCGCCTTGTTGCTGGCGGCCGCAGCGGCGATCCGGTCCACGCGTGCCCCGGCGATCCCCACCGCGGCGAACTCGTCACGCGCGGCGAGCAGGAGTCGGGCGCGGGTGGCGTCCGCGTCACGGGGCATCGGCATGGCGGCAGCGTATCAACCAGATGGTTGACAAACGAGCGGAGTGGGTGTCTCATGGCTGTTGTCGACCAACCAGTCAGTTAGGAACTGCTCATGTCCGTCATCCTCGTCACCGGCGCTTCTCGAGGCCTCGGTCGCTCGATCGTCACCGCAGCCCTCGCCGAGGGGCACCAGGTCGTGGCCGGGGTCCGCGACCTCCACGCGCTGGACGACCTCACCGTGCCCGAAGGGGCCGAACTGGTGCCGGTCGCGCTCGACGTCACCGACCCGGACGCCGCACGGGCAGCGGTCCGCACCGCCACCGAGCGCTTCGGGCGGCTCGACGTCCTCGTGAACAACGCCGGTTACGCGAACCTCGCGAGCATCGAGGACGTCGACCCGGACGACTTCCGCGCCCAGATCGAGACCAACCTGTTCGGCGTCGTCGCCCTGACCCGAGCGGTGCTCCCTGTGATGCGCGAACAGGGCGCGGGACACATCGTGCAGGTGTCCTCCGTCGGCGGCCGGCTCGCGACCCCCGGCCTCGGCGCGTACCAAACGGCGAAGTGGGCGGTGGGCGGGTTCTCGTCCGTGCTCGCCGCCGAGGTCGCGCCGCTCGGCATCCACGTGACGGTCCTCGAGCCGGGCGGGATGCGCACGGACTGGGCCGGGTCCTCGATGCGCGTGGCTCCCGTCCGTGCCGAGTACGCGTCGACGGTGGGCGCGTCGGCACGGATGCACGAGGGCACGAGCATCGGCGCGAGCGATCCCGATCTCGTCGCCGGGCTCGTCCTGCGCGTGGTGGCGATGGACGAGCCGCCGCTGCGCCTCCTGGTCGGACCGGACGCCTACGGGATCGCGACCGCGGCCGGGCGGGCGCTCCTCGCGGAGGACGAGCGCTGGGCGGAACTCAGCCGGTCGACCGCCGCGGCCGACGCGACGCCCGAGCAGCTCGACCCCCTCGCCCACGCCTGACCCGGGCGCTCCCGCAGACGGACGACGCACCGTGCGGGAACACGGTGCGTCGTCCGTCCAGTCAGGTCGTGGCGCGCGTCGTTGGGCAGCACGCCTGGTCGTGTCGCGGTGGGCTTCGTCGCCCACCGCCCATGGTCGTGCCGCAGTGGACGTCGTCGCACCGCGCCTGGTCGTGTCGCAGTGGGCGTCGTCGCGCACGGCGACTGGTCGCGTCGCGGTGTGCGTCGTTGCGCACCGCGACGCGAGTCGGTCAGCCGCGGTGGCGGCTGCGTCGGACGCGCCGGATCCCGAGCAGCGCCGCGCCGGCGGCCAGCAGGCCGGCCGCCCAGCCGATCGGCGTCGCGGTGTCGGCACCGGTGTAGGCGAGCTGGTCGGCCGCCGTGACCGGATCGGCCGTGGCGACCGGGGCGAGGGCGCCGGAGTCGGTCGGGGTGATCCGGACGACGGTCGGGAACGCGTCCGCCTGTGCCGTGGGCACCGTCGGCGTGTCCGCCTGCGCCGTGGGCGTGGTGGGCGTGGTGGGCGTGCTCGGCGTGGTGGGGGTGCTCGGTGTCGTGGGTGTGGTCGGCTCCGTCGGACCGGTGGGCGTCGTGCTGACCACCTCGACCGTGAACCGCGTGACGATGCAGTCGACGGCCACCGTGATCACGTGCTGGGACGCGTGCGGGAACGAGATGGTGAAGCCCGAGCCGGAAGCGGTGACCACGTCGGTGTCCTGGTCAGACGTGACCTCCGCCCGGGACGACGCGTTCGACGCGTTCCCGTACTGGTCGTCCACCCACGGCACGAGCGTGAGCGAGCCGCCCTCGTCGACGCGGATCGGGCCGGGGAACGCCGTGCCGTCCTGGGCGACCCACGTGTACGACCCGTCGACGGCAGCCGGGACGCTGTGCACGACGACGCCGAGCTGCAACGACTGCGCGGGCAGCACGGTGATGCGGATCCACTGCGACGCCGTGCCGCAGTCGTTCGTGGCGGTGACGAGCGCGGTGAAGGTGCCGGCGAATGTCGGGGTCCCACCGAGCACGCCGTGCCGGAACCAGAGGCCGGCCGGCAACTGGACCGCATCGCCCTCGACGGACGTCAGCGTGTAGGAGGCGTCCGTGGCGTGCTCCGCTCGGAGATCGGCGGTGAACCAGTGACCGGCGGTGGCGTCGGGCAGCACGACGGGGGAGGACTGCGACGACGCGGTCGGGTAGCTCGGCATCCGATCGGCGTCGTGGTCGGACGCGCCGGGCGCGGTCGGCGCCGGGGCGCTCGGCGCGGGCGTCTCACTGACGGCGGACGTCGGCGGCTGCGTCGGCGCCGTGGCCGTGGCGGGGGTGGAGGATCCCGACACGGACGGTGCGGGCGATCCGGTCGGGACGGGCGCCGGGGCCGTTGCCCCTGCGGGAGCCGGGTTCGACGTGGCCGCGGGCGTCGGGGCCGGTGTCTCCGCCGGGCTCGGTGCGGGCGTGGACGGGACGGGGGTCGTCGACCCAGCGGCGGGCGGCGTCGGTGTCGGCGTCGCAGGCTGCGGTGCCGGCGCGGACGTCGTCGTCGACGTCCCGGCTCCGCCGGCGTTCTCAGCTGTGGCGGCCGTGGCGGGAACGAGGCCGAAGGCACTCGAGACCAGGACGGTCCCGGTCGCTGCGGTGATGAGGGCTGCTGTGCGACAGCTCGGGCGGTGCTTCATCGGGTGGGGCTCCTCGACGTGCGTACCGGCTGTCGGACAGCCGGGACCAGCCGTCGGGTACGGCCGGTGCACCGGAGCGTAGGCACGCTCGGGGGTGCCCATGAGGAGTCCTGCGGGATGCCGAACGCGACCTGTGGGTCCGCGCAGCCGGGCGGAACACCGCAATCCCGCACGGTCCCCGTGACCGGTTCGGGATCAGGCGGAGGCGAGTGCGCCCATCTCGCCCACGACGGCACGCAGTCGGCCGACGAGCTCCTCGGTCCCGCGGACCGTCTCGCGGTGCGCCACCTCGGTCAGTGCGGACATGACGAGGGTCACCGCGGTCCTGGCGGTCTGCTCGTCCGTCCGGGTCCCCACGACGGCGAGGAGCGACTCCCGCGACCGGGCCATCCACTGCATCACCATCGGGGTCATCTCGGGCCGGAGCAGCAGGAGTTCCTTCATGCGGCGACGGTCCTGCGACAGCGGGACGCTCGACGCGACGAGACGGCACACGTCGTCGACGAGGCGGCCGTCCGCCTCGGTGAACCAGTCGGCGACCGCTGCCGGCACCTCGACCGTGTCGAGGCCGAGTGCCGCGTGGGCCTTCGACGTGAAGTAGTTGAAGAACGTGCGCGGCGACACTTCCGCATCCGCGCAGATCTGTTCGACGGTGACGCCGTCGAGCCCGTTCGCGGACACCAGGGTCAACGCCGCATCGTGCAACGCCTGCCGGGTCTGCTGCTTCTTCCGCTCGCGCAACGTGCACGGCTCCGTCGCCGTGGTCGTCGCTGGGGTGGTCTGCACGTTCGCTCCCTGGATGGTGGAGTGGGGCGCCCGTCCGCGAAGGGGGACAGCGGACGGGCGCCCCGGTCGGTCACCGACGCTGGGTCGGGGTGGAACCGGTCATCGGGCCGGTGAAGGAACCCGCCTCGGCCGCGGCCATCCCGGCCGACGCCTCGAGCTCGGACTCTGCCGACACGTCGGACGGGGCCGCAGCGTCCGCGCGCTCCTGCAGGGCGGACCGCTGACGCAGCGGCGGCACCCGGAAGAACCAGGTGAGCACGAACGCCAGCAGGATCACGCCGAGGCCGACCCAGTAGATGGTCACCGCCGAGGCGTTGAACCCCGTCATGAACGGCCGGGTGAGTCGGCTGTCGGCGCCGGTCAGGAACGAGGTGTCGTTCGTGCTCGAGGCGCTGTCGCCGGAGCTCTTCCCGTTGTCGATCTGCTTCGCCACCGCCGGGGTGAGTTCGTCCACCCAGTAGGACCGCTGCGCCGCGTTCGACCAGTCCACCGTGAGCTTGCCGTCCTGCACCGTGGCGTGCGCCTGGGACGCGGCGGCGGCGAGGGCCTGCTGCTGCACGGCCTGCGGCGCCGCTGCGGTCGACTGCGTCACCTTCGCGGTCACGGCATCGAGCGAGGACTGCACGTTCCGCTCGAGCGGTGTGACGATCGGCGACCACATCTTCGCCATGACCCCGCGGTTCTCGCTCGCCGTCGCGATGGTCGGGGTCGTGGCCGCGTCGAGCGCGGCGCGGAGGTCGGTCCGGTCCGCGGTCGCGTGCAGGATGTTCGACGGCATCACGGAGAACAGCACGGACAGCAGCACCGCGGTGCCGAGCGTGCCGCCGATCTGCCGGAAGAACGTGGCC
>NZ_JBQEPN010000021.1:0-1700 GCF_052045775.1 Curtobacterium sp. 22159
CGACGACCTGTCGAAGGTCCTCGACGACGCCACCTACGTGGCCGGCTCGGCGACGAACGGCGCGAAGGTCACCGGCACGACGCTGACCTGGGCGGGTCCGGTCGAGGTCGGCGGAACGCAGACCATCACCTACCAGGTGAAGGTCGGACCCGCCGGAACCGGTGACGGCACCCTGACGAACGTCGTCACCGGCGACCCGGACAACGGCGGCACCTGCGCCACCGCGGGCGAGTGCACGACGACGAACCCGCTGCAGGCGTTCACGGTCGTGAAGACCGCGGACCGCACCGAGGTCGTCCCCGGCCAGAAGGTGACCTACACCGTCGTCGTCACGAACACCGGGAAGGCCGACTACACGACGGCCGCGCCGGCGTCCTTCACCGACGACCTGTCGAAGGTCCTGGACGACGCCACCTACAACGGTGACGCCTCCAACGGCGCGACCTACGACGCGCCGACCCTGTCCTGGTCCGGCCCGCTCGCGGCCGGGGCCTCGCAGACCATCACCTACTCGGTGACGGTCAACGACCCCGACACCGGCGACCAGCACCTCGACAACACGGTCGTCACGCCGCGGAACTCGGGCGGTGACTGCGACGTCGACACCGACAACGCCGCCTGCACGGCCAACGTGCCCTCCGGCTCGTTCACCGTCACCAAGACCGCCGATGCCACCAGCACCACCCCCGGCGGCACGGTGAAGTACACGGTCACCGTCACGAACACCGGCACGGTCGCCTACACGGCGGACGCCCCGGCATCGTTCAGCGACGACCTGACCAACGTGCTCGACGACGCGACCTACAACAAGGACGCGACGCAGGGAGCGAAGGTCGACGGGGTGACCCTCACCTGGTCCGGCCCGCTCGCGGTCGGGCAGACGGTGAAGGTGACGTACTCGGTGACGGTCAACACCCCGGACACCGGCAACCACCACCTCGTGAACGCGGTCGTCCCGACCGGCCCTGGCGGTGGCTGTGACCCGGACGGCACGTGCCTGACGAACACGCCCGTCGGGTCGTACACGGTGACCAAGCAGGTGTCCACCACCGACGCGGTCAAGCCGGGTACGAAGGTGTCCTACACGATCACGGTCAAGAACACCGGCGCCACCGCGTACACGACGGCGAACCCGGCGAAGTTCGACGACGACATGTCGGACGTGCTCGACGACGCCACCTACAACGACGACGCCACCCACGGCGCCGTGCTGGACGGGACGACGTTGCGCTGGGCCGGCCCGCTGCAGGTCGGGCAGACCATCACGGTCACGTACTCCGTGACGGTCAAGCCCGCGGGGTCCGGGAACGGAGCGATCCGCAACTCGGTCGACCCGACCGTGGACGGCGGCTCCTGTGACCCGTCCGGCAGCTGTGTGACCGGCACTCCGATCGCCGGCGACCCGGCAGGACCGGTTCCGATCATCCCGGGGCTCGCCTTCACCGGTACGGAGCTCGTCGGCCCCGGCATCGGCCTGGCGCTGCTGCTGCTCGCCCTCGGTGGCGGACTGCTGATCGTCCGCCGACGTCGCCAGCACGGTGACCACACGGACAACGTCTGACGAGATCCACGGTCCGGCCGGCACGTACTCGCACACACGAGTGCCGGCCGGACCCTGGATCACCACCGGGCACGGACTGATCCCTGGCCCCGGCGGTGACCGACGAGCAGACGGGAGGCGCGGTGCCAGCTGGCACCGC
>NZ_JBQEPN010000021.1:1750-8635 GCF_052045775.1 Curtobacterium sp. 22159
GCCAGCTGGCACCGCGCCTCCAGTCCGTTCCGTGGTGAGCCCGAGCTCCTCGGCGTCGGTCAGCCCAGCGCCGTGACGAGAGCCTCCGCCGTGGCCGTGCTCGACTGCGGGTTCTGCCCCGTGACGAGGCGGCCGTCGACGACGACCGCGCTGCTCCACTCCGCGCCGATGTGCACGTCGGCGCCGAGTCCGGAGAGCGTCGAGGCGAGCAGGTAGGGCGAACGGTCGCCGAGTCCTCCGGCGAGTTCCTCCGCGTCGGTGAACGCGGCGATCCGTCGTCCCGCGAACGCGAACCCGCCGTCGGGGCGCCGGGCGCTCAGCAGGCCGGCCGGTCCGTGGCAGAGCGCTCCGATCACGAGGTCCCGATCGAGCGCCGCGACGAGGAGTCGCCCGAGGTCGGGGTCGTCCGCGAGGTCCGTCATCGGGCCGTGTCCGCCCGGCAGCACGATCGCGTCGTGGTCTCCGTCGCGGACCTCCGCGAGCGGGGTCGGGGACGCCAGCCACGCGTCGATCGCGTCGAGTTCGTCGCGGAGGGCGATCCCTTCGGGGGTGCCGAGGTCGAGGCTGGCCGGGTCGACGGGCGGGCGGGCCCCGTTCGGCGTCGCGAGCTCGACCTGGTGGCCGGCCGCGGTGAGCACGCGGTGCAGCACGACGAGTTCCTCCGCCCAGAACCCGGTGGGGTGCGCTGCTCCGACCGACAGGGTGATGTGGTCGGCGGCCGTCGCGACCATGAGTACCTTCGCCATGTGTTCCTCCTGTGTGGTGGTCGGTACCGTCCGTACCGCTGCCGGGTCCAGCGCCGCTACGATCGGAATCCTTCCCCTTGTCGTCAATGGAGGTATCGAGAAACCGATGGAACGAACCCGGCTCGACCTCGACCTGCTCGCGACGTTCGCCGAGGTCCACCGGAGCGGCTCGATGTCCGCGGCGGCGCACCGGCTCGGCATCAGCCAGCCCACGGTGAGCGAACGGATCCAGCAGCTCGAACGACAGCTCGGGCGCGCCCTCTTCACGCGGTCCCGCACGGGCGCGGTGCCGACGCCGGATGCCGACGCCCTCGCTGCACGCGTCCTGGGCCCGGTCGAGGCACTGCGCAGCGTCTGGAGCGACCCGCCCTCGTCGGGAGCGACCGGGACCGTCCGGATCGGCGGCGCGAGTGACGTGGTCGCTGCACGGCTGATCCCCGCGCTCGCGCCGCTGGCAGCCGACGGACTGTCCCTGCGGTTCACCGTCGGCCTCGCCCAGGACCTCCTCGAACGCCTCGTCGCCGACGACCTGGACGTCGTGGTGTCCTCGATCCGTCCGGAGTCGTCCCGCATCGAAGGCCGCGGTCTGATCGACGAGGAGTTCGTCCTCGTCGGGGCGCCGTCCGTGGCCGCTTCGGTGGACGCCGAGCTCCTCGCGCGGGACCCGCGGGCCGCCCTCCGCCACCTGCCCCTCGTGGTCTACGACGAACAGCGGTCGATCGTGCGACGGTACTGGCGGAGCCAGTTCGACGAGCGGCCCGACAACCGGGTCAGCGTCGTCCTCCCCGACCTCCGCGGGCTGCTGGCGGCGGTGGTGGCGGGGGCTGGTGTCACCGCGCTCCCTCGGTACCTCGCAGAACCGGCGCTCGCGGCCGGGTCCGTCGTGCTCGTCCACGAGGCAGAGGTCGGCCCGATCAACACGCTCTGGCTGGCCGTGCCCGCAGGACGGGTCCCGGACGAGCCGACACTGCGCGTGATGCGGCGGCTCCGCGACCAGGCAGCTGGGTGGGACGCGTTCTGATCCCGATGGGGAACGGGCGCGTCCACCCGTTCCCCACCGTCACCGTCGACGACTACACCGAGCGGCGTGGGAAGGTCGCGCTCGGTCCGTCGCCCGCGGCGGTCAGGTAGGCGTCCGGATCGGTCGAGCGGGGCCACCGCGCGACGAGGACGGCGCGGCTCGGACCCGGGGACTGGGCCAGGATCCACCCGCGAGCACCTCGTATCCGGAGCGCCGCTTCGTGCATGCCGCAGATGTGGAGCGTGAGGATCTCGCCCCACACCGGCGTCGCCGCCTGGCTGGCGAGGGTCAGGAGCTCGCTGTCGCTGGTTCCCCATTCGGTCGCGACCGCGTCGGCGAGGACATCGCGGTGCAACGTGGACAGCCGGAGATCGTCGAGGAGCGGGCCCAGTGTGGCGGCGAGTGCGTCCGCCCGCTCCGACGCCCCGTGGTCCACCTCGAGTCGCAGGGCGTCGAGCTGGTCCCCGACAGCGGTCAGCAGTTCGAGCTCGCTCCGGAGCGCGACGTTGAGCGCGTTGATCATGGTCCTGCCTTCGGCCGGGGGAAGGTGCCTGACTCGTGAACGTACACACGCGGGCCGCGAAGTCGGATTCCCGTTCTGGGGGTTGCTTCCGCGATCGCGAGTCGGTCGGGCCGCAGCGCCGGGGACGAACAGGGGCGGAGCGCCCCCCATGTGGTTCGTTCCGCCCCTGGAGCTGCCGGCGCCCGTTCGCTGCCCGGCTCAGGGACGAGCGGGTCGGGCGCCGGCGGGAAGGGGATCAGGCCCTCCGCAGTCCACGGTATGACTCGAGCCACGCCGAGCCGGCCGCCGTCGGGGTGGAGATCCCGTGAAGGAGGGTGGATTCGCGCTACTGCGGCGTCCGGTTGCTCGGGAATCCTGCTCGGCGAGCGAAGTCGACGGCTTGGGCGCGGGAGCTCACCTGCAGTTTCCGGTAGAGCAGCCGCGTGGTGCTCTTCATCGTGTTGGGGCTGATGAACAGCGTCGAGGCGATCTCGGCGGCGGTCAGTTCCGTGGTGAGGAGGGCGAGGACGTCGTTCTCCCGCTTCGTCAGCTGCGGGAGGTCCCGGCGGGCTGGCCCGATCCGCGTGGCCGTCCGCGCCTCCGTACCGGCGAGCTGCACGAGCTGGTCGAGTTCCGACGGGGTGATCGCTTCGTAACTGGTGTGCATGCCCGCATGCTGGATGAGGGCGTCCGCGCGGAGGAACGCGTGTGTGGCGGTGTCCGTGTACCCGAGTGCGTTCGCGGCGGCGGCGTGGATCAGGAGGGCGTTGGACTGGAGGCGCGGCTCGACCCCGTCGTGCGTGACGGACTCGCTGAGGTCCAGCGCAGCGCGGTGGCGGCGTTGGACCTGCGCGATCGCGGCCGCGATCACCCTGTCCGAAGACGACAGGTCGATGCTGGCGTCGATCGCCGCGGCGAACTTGCCGCGGAGGAGCTGCACGCGCACCCGTGCGGCGCGCGCGAGACGGCCGTCGACCCCGGTGGAACCGAGCACCGGGTGCCGCTGCAGGTGCAGCTCCAAGCGGGACTCGGTGATCGCCGCGTCGGCGATGTTGTGGGCGTGCAGGGACCGCACGAACATCGCGGGCGCCCAGTACTCGCCGAGCCCGACCTGCTCGGCTCGGTCGAGGAGCGCGGCGGCTTCCGTGAGCTCGTCGCGGTCGGTGTGCATGAGCGCTTCGGTGACGAACAGCGCCGCGTCGTACCGGTCTTCGGTGACACCTTCGTCGTGAGCGCGTTGCACCCATGTCCGTGCGAGGTCGGTCCGACCGCGTTCGGCGTGGATCCACGCAGCGCCGGCGGCGGCACGGCGGGCGACGTAGGGCTGTTCCGTGGCGCGCGCCAGGTCGAACACCCGCTCGTACTCCACGGCGGCGCGAGGGGATGCGGCGGCGTCGAGGGAGCGGGCCCACTGCAACCGCAGGTGTGCCATCGACTTCTCGAGTCCGGCGACCGCATCGATCGGGGCGGTACTGACGCGGTCGAGTGCGTCCTCGGCGATCCGGGCCGCTTCCTCGGGGTCGTCCCGGGTCCGCGCGGCAGCGGAGTCCGCGGCGAGCTGGATCAGTTGCTCGAGCATCGACTGGCCGGGCCTCGGGATCGGCGGATGCTCCAGCGCCGGGTGCACGCGTCCCGGGTTCCCGCCGGCGACGACGTGCTCGAGGTGGTTCGCGGCGACGAACAGCCCGGGATTGCGCATGAAGGCCTCCCCGGGCAGCGCCTTCACCGCCGCCAGCAGGTGGTGCGGCGCGGTCGCTGCGACGACGTCCCAGTGATCCTCGACGAGCGCGGCCGCTGCGTCGGCGCCCTCGGCCTGGGCGAGTTGGATCACCGCGGCCGGGAGGTCAGCTGAGTTCACCGGGCACTCCGACAGCCGCACACATCACCCACACAGGGTGCCAGGGCGCGACAGTTGTTGTCGACGTTGCCATCGCGTTTGTCCCCTGGTCGAGGGGGCGATCGCACGAGCCGGTGTGGAAGACGGGTGCTGAAGGAGGCAGAACAAGTCTGATCCATCTGCTCGAGGCACAGAGCTCGACCTGTCGGGGGTGGAAATCCGTTCGTTCGGGGTGGAAAGACCCTGCGACCCCTGGTTCCAAGCTTGTTCTCAGGTTTTGATGACCGGAGAAGCGCTCGCGACCGGAGCGCGCCGCCATGTCGCGGTTGTCGGATCGATCAAGGGGATCAGAGTGAACCTGCACTGGCCGGGAGCGCAGCGCCGCTCCACACGGACGACTCAGCGGCGGGGGGTGTTCTCGCTGCGGTCGCGGCCGTTGCAGGTCGTGGCCGGTGTCGGCGCGCTCGCGTTGACGGTGTCCACCCTCGCAGCGACGGCGCTGCTTGCCGGACCCGCGGCTCCTGCGCAAGCGGCTCCCGGTAACCCGGGGACGCCGTCGGCGGGAACCATCGTGTACAGCGAAGACTTCCAGAACACCACGCCGACTCCAGTGAGAACGCTGACGCAGTACACCGGGGCGAGTGGGCAGAAGTACACCGCCGATGCACCCTGGCTCGATTACTGCAACGGCATCTTGGCATCCGCCGCAGCTTCCACGACGGACGCGACCGCGGAGCAGATCTGCCGTCAAGCACCGGGCGAAAATGCGAGCCAGGCGAACTGGAACCGCGTGCAGCAGCTCGCGCAGTCGCTCGGCATCTACCGCGGACAGTCGACCGCGGCGTCCGCGAACAACATCGCCCTGAGCGCGTACACGTCGAACAATCCTGGCGCGGGTCTTGTGCAGTTCCAGACCGCGACGAACGTGCCGTTCACTGCGAGCAACCGGTTCATCGCCTTCAGCGTCGATGTCGCAGCGATCAACTGTGCCGTTGCGTCTCACCCGCTGCTGCAGTTCCAGCTGCTCAACAGTGCCGGCACCGCAACCAACGCAGGCTCGCAACTTGACGCGTGCTCGTCCCCTCAGATCGTGACCGCTCCCGGCATCGGGCAGTTCCCGGACACTGCAGTGAACGTCGGCACCTACACCTCGAACGGTGCCGTGCTGTTCTCGGGCAACTCCGTGGGCGTTCGGATGATCAACAACAACGGTTCCGGTGGCGGCAACGACAGCGCAATCGACAACATCCGCATCCTCGACGTCACCCCGCAGCTGGACAAGTCCTTCAGCCCGGCGGTCGTTCCGACCGGGGGGACGTCGACTCTGACGTTCACGGTGACGAACACCAGCGAGCTCGGTTCCAAGGCCGGATGGAGCTTCACCGATGCTCTGCCGAGCGGGCTGACCGCGACCGGCGGCGCCGTCGGGGGCACCTGCCAGGCGACCACCGCCGCTCCCGCCGGGGCGACCTCGCTCGCGATCACCAACGGAACGCTCAATGCCGGGCAGGCATCGTGCACGATCACCGTCCCGGTGACCGCGAACACGGCCGGCAGCTACACGAACGGGCCTGACAACGTGACCACGAACGGCCTGAACCCGCCCGCTGACACGACGGTCACGTTCGAGTCGCCGGCGTTGACGCTGGTCAAGCGCGCCGGGACGCCGGTCGACGCGAACGGCGACACAATCACCGACGCTGGCGACACGATCCAGTACACGTTCACCGTCACCAACAGCGGTGACGTGCCCGTGAGCGCGGTCGCGGTCAATGACCCGAAGGTCGGCGCCGTCACGTGTGAGGCAGCGACGCTCGCGCCGGAGGCTTCGACCACCTGCGCCGCTGACGACCCGTACACGATCACCGCCGCTGACGCCGCGTCCGGGTCGGTGGACAACACCGCCACTGCCACGGGCACCTCGCCCACCGGCGCGACGGTGACCTCCCCGCCGTCGTCGACGAGCACCCCGGCAGCGACCGCCCGTCCGGGCCTGACGGTCGTGAAGTCGGCTGACCCGTCAGGTCCGGAGAGTTTCCGACCCGGCCAGGTCATCACCTACCACTTCACCGTGACGAACACCGGCAACCTGCCGATGGACGACATCACCGTCAACGAGGGTGACTTCACCGGTACCGGTGACATCTCGGCCATCGAGTGCCCGGCGACTTCCCTCGCCGCTGGCGCGGACATGGTCTGTGACGCCACCTACACGCTGACCGCCGCGGACGTCGACTCCGGTTCGGTGACGAACTCCGCGACCGCGACGGGCAACCCGCCCGGGGGCAACACCCCGCCCGTGACCACGCCGCCGTCGGAGGTCACGATCCCCGTCCCCCCGCAGCCGGCCATCACGATCACGAAGACCGCTGACACGGACAAGATCACCAAGGCCGGGCAGAAGATCACGTACTCGTTCCTGGTGACCAACACCGGCAACGTCACGATGCGTGACGTCGTCGTGAACGACACCGACTTCTCCGGCACCGGTGAGCTCGGTGAGATCACCTGCCCTGACACGACCCTCGCGGTCGGCGAAGCGGAGACCTGCACGGCCGAGTACACCGTCACCCAGGCCGACGTGGACAACGCCGATTCGTTGACCAACAGCGCGACCGCCGGTGGTACCCCGCCGTCCGGCGAACCGATCGTGTCGACCCCGTCGAACTCGAACGTTCCGATCGACCGTGCGCCCGGTCTGAAGATCGTGAAGAGCTCCGACGCGGAGGCAGCCGAAGCCGGGCAGACCATCACGTACTCGTTCCTGGTGACCAACACC
>NZ_JBQEPN010000022.1:0-966 GCF_052045775.1 Curtobacterium sp. 22159
CAGCGTTCCACACCAATCCCGAGGAGCATCCTCGGGCGCCCGCTCGTCCATGACTCGACGCATACGGGCACGCACCCCGACGTCGCTGACGAGGGAGCTGGACCAGTTGGCCCGTCGTCACGGTCGCCAGCTGGCTCGAGCAGTCGATGAAGCACCCGATCTGCGGAAGTGCTCTGCGCGCCCTTGTCGATGCTCCTGCGTCCCTCGCGCACTGTCGTCACGATTGCGGACGACGCGCGCTGTGGACCGTCGGTCATCGGATGGCTGGGCCGGCGACCAACTCGCGATCGAGCTGTCGACGACTCTTCGTCCGAGGATCGGGCTGTGACTCGTGGGGACACCGACGGACGCGGCCGCACCGGGACAGGCCCGTGGCCGCATGCGCTGCTGGCGGCTGGAGTCGGCGCCGTCGCAGCCCAGTTCGCCCACGGCGGCGCAGTCGCCGTCCTCCTGACGGGGTTGCCGGGCTTGGTGGTGCTCGTGATGGTCACGGTGGTGACAGGTGCCGCCCTCGCGGTGTGCGCGGTGCTCGGTACGGGTGTGCGAAGGTCCGCTTGGCTCGGGACCACGGCGCTTCTCGTGGTCCCCGCGGTACTGGTCGTAGACGCCATCCTCTTCATGCGAGCCGGACCGAGCGAGTCTCCCGATGGCGGCTTCGCGTCGTCGCCGCTGCTGTGGGTGATCGGTGCGGTGCTCTCGGCGGTCCCTGCTCTGCTGGTGCACGTGACCCGTACCGGCAGATCTCCCGACCGGAGGGGCGCCTGACGCCGTCCGAGCCCGCACCCCGCGTTCTCGGCCCTCGTAGCCGTCTCCTCCGACCATCGGGGCTGTCGCGTCCGGAATCCGCCAGCGGTCGCGCGCGGACCAGGAGACTCTGCGGTGCCCCGAACGCCGGGGCATTGACAGGAAGCAGCCCGTGCAGCAAACCCGCATCGACCCCGCGATCCTCTCCTTCGGCACACCCGT
>NZ_JBQEPN010000023.1:0-714 GCF_052045775.1 Curtobacterium sp. 22159
CCGACGAGCTCCGTACCGGTGAAGGCGAGCTGGCCCGGACGCGGCGGGGTGCCCGCTGCGATCGGGGTCGCCGGCGGGTCCGGGGTCACCGTCGAGGTCGACGGGTCGGAGGTCAGCGACCCACCGCCGGGCAGGTCACCGGTCACCGTGGCGGTGTTGGTGAGCTTCCCGGCGCCTGCGGCGAGGTCCGCGGCCACCACCGTGTAGGTGGCGGTGCAGATCTCGGTGTCACCGGGCTCGAGCGTGATGTCGTCATGCGACGGGCAGGTGACTGCAGACAGCTTGCCGTGGCCGGAGAAGTCGCCTTCCTTGACAGTCGGGTTGGTGATGGTCACGTTGCCGGCGTTCGTCACCAGGAACGAGTACGTCACCTTCTGCCCCACCGTGGTGATCTTCGTCACGTCGGCGGTCTTCACGACCGTCAGTGCCGGCTTCGGGTCGGTGACCACGACGACCGTCGACGGCGGGGTCGGCGGGATGTCCGTCCCCGGGGGCGTGTTGCCGGTCGCGGTGGCGGTGTTCGACAGCTCTCCGGAGTCAACGTCGGCCTGCGTCACCACGTACGTGGTGGTGTAGGTGACCGATTCACCCGGCTGCAGGGTGACCGTGGCCGGGTAGTCGATCGGCGCAAGCTGACCGGTGCCGGTGAACTTGCCCTCATCGACACGGGGGTCCGTCACGGTCACGTTGCCGGTGTTGGTCACCAGGAACGAG
>NZ_JBQEPN010000024.1:0-546 GCF_052045775.1 Curtobacterium sp. 22159
GCAGGAGTTCCAGTTCGGCATGAACTGGTCGAACTACTCCCGGTTCGTCGGTGACGTCTTCGGTGCGCCGCTCGCGCTCGAGGGCATCCTCGCGTTCTTCTTCGAGGCGGCGTTCATCGGCGTGTGGATCTTCGGGTGGGATCGTCTGCCGAAGGGGCTGCACCTCGCCAGCATCTGGTGCGTGAGCGCGGGCACGATCATGTCGGCGTACTTCATCATCGCCGCCAACGCCTTCATGCAGCACCCGGTCGGGTTCGCCATGAACGAGGCGAAGGGGCGCGCGGAGCTCACGGACATCTGGGCGGTGCTGGGCAACAAGGTCGCCCTCGCCGCGTTCCCGCACACGCTGTTCGCCTGCTTCATGGTGGCCGCGGCCGTGATCATCTCGGTCGCCGCGTACCACCTGGCGCGCAACCAGAACCTCGAGACCATGATGCCGGCGCTGAAGTTCGGCATGTGGACCATGCTCGCCGCCGGAGCGCTCACGGTCCTCACCGGCGACCAGCTCGGCCTCACCATGGTCGACACGCAGCCGATGAAGATGGC
>NZ_JBQEPN010000025.1:0-546 GCF_052045775.1 Curtobacterium sp. 22159
GCCATCTTCATCGGCTGCGTGTCGACCATGACCAGGCCGAGCTGGTCACCGGTGAGCACCGTGACGGCGCCCGCTGCGACCATCGTCCAGAGGCCGAACTTGATCGCCGGGAGCATGGTCTCGAGGTGCTGGTTCCGGGAGAGGTGCCAGCCCGCGACCGCGATCACGACGGCGGCAGCGACCATGAACGACGCGGCGATCGTGTGCGGGAATGCGGCGAGCGCGACCTTGTTCGTCACGACCGCCCAGATGTCGGTCAGCTCTGCGCGGCCACGGGAAGGATCGAGGCGGTAGCCGACCGGGTGCTGCATGAACGCGTTCGCGGCGATGATGAAGTAGGCCGACAGGAGCGTCCCGAGTGCGGTGAGCCAGATGCTCACGAGGTGGACCCGCTTCGGCAAACGGTCCCAGCCGAAGATCCAGATGCCGATGAACGCGGCCTCGAGGAAGAAGGCGAGGATCCCCTCGAGCGCGAGCGGTGCGCCGAAGACGTCACCGACGAACCGCGAGTACGTGGACCAGTTCATGCCGAACTGGAACTCCTGC
>NZ_JBQEPN010000026.1:0-481 GCF_052045775.1 Curtobacterium sp. 22159
GATGGTCAGCATGGCGCCGAACATCGCGAAGCCGACGAGGAAGCCGATGACCGTCGCCATCGAGAACGTGCCCGAGCGGAACAGCTTGAGCGGGATGATCGCCGCGTCGCCCATCTTCGACTCGATGAGCAGCAGCCCGATCAGCCCCACGACACCGACGACGTAGCAGGCGATGGCGCCCGGCGAGCCCCAACCCCACGTGCGGCCCTGTTCGGCGACGAGCAGCAGCGGCACGAGCGTCACGATGACCGCGGTCGCACCCCACCAGTCGACCTTCGGCTTCGCGGTGTCCCCGCCGTGCACCTTCGGGAGGTGCAGGAAGACGATGACCATCACCAGTGCGGCGATGCCGATCGGGACGTTGATGAGGAGCACCCAGCGCCACCCGGTGATCCAGAGGATCTCGGAGGTGCCGGCGAGCAGGCCGCCGATGAGCGGGCCGATCACCGAGGAGATGCCGAACACGGCGAGGAAGTAGCCC
>NZ_JBQEPN010000027.1:0-436 GCF_052045775.1 Curtobacterium sp. 22159
GATGAGGACCTCGACCCCGGTCACGTTCGGGGACACACCGGCGCTCGTCTTCAGGAGCCCGAACACGAGCCACGGCTGGCGACCCATCTCGGTGAAGATCCAGCCGACGGTCATCGCCGCCATCGGCAGCGGCGCCGACCAGACGGCGACCCGCCAGATCCATCGGCGCTGCGGCACCCGTCCGCGGCGGAGCAGCACGAGACCGGCGAGCGCGAGCAGGACGGAGACGGCCCCGAACCCGATCATCCAGCGGAACGCCCAGTAGGTGACCCAGATCGTGGGGGAGTAGTCCCCGGGCCCGTAGACCTGGCTGTACTGGGCCTGCAGTTCGCGGATCCCCTCAACTGTTCCGTGCATCGTGTGGGTCGACAGGAACGAGAGCAGGTACGACACCCGGATCGAGAAGAGCTCGTGGACGCCGTCCGGGGTGCCGAGC
>NZ_JBQEPN010000028.1:0-436 GCF_052045775.1 Curtobacterium sp. 22159
GATGAGGACCTCGACCCCGGTCACGTTCGGTGAGACGCCGTCGCTCGTCTTCAGGAGCCCGAACACCAGCCACGGCTGCCGGCCCATCTCCGTGAAGATCCAGCCGACGATCATCGCGGCCATCGGCAGCGGCACGGTCCAGGTCGCGATGCGCCAGACCCAGCGCTGCGCCGGGAAGCGCCCCTTGCGGGTCAGCCAGAGGCCGACGAGCGACACCAGCACCGCGCCGACACCGAGCGCGATCATCCACCGGAACGACCAGTACGTCACCCAGATGATCGGCTTGTAGTCGCCGGGACCGTAGACGTGCGAGTACTGGGCCTGCAGGTCGTTGATGCCCTCGACGGTGCCGTTGAAGGTGTGTGTCGAGAGGAACGACAGCAGGTACGGCACCCGGATCGAGAACAGCTCGTGGACGCCGTCCGGGGTGCCGAGC
>NZ_JBQEPN010000029.1:0-403 GCF_052045775.1 Curtobacterium sp. 22159
CGTCGAGGACCTTCGACAGGTCGTCGGTGAACGCGGCCGGGTTCGCTGCGGTGAAGTCCGCGGTCCCGGTGTTCTTCACCGTCACCGTGTAGGTCACCTCGTCACCCTCGTGGATGGTGCCCGCCGGCGACGACGTCTTCGTCACCGTGAACGCACGCACGTCCGTGCTGGTCGTGCACTCGCCGTCCGGGTCGCAGGAGCCACCCGGGGACGTCGGCCGGACCGCGTTCTTGAGCACGTTGTCGCCCGTGTCGGGGTTGTTCACCGTGACCGAGTAGGTGATCGTCTGCGTCGCACCGATCGCGAGCGGGCCCGACCAGGACAGGGTGTTCCCGTCGACGGTGGCACCGTCGGAGGCGTCGCCGTTGTACTCCGCGTCGTCGAGGACCTTCGACAGGTCGTC
>NZ_JBQEPN010000030.1:0-400 GCF_052045775.1 Curtobacterium sp. 22159
CGTCGAGGACCTTCGACAGGTCGTCGGTGATCGTGGCCGGAGCGGTCGCCGAGTAGGCGGCCTTGCCGGTGTTCGTCACCGTCACCGTGTAGGTGACCGTGTCGCCGGGGTGCACCGGACCCGTCGCGGAGGAGGTCTTCTCGACCGTGTACGAGCCGACGGGGTTCGTCGTCTCGCACCCGCCGTCCGTGGCGCAGGATCCACCGTCGCCGGCGACCGCGGCGTTGGAGAGGACCTTGTCACCGGTGTCCGGGGTGTTCACCGTCGCGACGTAGGTGACCTTGACGGTGTCGCCGGCGGCGAGTGCTCCGGACCAGGACAGGGTGTTCCCGTCGATGGTGGCGCCCTGGTCGGGACCGTCCGTGATCTTCGCGTCGTCGAGGACCTTCGACAGGTCGTC
>NZ_JBQEPN010000031.1:0-377 GCF_052045775.1 Curtobacterium sp. 22159
TGCCGCCGATCTGCCGGAAGAACGTGGCCGACGACGTGGCGACGCCCATGTCCCGGGCCTCCACGGACCCCTGCGAGGCGAGGGTCAGCGACTGCATGACCGACCCGAGGCCGAGGCCGATGAGGAACATGCCGATCATGAGGAACCAGAGCGGCTTGTCGATCGTCATGAACGTGAGCACGACGTAGCCGGAGGACACCAGTGCCGTGCCGATCACCGGGAAGATGCGGTACCGGCCGACGCGGGCCACGATCTGACCGGAGGTGATCGACGCGATCATGAGGCCGCCCACGAGGGGGAGCGTCGCGAACCCGGACTCGGTCGGGGTCAGGCCGACGACGATCTGCAGGTACAGCGGGATGGTCAGCATGGCGCCG
>NZ_JBQEPN010000032.1:0-316 GCF_052045775.1 Curtobacterium sp. 22159
GAACACGGCGAGGAAGTAGCCCTGGTACTTCGCACGCTCGCGGGGCGCGAGGATGTCACCCATGATGGCCAGCGGCAGCGACATGAGCGCGCCGGCGCCGATGCCCTGCACGGCGCGGAAGCCCGCGAGCATGAGCATCGAGGTGGACATCGAGGACAGCACGGCGCCGAGGATGAACACCACGATGCCGAAGATGTAGAGCGGGCGGCGGCCGAAGATGTCGGAGAGCTTGCCGTAGATCGGCGTCGCGATGGTCGAGGTGATGAGGTACGCCGTCGTCACCCACGCCTGCTGGTCGAGCCCGTGCAGGTCGTCA